>NZ_JBALNQ010000050.1:0-20989 GCF_036961885.1 Neobacillus niacini | reverse complement strand
AGAAAGAAAGTTATATAGGCAACAAAACGGTTATCCAATTTCACGACCAAAGATAGCGTGGTATGAAAAGTAAAATAGAGCCTCTTATTGAGCTAACGGGTAGCATTACTTTAATAGGAGTAAAGCCTTTTTCTAATTCAAGTAACATGGGAGAGGATAGTTTAACAATAATTTAGTTGATTGATAAAAATAGAGGAGGTAAATGTTGAAGAAAAAAACTAAAAAGAAATGGTTATACTTTTTAATTGGAATGGCTTTGTTAATTTACTTTTTTTATTTTCAAAACAATTCAATTGTAACAAGTGAATATACCATTAGCTCAGATAAGCTTCCACAAAATTTTAATGAATATAAAATTGTTCAACTTTCTGACCTACATAGTAAATCTTTTGGGAATGACCAAAGCGACTTAGTAAAAAAGGTGAAAAAGTTAGAACCAGATTTGATTTTATTTACAGGTGATTTAATAGATTCAGAGAGATATGATGAGAAGCCTAGTCTAATTTTGATGGAAAGATTGGTTCAGGTTGCACCAGTTTTTTATGTGACAGGAAATCACGAATGGTGGTCTGGGAAATTCAATACGTTAGAGGATAAATTAAAAAACATCGGTGTACAGCTGTTGAGAAACACAGCAGAGGAAATTACCATTGGAACTGACAAAATTCAAATTATAGGAATTGATGACCCATCCAATGTAGAAGAAACTTATGTGGAAAGAGCCAAAACCGAAGAAAATATCACGAATTCAATAGAGGAAATCGAAGGAGAAGATAATTTTCAAATTCTGTTATCACATAGACCCGAAATGGTTTCTCTTTATAGTGAGTATGGATTTGATGTTGTTTTTTCAGGTCACGCACACGGTGGACAATTTAGAATACCTTTCGTGGGTGGTTTAATTGCTCCAGACCAAGGATTATTTCCACAGTATACATCTGGGAAATACAAATCGGATAACACTACAATGATTGTAAATAGAGGACTTGGAAACAGTATTATTCCGATAAGGGTTTTTAATCTCCCAGAAATTGTTGTGGTGACATTGAGTTCTGTTAAATAATCAGACTAAATGAGAAGTTTGTGAGTAGTTACACTTATAGTAGCGGGGGCAATTGTTGAAGATCAAGGCTGTCATTTAGGCAGCTTTTTCTTCTTCAACTAACGACGCAGGTTACTTCAAGAAATATTCTTGATGATAAGAGGATACTACATATACCATTATGTCAAAATAAAGTTTGACAGGACACCAATTAGTGTCCTAAAGTTGAGACACTAATTGGTGTCCTATTTATGAAAGGAGGGGAGGTTTTGAGCGAGAAAAAACAAGAGCGTGATGTTTATGTAGCCATTGCTGACCCAACAAGACGTAAATTGCTACGTTTGTTGGCAGATGCAGAAGAGTTACCTCTTCACGAATTAACCGCTCATTTTCAAATGGGTCGTACTGCTGTTTCTAAACATTTGGCTATCCTTAAAGAAGCTGGTATAGTTGCTGACCGAAAGGGTGGTAGAGAAACAAGATTTCGACTAAATGCAGCTCCCCTACAGGAAATTAAAGATTGGGTATCTTATTACGAGAAATATTGGAATAGTGTTAGTGGAATAATCAGACCAAAACCTGACATGTAATTTTAGTTTCGTTTCTTATACTAACCAATTGGCAAGAACAACGGCTCAGTATACTGAGCCGTTGTTAAATTAGTACAAAAATAAGTTGCAATGCAAACTGGTCTGATAAGTATGAATACATAATATTAAAAAAGGGGATTGGGAAATGAGTTTTTTTCAAGATACATTTTCAATATTTAAAAAGAGAGATTTATTATTTTTAGAAAGCTACAAAGAATCAGAAGATGTTTATACATTTCTGTTTGAAAAAGAGAAAGATTCAACCTGGAAAGCAGGGCAACATGGTTTGTTTACTATTACCCATAAGAAAATAAAAAAGCCAACACGACCGTTCACTGTGGCATCTGCTCCCGCAGAGAATGTGGTTAAAATAACTACGCGTATTAGTGATAACCCAAGTGATTTTAAGAAAGGGATGTTAGAATTAAAGCAAGGAATGAAAGTTAGTATGAGTGGTCCTGTTGGTTCTTTTTATCTAAAAGATAACAGTCCTTCACTCCTGGTTGCGGGTGGAATTGGAATTACACCATTTCGGTCGATATTAAAACAAATTGAGGCTGAAGGGAATGGAGTTGAGAAACAAATACATCTCCTCTATATTGATAGTAACAAGTCATTTATAAATAAAGATGAGCTTGATGCAATTGCTTACAAACATTCAATAAGTGTAACTTACCTTGATTCAAGGGATGACTTATATCAGGAGATAAATAAGTTTACCACCTTATATAAGAACGATGGTAACTACTTTATTGCTGGACCAAAAGAAATGGTAGATACAACTTCCGTTTATTTACAAAATAATAATATTTCAAAAAAGAATATCAAAAAAGATTCCTTTTTTGGGTATTAGTTTTAAACGAGAACATTTTATTTTAGGAGGGAACAACATGGAGGTTTTTGAAAAATATTTAGCAGGAATCGATCACCCCAACCATCGCGAGAGAACAGAGGAGATTTTGGTGTGGGTTGCAAATAAATTTCCAAATTTGGAACCGGTATTCAAATGGAATACGCCAATGTTTTCCGACCACGGCACATTTATCATCGGCTTTTCTACAGCGAAGCAGCATTTGAGCGTTTCACCAGAGGTAGCAGGCATTTCGCACTTTGCTGATGACATTGCAAAAGCTGGCTACAGCGCTACTAAAGGCTTGTTTCGTATTCCGTGGAATGAGCAGGTAAATTACGAATTGCTAGAAAACATTATTGAATTTAATATCTTGGATAAGGCAGACTATACGAATTTTTGGCGGAAATAAAGCATCACGCCTTATCAAAAATCGGACCATTTTGCTGCAAAAGATGAACGTGCTCAAAAAATAAGAGAGCGTGGAATTTACGTAAGTTATTTTTGGATGTTAGGAATAATATTCGGCTTATTATTATTGATTAATCCTTATTTAAGTATAATAAATATTTCAGCATATCATCTATTAACATTGATTGTATCGCTTTATATAACAGTAGTATTTTTAAATATGGTTTATTACGTAAGGAAATATTAACAATCACTTATTTTACAAATAAGATTTATGGTCCTTTTCAAAAGTAACAGACTATGGATATTTTTATAGTTGTGCATCATATTCTTTCTGTTGAAATTCTGTTGGATGTCCTTCATTATAAAGGTATAGACATTTGTATAAGTATATTTTTATGAAGGAAGTAGATTATGACAGAAGAAAATATAACCCGAATTGATTTGGATGGCAAAGAAATTATCTTAGTTGGTACAGCACATGTTTCCAAACTAAGTGTAGAGCAAGTTAAAGAGGTTATTGACCGCGAACGTCCAGATTCAGTTTGTATCGAATTGGATGAACAACGCTACAAGTCAATAATGGAAGGTAGCAAGTGGAGAGAAACCGATATCTTTAAGGTCATCAAAGAAAAGAAGGCGACCTTGCTCATCATGAATCTTGCCATTTCTTCCTTTCAAAATCGTTTAGCTAAACAGTTTGATACAAAGCCAGGACAGGAAATGATTCAAGGAATTGAATCGGCAAAAGAAATAGGGGCTGAACTCGTATTAGCCGACCGTAATATTCAAATTACTTTTTCACGGATATGGGGCAATGTTGGTTTATGGGGAAAAACACAGCTCCTCACTTCTATTTTTTATAGCATTTTTAATAAGGAATCTATATCTGAAGAGGAACTTGAGAAAATGAAAACGCAAGATACGTTAAATGCGTCCCTTGCTGAAATATCAGAAGCATTTCCAAAATTAAAGAAACCTTTAATTGATGAGCGAGATCAATACTTAGCGCAAAAAATTAAAGAAGCTCCTGGGAAAAAGGTTGTGGCAGTTTTAGGCGCAGCACACGTTCCAGGAATTACAAAAGAAATTCATAAAGACCAGGATTTGCAAGCTTTAACAAAAACAAAACCAAAATCGAAAACACCACAAATTATCGGCTGGGCCATTCCTGCGCTTATTGTTGCAATCATTGCCCTTACCTTTTTTCTCAATCCATCGGCTGGTATGGATCAAGCGATTAGCTGGATCCTTTGGACCGGAACCACAGCTGCGATTGGTGCAGCCGCAGCATTAGGACACCCACTAGCTATTTTATCAGCCTTTATCGCAGCGCCCATCACTACGTTACATCCATTATTGGCGGCAGGCTGGGTCTCAGGGATTGTTCAAGCTTATATCAAACGCCCGAGTGTGGCTGACTTTGAAACATTATCAGAAGATGTTTTCTCCCTAAAAGGATTTTGGCGTAATAAATTTACAAGGGTCCTGCTGGTCATCATCCTTACCAATATAGGTGGATCTTTTGGAACTTTTATAGGTGGAGCAGATGTAATCCGCACGTTTTTAAATAATTTGTAATGACAGCATCTTCCGAATAAAGGAAGGTGTTTTTTTCTAATTAAGCAATGACATGAACGTAAGCTTTTTTTCATACATTGATTATGAGGTGATGAAATGCCAAGGGTAAAGGCTAGAAGTCATGAAGTAGATGAAATGGCAAGAATGATGAGAGCAGAAGCAGAAGGTGAAGGAAAGCAAGGAATGTTATATGTTGGAAATGTAATAATAAATCGTGTTGTAGCACAATGCTTAGATTTCAAAGGTGTACCCACTGTTCATGATGTAATATTTCAAGTACAAGGAGGGAATTTTTCTTTTGAAGCAGTGCAAAAAGGGAATGTATTTTATCAAAGATCAAGAACTGCGGAAAGAAGATTAGCACAACAAAATATAAATGGTTGGAGAGATCATCCTGCGAAATTTGCTCTTTGGTATTTTAATCCAACGGCGCCAGGGTGTCCTCCTACATGGTACGATCAACCTCATACTGGTCCATTTAAAGAACATTGTTTTTATGAACCAAAACCTGGAACATGTGATAGTGTTTATAGAGGTTAAGCTTACTCTTTGAGTAAGCTTTTTTACATAATTTAGGTATTTATATAATATCAAATGAAAGGAAAATCTTAAGAATACTAAGGAAATACTTGAAAAACACCAAGATAAATAGAGTAAGTTTATACTTTCTATTTGTAGAATGTTGTCGAACGTTTAGTAGGTAGTCGGGGGATGGACTGAAGTAGAATAGAGGTAATTGACAATAATAAGGGGTTGAAATTGGTTGAATATTTATCTTATCCGGCATGGTGAAGCGGAGCATAATGTTGATAAATCAGTGATGGCACATACGCATGATTCACAGCATCGTTTAACTGAATTAGGACTTAAACAAGTACTGGTAACGGCTAAATTTTTCAAAACCATCGTCACTCCAAAGACGGTTTTGTATTGCTCGCCTTATTTACGGACCATGCAAACAGCCCAAGCCATTTATTCTCAGCTTCCAGAAGGGGTACCATTTTTTGAAAATCCGCTAATAAGAGAGTGGGAGCTTGGAAATCTTTATGATTTTACCAATCGTCCCCCAGAGAAAAAGACGGAGTTCAAGGCGGCGGGTCAATTTTACTTTCGTTTTCAAAACGGGGAATCATTGGCCGATGTTTACTTGCGGGCAACCATGTTTATGCATTCCGTTGTCGAACGAGCAAGACGGCAGAAACGATATGATAATATTGTTGTAGTTTCCCATGCTGCGTTTATTCATATGCTGTTAACCTATTTGATGAATTGGCCGATAGAAGATTTGAAAAATTTTAAACCAGTAGAGAACGCCTCTGTTATAAAAATAAACGAAGTAGATGGTGATTATCAGTACGAAAAGATATTTGTTCCGGTCGTGAATTAGAGGCAAATACAAAAACCCATAATCTAGGATTGTGGGTTTTTGTAAAACCACTACGCAGCTAACTCTACTTTCTGTTTCCGCCGGTATACTACCTTTGATAGTAAAACACTGCACTCGTATAAAAAGATAAGCGGAATGATGACTAAAATATCAGATAACAAATCTGGCGGCGTGATTAAAACAGCTGTTACGATCAGTACGAAATAAGAGTATTTACGAATTTTTTGCAATCTGTATGGATTCAATACTCCAAGGCTTGTTAAGAACATGATCACCACAGGAAGTTCAAATAAGAAACCAAATGGCAGGGTCATATGCAGTAAAAACTGAAAGTATTTTTCTGTCGTGAAAAAGGTCATAAACATATCTTCCGATAAAGAGAGAAGGAACTGATAGACAATAGGGAAAATCACAAAATAGCCAAAGCTGATTCCAATAATAAAAAGAAAAAATAACGATGGAATATAAGCTAGCGTTACCTTTCTCTCCATTTCCTTCAATGCTGGCCGAACAAATAGCCAAATTTGATAGGCGGCCATTGGTATCGTTCCTGAAATGGCAACGACACAGGCGAGCAGTAAATACACCCATAAAATATCACTCGGACCTAAAATGGCCAGTTTTACTTCGATGTCCTGAACAATCCACTGATAAATATCTTGTACATAAAGAAAGGCAATAATAAACAAAACCAAAAAGGTTCCAAGTGTGAGAATGAGCCGTTTGCGTAATTCCTCAAAATGACCAATCAAATCCATGTCATGTGGTTTCATCATCTTAATCCTCCTTAAAAAAGAAGATGCAAGCATTAGATTTGCGCCTGCATCTTCAAAAAATAGTTATATCTCTTTTTTAGCCTGCGCTTTATCTGAGTCATCATCTGAGACTAAATCGCGGGTTGACTTCTTAAATTCCTTCAACGTGGAACCGACAGCACGGCCTAATTCCGGCAATTTGGATGGCCCAAAAATGATTAAGGCAATCACTAAAACGAGAATTAATCCAGGTATGCCTATGTTCTGGAGCATGGATCGTAACCTCCTTTAAATAGCTTTTCTAGTCATGTTCCGTTGGTGGCAGTATTGAAAAAGCTTATATTTCGCTTTGTTCTTGCATAGTTGGCAACGAAAGCCTTGGTCCTCTGTAAGTAACTTTATATGAGGAACATACATAAACGCTAGGGCGTCCTTAACGTGGGTTGAACATACGAACATAATAAGAGATGTCTCCTTCCACATTTTCTTATTTAAAGTTTCCACCCTGGACTGCAATTAAACACGAGCGCCCAAACGTCTGGCCTGGGTGTTGATTCCATGTACTTGGATGCTGAACATCTAGGAATAAAGTTTTTTCGTCTGGCGTTAACCATGGACCTGTTAATTCACTGCCTTTAGGACCTGAGGCAAATTGGAAAGGTTCTCCGTATTGTTTTCCATCCGTTGGAATCATGAATACTCCACAGTTTTTATACGCAGCATATTGGTTTGTTTCTGATGCACCAAAATCCTCCACTACCCATAGGTTCCCTTTGCTGTCAAAGTGAAGATTATCTGGGCAAGTAATCCCGCTTTGCTGGCCACCGGCAACAAATACTTCAAACGTGAAGGCTTCACTAGCATGATCGTTATTAGCTGGAACAAATCGGACAATTTGACCATGGAAATTTCCGTGACCAGTGTTGTTTGTTAATGCTAAGAAAACAGATCCGTCATGAGGGTGGATTTCCACGTCCTCAGGGCGATCTAATAGCGTACCGCCAACTGCTTTTCCTGCTGCACGTGCATTGGTTAGGACATCAGCTTGGTCCGCAAATGCACTTAATTTAGGATTTGTTGCACGATCAAGCGCAATCCATTTTTGCTCTTTCATGCTGGCTACATATAAAGTCCCACTTTCCAAAATATCGAAATTGGCTTCACGATTGGCAGGATTGAATTTCTTGCTGCTAATGAATTTGTAGAAACACGCATCACCTTTATCGTCACCCATATAAACAACCACTCTACCGTCATTCGTTAAACCCATTGCCGTGTTTTCATGGGCAAAGCGGCCGAGAGCTGTATGTTTTCGAACAGGTTTTGCAGGATCAAATGGATCCACCTCAACAACCCAGCCATAGTGTTCATCAGTAAAATTTGGCCAGCCATAGTCATCGCCATATTCTGTATTTTCTTCACAAGACAGGACAGTATTCCATAATGTACGTCCGCCGCTGCAGTTACCTAATGAACCAACCACAGTCGTAGCGCCACCGACATACTTGGTTCCACGCGCAGGACCTGTTAATTCAATTGAAGTATTACCATCAACACGGCGGTTATATGTATCATCAACTACAAGCTTCCAGCCATCCTTTTCTTTTTTTACGTGAATGACAGAACCACCGACAGCTTCTTTCTCCATTTTAAGAAGCTCAGGATAGTCTGCCAGTTTTCCTGAAAAAGCAGATTGATTAATTCCTAGCATCTTCATATAGTTTTCTGGTTCAGGAAACTCGTGATTTACCCAGATCAAGCCTTCTTCGGAATTGGTTCCACCTTTTAAGCTGTCGATTGGAAAATAAACAGTAAGATCGGCAGCATCCCCAAATTTTTCGCCCTTTGAGTTAATCACATCACCATATGAAGCGATAATTGAGTAGTTATACCCGTTAGGGAGTACCACATCGTTATCCCAGGTACGACTTATTGGCTTAAATGGTGAAGTAAGTGATTTACCTTTTCCAGATGGCTGTCCATTTTGTAAATGATCTCCAGTCATTGCGTTTCCAGTTAAAGCCCCAATCCCAGATGATGCGGCAACTAGTGCAGCAGTACTACTTCCAACATAGGTTAAAAATAAACGGCGATCCATTTAATCATTCTCCCTTTTAGGTGATTTAGTAACTTTCCTCTTTGATTATAGGCAGTCCCAACCTCAATGTTAATTAAGGGAGTGTAAAGATTTGTTAAGAAAATTTAAATTGTTTTAATTATCTGTAAAATTTTGCGAAGACGGTCAGAAAGACTATTTGAATTACGAAATATATAATTTTGTTTGCTTGGTCCCTGTGCATTAGCATAGGGATCATATTTTGTGTGGAAATTGGAAAATTATCCAAAGTCTATTGTCATTTTTTGCATAAAGTGATATAGTACATTACAACAGTAATGTACTATATCAGAAAGGAGAAAAAGGGTTGATTCTTAATATGGACGGAACAAAGCCAATTTATTTGCAAATTTCTGAGTGGCTGGAGAGAGAAATTCTGAACGAGAATTTTAAAAGTGATCAAAAAATTTACTCCCAGTATCAGCTTGCGGAAATGTTTACGATTAATCCTGCTACGGCAGCGAAAGGGTTAACGATGCTGGTCGAGGAGAACATTCTTTATAAAAAGCGCGGGCTTGGAATGTTTGTTGCAAGCAATGCGAAGGAAATCATCATAAATAAACGAAAAGATCAGACCTTAAAGCAGCTAGTTGTTGAAATTGTCATGGAAGCGGAACGGTTAGAGGTAAGTATAGAGGAATTAATCCAAATGATTCGGGACGCAAACAAAAGGGAGGCAGGGGAATGAACGTCATTGATTGCAAAGGATTGACCAAGGTTTATGGAAGAACAAAAGCGCTGAATAAACTTTCATTTACAATTGAAGAGAACAAGATTACGGGATTAATAGGACGAAATGGTGCCGGGAAAACGACGCTGTTAAAAATCATTGGAGGTTTCATGAGAGGGACCTCAGGAGAAGTGAGGGTTTTTTCAGAAGAGCCATTTAACAATCTTTTCGTTTCCGCCAATGTTATTTATATAAATGATCAAATGAACTTTCCAACTGCCTTATCATTAAAAGAAATATTAAATGTGGCAGCAACCTTTTATGAAAATTGGAACCACGAGCTTGCTAACCGTTTATTTGATTACTTTTCCTTTCACCAGGATCACCAGTATACCGGCCTATCAAAGGGAATGAAAAGCACGTTTAATATGATTGTAGGTTTGTCTGCTCGCTGTGCCTTAACCATGTTTGATGAGCCAACAACCGGTATGGACGCGGCCGTGAGAAAGGATTTTTATCGGGCATTGCTGAAGGATTTCATCGCTTATCCACGAACGATTATCCTTTCCAGTCATCATTTAAATGAGATAGAAGATTTATTAGAGGATATTTTACTATTAAAAAATGGAAAAGAGCATCTTCATATTCCGATTGCAGACCTAAAAGAATGGGCAATTGGTATTGAAGGCTTAACGGCGAATGTGAATGAATGGATAGGGGAGAGAGAAGTTATACACTTAAAAAACATTGGTCATGACCGTATGTTTGCAGTGGTGAGAAATAATTTTTCTGAGTATGAAAAGCAGAAAGCACGAGAGGCTGGGCTTACCTTTTCTCCTGTTTCCTCAAGTGATATATGTGTGTATTTAACAAGTAAAACAAAAGGGGGAATTGACGATGTCTTTATCAAAGACTAGTATGCTGGATATTATAAAAAAGCAATATACATTTAAGCTCCGGGCATATATGCAGGTGTTTATGTCCATGGTCTTTATTCAGATGTTGGGAATACTCTTCTCCTTTAACGGTGTCGGTATGTCAGGCGGAGGCAGTAATACGCTTTCGGTGAATGTCCATTATTATTCTGCAGATATCGTGGTTGCTTTCACGATTGTTTGGGCGATTATTTCTGCTATTCTTATCACTACCCAAGCATACAGAAATGATGATTTTGTATTTATTACAAATAGAATGAGCAGTAATTTTTCCAATATATTGTTTTTGTTGACTGCTAGTATCATTGGTGGAATAACGGCCATCATGTCCACTTACGTAATGAAAGTTTTGATGTATGTATTGGGGCGAACCGAATATCTATCAAGTCCCATTGCTGTTCCAGAAATGCTCATTGGTTTTGGTGCCACTATTCTCTATGTTTTTCTTGGTACTGCAATCGGTTATTTTATTGGAACCCTTGTGCAGCTTAATAAGGTATTTGTTGTCTTGGTACCGGGTGTGTTCATTGGAATGATTGTCCTTGGAGCGGGAAGCATGAATGGGGGATTCTTCCAAGATATGATTAAATTTATTTTTATGGAGTCATCCTTCGCTTTATTTTTTATTAAAATCATTATTTTAGTTATCTTGCTTTTTTCTAGTTCAGCAATGCTGTCCAATCGATTGGAGGTGAGGTAGATGGTTGCTATTATACCTCTATTAATCATCGCAATCATGATAATTGCGATAATAAGATTGTCAAAGAGCGGTAGGAAAAATTACTTCTTTGGTAAGCGAATTCACTGGGTTTTTGGTGGCTACTTAGCTATTTTGGTCATTTGTGCTGGCTTGACTCCGTTGCTGCCGACTGACGAAAAAATCTATAAAGGCATTGATGCAAATGTTCTAGATCATGCGGGTACCGAGTTATACGAGGCAGCACTTGCGGGGAATATTGATAAAGTAGACAGTACCTATATCAAAAAAACATGGAATCTTGATTATCAAGATCAACAGCTTGCGATAACAGCTTCAAATGAAGAATTTATTGAAACTTCGATCATAGTGGAGAGAAAAACAGTGAATGATGGTGATATTGAAGCGGTCTACTATAAATCGGGGTCCAGTGTGAATGGCATGAACATCTCGGGTTTAGAAAAACCACTTCAAATCAAAGTTGAGAATAATGCGATGAAAATCCAGAATCCAGAGAGATTAGAACTGGAATTCACTCAATTCCAACAAGCATTCCCAATCAACCAATTTACAGGAAAAAGCGGCTACTTCAGCCATTCAAATAGCATCTACGAAGGAAACAGCGTCCTTTACCTAAAAGTTCCCAAAGACCTAGAACTTACCGCCAGCCCCGAACTTAATGTACAATTTGTGGAGTAAGTAAAAATAATGGTGACAGGCACCACTCGTGGACAGTGTCCACGTGGAATGGACAATATGGGAAATAATGGTGTTTGTCATCTTTTTAAAAAAAGATTAAACCCTTGGAGAGGAGCAACGCATTTGAATATTGCTTTAAGTCATAAACAGATAAGAGAAATGTGCGGTACGGTCTCCTTTAAACGAGGGGATTCTTTTTATAGAGCAGGGAAGGTAATTTTTGATTATTATAGCCCTCATCGTTGTGAGGCTATTGTTAAGGGAACGGAAAATTTTTATGTCACTGTAATTCAAGAAAAGGATGGCAGCTTTCACACGAAGTGCAGTTGTCCAAAACTTGCATCCGTTAAAACGGAATGCCAGCATATTGCGGCGGTATTACTCGCACTCAATGAACATCAGCTGCAAGGAACAACACCTATTGTAGCAAATGGGAGACAAATCGATTCAACAACCAAGCAAGAACTGACAAAAGGACTGCTCACCATTTTTACGGATCAGCACAAACGTTCAAGTGGTCATCAGCGTCATTTTGAGAATCGACAAGTACTAGAAGCGGCATTTTTATGTAAACCAGTGCAAATAGGGACGGGAACAGAACTTCTTGGAATCGAAATGGAAGTTGACCATGTAAAGGTAAAGAATATTCGAGATTTCCTCGTTCAAGTTAGAAAAGGGAATCCTAGCATTCTTGCTGATACGTTTACCTTTAGCCCAAACCAACATTGCTTTCAAAAAGAAACAGACGATGTGATACAGTTCCTCAGCCTAGTGCAACAAGATGAAACGGCTTATGTTAGTGCTATATCAGACACCATAGAAAATACATTCAGTTCTGAGCAATTGATAATACCGCCTACTTCTTGGGAACAGCTAATGCCACTGTTGGTAAAAGCGCCATTTGTAAAAGTTGAATATCATGAGGAAAATTTTGTGGGATTGGTTTTAACAGAAAAAATACTGCCACTAAAGTTTGTCTTTGCTGCCTCGGAAAACAGCGGGTATCACCTGAGGATTAAAGGGCTGAATAACCTAGTTATATTGGAGTCTTATCACTTTGTTCTATATAAGGGTAAGTTTATTCGACTGGAAGAAACGGACTGCAAACGACTGGCAGACCTTAAACATATGCTAGAGGATTCAAAAACAAATCATATCGAGATACCTCGAGACCAAATGGATTATTTTTTAGAAAAAGTAGTCCCGGGATTGAAAAAACTAGGTGAGGTTGAATTACCGCAAAACCTAACGAAACAATATACGAGGATTCCACTAACCGCCAAGCTTTACCTGGATCGTGTGAATAATAAGCTATTAGCGGGATTGGAATTTCAATACGAAAATATCCTAATAAACCCTTTAGAAAATCGTGAACTACGGAATGGACCGTTACTGATAAGAGATGTGGAAAAAGAGAATCAAATCCTTCAACTGATGGAGGAAAGTTCATTTGCGAATACGGACAGTGGTTACTTTTTACATAACGAAGATTTGGAGTATGAATTTTTGTATCATACCGTCCCTAAACTGCAAAAGCTAGTCCAAATTTATGCCACAACCGCTGTTAGAAATAGAATTTTTAGAGAAAATACAATACCGAAGATCAGAGTTAAGGTAAAAAAAGAACGAACCAATTGGCTGGAATTTAAATTTGAAATGGATGGGATTCCTGAGAAACAGATAAAGGAAATTTTGGCTGCACTTGAGGTAAAACGCAAATATTATCGGCTGCGGAATGGGACGCTGCTCTCATTGGAGACAAGAGAATTTGAGGAAATCAATCGTTTTCTAAAGGCAGTTCCCGTACAGGCAGAAGATTTGGAAGCAGGATTTAATGCTCCGATTGTCAGAGGAATTCAGCTAATGGATGCGGTTGAAGACGATTCAACATTTACCTTAGAAGAGTCGTTCCGGCAGTTTTTGGATACAATCCACAACCCAAACAGGATGGAATTCGAGGTACCTGAATGGGTAGCGCCGATTCTAAGAGACTATCAAGTACACGGCTACAAATGGATGAAAACACTTGCTAGTTATGGGTTTGGAGGAATACTTGCGGATGATATGGGCCTGGGGAAAACGCTGCAAAGTATTACTTTTATTCTTTCGGTGCTCCCTATCGTACGCGAAAAACATCTGCCAATCCTGATTGTATGTCCTTCTGCTTTGACCTATAACTGGCTTAGCGAAATCAAAAAATTTGCTCCTGCCATACGAGCGGTGATTGTCGATGGCAGTAAATCAATCCGCAAGGCTAAACAGCAGGAAGGTGTTGAGAAAGATGTAGTCATTACCTCTTATCCTTTGCTGCGAAAGGATATTGCCTGGTTTGAGAAGCAAGCCTATCATACTGTGTTTTTTGATGAGGCGCAGGCATTTAAAAACCCTGTTACCCAAACGGCCAGAGCAGTAAAGAGAATCCAGGCCGACCACCGATTTGCGCTAACAGGTACACCGGTGGAAAATTCATTGGAAGAGCTGTGGTCAATTTATCATGTTGTTTTCCCAGAGCTGTTTCAAGGGCTTAAGGAATACAGCCATTTATCAAGGAAGATGATCGCGAGAAGGATCAGACCATTTTTACTTCGAAGATTGAAAGAGGATGTTCTTGAAGAGCTCCCTGAAAAAATTGAGTCAGTGGATTCAGTAGAGTTACTTCCAGAACAGAAGAAGCTGTATGCTGCTTTTTTAGCAAAACTACGTCACGACACGCTGAAACACCTGGATAAGGACACTCTCCGTAAAAATAAAATCAAAATCCTTGCAGGGTTGACGCGGCTGAGGCAAATTTGTTGTCACCCAGCCCTGTTCGTTGATGGGTATAAGGGGAGTTCGGCAAAGTTTGAACAGCTGCTTCGGATTATTGAGGAATCCAAGCATGGAGGACGAAGGGTGCTAATTTTCTCGCAGTTTACGAAAATGCTGCAGCTGATCAGCAGAGAATTTGCGATGCAAGGGCTGCCGTTCTTCTATCTTGATGGTCAAACCCCATCCGAGGAACGGTTAGAACTCACAAATCGGTTTAATGAAGGAGAACGCGACTTTTTTCTAATATCATTAAAAGCAGGCGGAACTGGGCTCAATTTAACTGGAGCAGATACTGTTATCCTTTATGATCTATGGTGGAACCCGGCGGTCGAGGAACAAGCAGCCGACCGAGCGCACCGTATGGGTCAAACAAATGTTGTGCAGGTAATTAAATTAGTTGCCCGAGGTACCATCGAAGAGAAAATGAATGAGTTGCAGGAGAAAAAGAGAGACTTAATAGAGGAAATTATTGATTCGAAGGATAAAGGGAAATCTTCTTTAACTGAGGAGGATATTCGCGAGATTTTGATGATCTAAGGTGCGGAGCTTATTGTTGGAACCTACCTATGTGGTGGCTGGAGTGCCCGAAACCGGATTGGAAAAGAGTTTTGGGTCAATGCAGAGGAGCTGGAGTGACCGTGACTGTAATAAAATAACACTTACGGTACCTTCAGACTCCCTGGAGGTACCGTAAGTGCGTATATCGACTATATTAATTAATTTAATTAACCATGTTATACTATACAATAGTAGACCGACAGTAAATTGGAGGATTTTTTTATGCAGCGCGGTACCTTTCAATTAATGAAATCCGTTAATAAATCAATTATTTTAAATAAGATCCGCACCTCAGAACCAATATCTAGAGCTCAAATTGCCAAGGAAACCAGTCTGACTCCGCCGACCGTCAGCAGCATTGTCAAGGAACTAATTGAACAGGGATTAGTTAGAGAAAGTACATTGGGCCATTCGAGCGGCGGTCGAAAACCAACATTGTTACATATCAATACCAATACATTTTATGTCGTTGGTATCGATGCAGGTCCCGAAACAATTGAGGGTGTCCTCACGGATTTATCAGGCAAAATTTTGCAGCGTACCTCCAGCCATTTAAAAAGGCCAATAACAAATGAACAGTTTCTTTCGATTTTAAAAGATAATATATATGCCATATTAAAATCAAAGGTAATCAATCATGACCAAATTATCGGCATCGGCATTGCGATGCATGGTGTCGTAGACGTTGAAACCGGAACCTCCCTGGTGGCACCTATTTTAAACTTAAGAAATATTCCTATCAAAGAGGCATTGGAGGAGGAATTTAACCTTACCATTAAGGTTGAAAATGATGCTCGTGCCATGGCGCTGGGTGAATCGTGGTTTGGCGGACATGGGGAAACCGAAAGTATGGTTGCCGTAAATATTGGTCGCGGTGTTGGTGCCGGCGTTGTAATGAACGGAAAATTATATCATGGGGCACAGGGGATTGCAGGGGAATTCGGTCATATGACGATAGATATTAACGGTACCATTTGTGAATGTGGAAATCGTGGCTGTTTGCAAACCTTTGTAAGTGGAGCAGCTATTGCTGAAAGAGCAGGGAAACAAATCATGGACAGCAAAGAGACAAGCCTGACTGGAAAAGAGGTATTCGAATCAGCACAACTGGGGAACCTAACCTTTCGGAATGTTCTCCATGCAACTGGTACGGTGATTGGCATCGGATTAACAAACTTAATTCACTTACTGAATCCGCAAAAAATTGTTTTAGGCGGAGGGGTTATGAAGAGTGAGAAATTTATTATGCCAGCAATCCTTGAAACGATTCAGCAAAGAGTCTTGACCCCTGAAGCGAGAAAGACCGAGGTTACGGTCACGCAGCTTGGCGATGATGCGACATTGCTAGGTGCAGTGTCCCTCCTGTTGGTAGAGTTGTTTAATCCTATAAAAAAAATAGGCTGAACCATTAGGTTGCAGCCTGTTTCTTAGTCTTCTAAACGAAAGGTAAATACGGTTTGTTTCTGATAATTTTCTCCAGCATTTAATATCACCGTTGGAAAGCCTTCATGATGTAAGGAGGCAGGTGATGATTGGGTTTCAAAGCAGACACCTAGATGTTTTCGGGAAGAGCATTCTGCTAATGGCAGCCCTTCTGCCAATCCGTTTGACGTATACATCACCACTCCAGGTTCATTTGTTTTTACGAGCATGACGCGACCACTTACCGGGTCTTGAAGGATTGCTTGATATTCCTCCGTATGGTCGAAAATAAAATAATGGTCATAACCGCCATCAGCGATTTTATTTTGCTCGAAGTCATTGTTAAACCCATCACTAAGGACACGGCCACCACGGAAATCAAAGGTTGTGTCAGCAACATCAAGCAACTTACCTGTAGGAATGAGATCTGTGTCCAACTCAACAAACCTGCTGCTATCGATCGTCACTTGATGATCGTGAACAGTGTTTTTTAAATTGCCGCTTAAATTAAAATAAGCATGGTTTGTCAGGGTGAGCGGTGTTGTTTGATCGCTCTTAGCTGCGTACTCAAGAATAAGTTGATTGTGATTATTTAAAGTATAAGTGACCTTTATCTCAACATTTCCAGGATAACCACCGTCCATATCAGCACTTTTATGGGTAAGTGTTAATCCAACTTCTTCAGCTGTTTGAAAAAGGCTAACCTCCCAGAGAATTTGATGGAACCCGCTAGGACCGCCGTGCAAATGATGATCCTCATTATTTGCTGCTAACGAATATGTCTTTTCATTCAGTTTAAAGGAAGCACCCTCAATCCTGCCGGCAACCCGGCCAATAAGGGCACCAAAATAATTAGGATTCGATTGATAATCTTGGTAGTTGCTATAACCAAGAACAATATTTTCAAAGTTTCCATTTCGATCAGGAGTCATGATCTTCGTAATAATTCCACCAAAGTCTAGGACACTAACACTCATACCGAAATCGTTTGATAGTGTGAATTCCGTCCACTTTTCCAGAACCTGTTTTTTTTCTATATTCATTGTGATGTCCACCTATTTATTTAGTTTGTTAATAAAACGCTCAAAAGCTTCCCGTTCCTTTAGTACTCCGGCATCCTGCAGTACCTTCACAAATTTCTTTCCTAATTCTTCTCTTAAAATTACTTCTGCCTGCTCGGAATCAGAAAGCGTGCCATATCCAGCTTTTATTTGGTCTGCCCACTCCTGATGATACTGTGCCACGTGAACAGATTCACCTAATAAAAACTTCCTAATATCAGCAAGCTCATCCAATAGTCTAGGAGGCAGAACCGCCAGCCCCATAACTTCAATTAATCCGATATTTTCTTTTTTGATATGATGGACATCAGCATGGGGATGAAAAATACCAAGAGGATGTTCATCCGTAGTCCGGTTATTTCTAAGAACAAGATCCAATTCAAAGCTGCCGTCCCGCATTCTAGCAATTGGTGTGATTGTATTATGCGGGGTTTCATCAGTAAACGCGATAACATCCGCCAAATCATCAGAATAACCCTTCCACGTTTGCAAAATATAATCTCCTGCATCAAGAAGGGAGTTTATTTTTGAACTACGTAAACGGATGACCGACATGGGCCACTTTAAAATGGATGCCTTGATTTCTGGATATCCCTTTAAGTCAAAGGTAAATGAATCCTCTGCTCGAGTCATACCGAAATCATAACACCCACCCTGGTAGTGATCGTGACTTAAAATAGAACCACCAACAATCGGCAAATCAGCATTTGAACCGACGAAATAGTGTGGGAATTTATCTACAAAGCCCAGTAATCTCTCAAACGCATCCCTATCAATCTTCATGTCACGGTGTTCTTCAGAAAAAACAATGCAGTGCTCGTTATAATATACATAAGGCGAATACTGTAAAAACCAATTTTGCCCTGCTAGTGGGACATAGATAATCCGATGATTCGCTCGTGCAGGATGACCGATTCGCCCTGAGTAGCCCTCGTTTTCTTTACATAACAGACATTTAGGATAATGTAAGGTTTGTTTCAATTCACGTTCTCGCTTAATCTGCTCCGGATCCTTTTCTGGCTTGGATAAGTTGATCGTAATATCCATTAAACCGTAGGCAGTTTCTACTTTATAAGATATATTTTTGGCAATCCGATTTATTTGAATGTAATTATTGTTTTTACTTAGGTTATAAAAGTAATCTGTAGCCGCTACAGGTGATTCTTGATATTTTTGGTTAAAAACAGCATTGACGACCGAGGGTCTTGGAACCGTGCAGTTCATAATATTGGCGGCTAATATTTCCTTGTCATCAAATATATCCTCGATAATCCCGTGTTGGGCAGCATAGAGGGTTATTTTTTCCACGAGGTTTGGGATTGTATCATTGGTGGGCTGCACTTCTTCATCAGGAAACGTTTCAAGACCAAGCAAGCTCATTATCTGATTCCGAACATAAATCTGATCTGCGGCTTCAATTAAGTCTACTTCTAGCGCCTTTTTAATGAGGCCAGTTATTAATTGGTAAATCATGTTCACTCTTCCTTCCCATGTCCTTCTGGAATGAATGGAATATCAGTTTCCACTCCTAAATTAACTCTACTCGGTAATTTCCTTTGCTCCATCTCCAATCGAAGCGATGTAGAAGGTTGCCTCATAGCCAACTTTTTCGCGATAGATTTCGTTAATATTTTTCTTAAAATGATCTACATTTTCCTTCTCAACAACTGCGATGGCACAGCCGCCAAATCCGGCACCCGTCATACGTGCACCAATAACCCCTTCATGATCCCAAGCGGCCTGCACTAAGGTATCTAGCTCTAGACCTGTTACTTCATAATCATCTCTTAAGGATAGATGAGATTGATTCATTAGTTTGCCAAACCCGTTCAGGTCACCAGAGGTGAGTTTTGCTAATGCTTCTAGGGTACGGGCATTTTCGTAAACGGCATGCTTCGCACGTTTTTGATTGATTTTATCATTAATTAAATGCTTATTCTTTTCAAATTCTCCAGGAGTTAATTCTCCTAAACTAGTGATCGAGAGTTTCTGCTGCAAGTCACTTAGCGCTTGTTCACATTGGGAACGACGCTCATTGTACTTAGAACCAGCTAAGCTGCGCTGCTTATTTGTATTCATAATGATAATCGCATGATCGTCCAATACGATGGGGGCATACTCGAATTCTAAGGTCTGACAGTCTAACAGAATGGCATGATCCTTTTTCCCCATGCCAATCGCAAATTGGTCCATAATCCCACTGTTTACACCAATGTATTCATTCTCGACCTTTTGTCCAAGACGAATCATAGGAATACGTTCAAGATTAAGATCATAAAGTCCATTTAGTAATACACCTGTTGCCAGCTCAATCGATGCAGAAGAGGAGAGGCCAGCACCATTTGGGATATTTCCATAGTACAAAATATCTGCACCTTGGTTAATTTCATGACCAGTTTCTTCTATAAACAGGAGCATTCCTTTAGGGTAGTTCGCCCAATTATCTGCTTCTTTATAAGCCAAATCGGACAAAGTGCATTCAATAATCCCGAGTTCAGGGAAATTCATGCTATAGAACCGAAAAGTTTGATCCTCGCGTTCTCTTGCTAGTGCATAGGTTCCGTAGGAGATAGCGGCAGGAAAAACATGACCGCCATTATAATCCGTATGTTCACCAATTAAATTAATTCTGCCTGGGGCAAAAAACGTTCTTGGAGTTAAAGTCGTTTCAAAAATAGTTTGAAATTCGCTTGTTAAATTGAATGTAGTATTCATAATGCCTCCTAAATATTGTTAGGGTGAATGGAAATTGTCACTTAGTTAATTAATTTAATTAAGTTAATTTAAGTTTACTGTGTTTCTATAAATGACGCAATAAAAATATAAATAATTTTCTAACTTAATGGCCGTGTGAATGAAACTGTTGATTTTAGAATCTGTTGATTGAAGTGAAAGGGGCTCGATAGGTGGTGGAAGGTTAGTCACGACATTTATAAGCGGACTCGTAAATGAACATGATTAACCTTGAAAAAATATGAAGTAAGAATACTTAAGAAAGGGAAATAATCAGTATCCCTGAGCAGGGGGCAAGGTCCCTGTTCGGAGGAGTTTGCGGCAAAAACATATAATAGAACAAACTAGTATTCTAATATAGTCTGGCCTTCGGTTGATTGAGGTCAGGTTATCCGCAGTAGAGGTAATTCCCGGAAATTCTAAAAAAGTGTTGATTTACTATGTATAAAATAGTATTATAGTGGAGTTGCCTAATTGAAGCACTGAAATTGAACTGATGTTCTCTAGTGATTAGAATTAGTGTTGACAGTAAGAGGAATATGTAGTACAATAATTTTTGTTGTCGATTTCGAAAAAAAAGTTATTTTAAAAAAGTAATTGACACGATTTAAACAAAATGTTATAGTAATAAAGTCGCTTTTGAGCGATGAAAAAATTTGTTCTTTGAAAACTAA
>NZ_JBALNQ010000005.1:0-21056 GCF_036961885.1 Neobacillus niacini | reverse complement strand
GCATACTGTTTTTTATTTGATTTTGGGAAAAATTCAGTTGAATATTTTTAAATGAAATAATAAGCGATAAATAATCAAAAAATTGGAGGTTTTATCATGGAGGAAACACTTAATAGTATTCTGTTATAACTACAACAATTAAATAAGAATCAACAAGAATTAATGATAGAGCAGAAGGAAATGATAGGACGTATTGAAAATCTTGAAAAGGGTCAAAAAAAGTTAATCTCAACTAGTACAAAAAATAGTAATAAAATTCATGGGGAGTTAATGATAGGGCAGCAACAATTAGGAGTTCGAATAGAAAATTTTGAAAGAATAAAAGATTTTTTTTCATTAGGGCAAAATGAAATTAAAGAATTAATTATACAATCAACAGCTTATTTGTCTGGAAGGCTGTCTGGTTCGGAAAGAATGATGGTGGAAATCGAATGGTTTAATGATAGTGAGCGGCAAGAGCTTTTGCATAAAATAAATGAAAAAATGTTTACAAAAAAGGGCAATACATGGTCGGATAATTGGGAAGATCATTATGATGATTACTAGAGATATGGCTGCGTTGTAGCGTAAATCAACAGTCAAGTTAACACTACCAAAGTTAAAAACAAATTTTATTTAACCTATTTATTATAATAAAAACGGAGGTTCTATTATGGAAGAAAAACTAAACATTATTCTTAAAGAACTAGGGGATTTAACTAGAGGCCAGAAAGAATTAATAACTCGTGCAGATAAAATGGAAGATGGCCAGAATCATTTATTGAATCGAACAGATAATATTGAAAAAGGTCAGGTGGAATTAATAGGGAGAACAGAAAATTTAGAAAAGGGAGTTACCGAATTAATAGGTCGTACTGAAAGTTTGGAAAAAGGACAAATGGAACTAATTACAGGTCAGAAACAATTATCCACTCAAATTAAGAATGTAGAAAAAGGTCAGGACTTTTTGGCAACCGGACAAAATGAAATAAAAGAATTAATTAAACATTCAGCCACCCTTATGAGCGAAAATTTCACATATATTCGAAAAGATATGAAAGCATTAGCATTCGATGTTAACTCAGATGTTGAGCTTTTATTCAAAGAGATGGCTGATGTAAAGAGAAAAGTAAATAAACTTGAACAGAAATAAGTACAATTCATTTGGAGGCTGGGTTAATGGATACTGTTCCGTTCTATATAATACCTACTCAGCCACAGACGTAAATCTTTTTCTACAATTGGTCTTACTGGGTGGTCTTTTGGGATTCTTTTCAACAAAGCTAAACATAGTTGCGCCTGAACTGGAACCAAATGATCACTTAACCATGACCTCTTTTTAAAGTTAATGTCTAAATACAAGATAAAATGTTGAATTCCTTCGAAAATAATACGTTGAATTGATGAACGATTAATGAGGTGAATTTACAGAAAAAGTTTTGGATATTTTTTTGGGGGTTTTGGACATTTATTGGTGAGTTTTGTACACTTTTTTGTGGGTTTTGAACAATTTTCTAGAGGCTTTGGACATTTTTATGAACCTTTTGGACATTTAGACAATATTTGGAAAAAATCCACAACAAACTGCAACGAAAAAAGTTAAATTAGACAATTTTTGGAAAAAACAAAGTCAAGTCCGAACAATTGTGTATTTGCATAATTACAATTTACATCAGGTAGAACACTAACAGTTAAATATTAGATTTATCCCCTCGAGTCAGTTGAAACCTATAAATTGTATAAGAAACATCAAAAATTTAAGAATGTATGTTCTGTTTTAAACCGTTGTGATATACTAAAAGGGCAATAGAATAGGATATCTCAAGGGTGGTCGGCACACCTCCAAACAGAAAGGGGGTGATGCTGAATGACAGTTTTTGAAACGTTTATGATTACGATTGCATTTGCTAGTTTAATCGTAGCCATACTGTCATTTAACCAAAAAAAATAATCCACCCTTGAGTTAACGGCTCAGGTGGATTATCCTCACTTAATTGCCGACTCCCTTTGAAGGACCGACTATTGCTTGATTGGACATGTTTCCACCATGTCCAATCTTTTTATTTTATTCAATACTTAGTCTTATTATAACCGAAATGAATGAAATTAAAAGTTTTAATTAGCTTAACAAATAATCCGTTTAATATAAAATGATTAATCTGATAAGATATCAAAATACGACGTGGTAGAATAGAGGTATCAAATATGGTACAAGTCTTGCAACTAAAAGGAGGAACAAATGGTAGTTATTCCAGTACAGCAGCGTGATAACGTCAGTAATTATCAAAGTCTTCGCTCATTATTTGAAAAAAATATAACGGTTAACAGTATCTCAGAGGTTTTAGCTACCTGCAATGTGAGTGATGACGCACAACAAATTAGAGATCAAATGGTTTTTAAAGACTATGACGTCATTGGTGTCGAAGAGAATGGTATGGTAATAGGTTATGTACTACGAGATGATTTGGGCGAAGGCACTTGTAAGGAATATATATACAGCTTCAGCCCACCTGAGCTCGTTTCGGATTCCACACCACTGCTTCAAACTCTTTTTATTTTTAAGAATACTGAAAGACTTTTTATCATAGAAGGTAATCGGATTACCAAAGTGGTGACGCTAGCGGACCTTCAGAAACCACCGATTCGCATGCTTTTGTTTGGTGTGATTTCTTTAGTTGAAATGCATCTTTATCGAATTATTAGTGAGTATTTTCCTGAGGATAGCTGGAAAAATCAATTAACTGCCAAGAGGACACAACTGGCAGAGGAGTTGTTTTTACAAAGAAAAGCTCGAAATGAGGCGATTCAGCTTAGTGATTGTTTGCAGCTTTGTGATAAGAGGGACATCGTATTAAATGAGCAGCCATTAAGAGAGCTTTTGGGTATTGAATCAAAAAGTAAAGGGAAGGATTTCTTCAAGAAATTAGAAATTCTGCGCAACAATCTAGCCCATTCCCAAGATCTTAATACCCAAAATTCCTGGAATGAGATGTTCTCATTAATTGAGCAGACGGAGAAGATCCTAGAGGAATGCGAAAAAATATAACCGAAATATAAAATCATCCCACCAATATAATCTTGGTGGGATGATTTTAGCTTATGTTTTGTTCCATTCGAATTTTCTCGAGTAATGCACGACAGCCATCTGATACCAGCTGATACGTTTCTTCGAAGTCACCTGTGTAATAAGGGTCAGGGACATCTTTGTTATGTTCTGTTAAATCGAGCAGTCGAATAATTTTCGGATGCTTCGGCTTACCGGTGATTTCAAAAATGTTTTTTACGTTGCTCTCATCCATTCCAATAATATAATCAAACGTTTCAAAATCTTCTTTTGATAATTGACGACCAACCAGACCGTCTGCGGAAACATTGTATTTTTTTAAAATCGAAAGAGTTCCTTTATGTGGCGGAGAACCTATATGCCAAGAACTTGTAGCAGCTGAATCAACGGACACTTGGTTAGTCAAATTTTCTTTTTCCAATAAATCCCGAAATAATGCCTCTGCCATTGGTGATCGGCAAATGTTACCCAAACAGACAAATAATACATTAATCATAGCAATAACTCCTTTTAACCTATTAAGCTTAGTTTAAACTCCATAACGATATTCTAAGCATATAAACCATTAATGTAAAATGAAAAAACCTTTATGTGTTTCAGGATTCCGGCAATTCTATGAAAGCAGTGAGGTGTCGTGTAATAAATATATTAAAAAATGAGTAGGACTGTTATTGGTTATAATTTGACCATCTACATAGTAAAAATAGGATATGGTTTGTTTTTTCAAGGATTATAAGTCCCTCTAAATGATCAGCTTAGAAAAGATTTAACTAATAAGGAGGAGTTTATGGTGAAATCGATTGGAATTTTGGGCATAGGTCAAGCAGGTGGGAATATAGCAGAAATTGCGTCGGCCTTGAATTTTCCAACAGCTCTCATTAATACAAATCAACGTGATGGTGCCGTCAACACCCGGGTAGAAAAAAAGTTTTTTGTTCCTGGATATAGTGGTGCAGGTCAAGATCGTTCCTTAGGCTTACGGGCGCTTCAAGAAAACTATAAGGAAATCATTGATTTTGTCACCAGTTCCTTTAAAAACATCAAGTTTCTCTTAGTCGCTTTTTCAACGGATGGTGGCACGGGGTCTGGGATGAGTCCGATGTTAATTGATCTGTTAATCGATCAATTGCCGGGTATCAAGGTGGGGGCGATTGCGGTTATCCCGGAACGAAATGTATTAGCAGGAAATCGGATAAATACCGCGGAGTGTATTGAAGAACTTTCCAATATAGAAGGAATTTCTTCTGTATTCCTCGTCGACAATGATCAAATGCGAAAAATGAAACCACAATCCAGTAAACACGAAATTTATCTTTCTGCTAATCTTCAGGCCATTGAGGCTATTAACCATCTTCTGAAAATCACGAAAAAGAGTTCATTTTTTGGCAATTTTGATGAAACAGATCTAATGAATATCCTCGGTTCAAGAGGAGTAACGATGATTTCTTCTACTGCGATTACGGAAGCGAAAACTACCTCGGAGGTCTCAAAGAAAGTCCAGGTTTCGTGGGAGAACTCGATTTTTTGTCCTGTTGAATCACAAGGCGTCATCCGGGCTGGGCTTATCTATGAAGGTCCAGAGAACATTTCAAAGCTGATTAATGTACCTTCCGTCTTTGAGAGGGTAGGCGAACCGCTGCAATTATTCGAAGGAACCTATATCTCAGAATCTGACCCTACCATTACAACCATCCTTGCTGGACTATCCTTTCCAACTCGCCGTATGCTTTCCGTTGAAGAAACCATAGAAAAGAATAAAGAACGATTACAGAACCTTGTGAAAAAGGAAAGTACCCAAAATTACGAGTCTAAAATCCGTTGGGCTTCCAACTTAAAACTGATTAAACAGGACAGAAAGCCCGTATCGATCACTTCCAAGTTAAATAAATATCAAAAGTAATGGAATGTGGGTGAGAAGCAACACGATTCACTAAAGATATGATCTTAGTGATTACTTTTACAATACAAGAGGCTGACTTATTCTAGCCGTATCATTGCGACTTTTTTAAGTCAGCCCATTTTACTACTTTTTAGTGTCTAGTTTTCCGTTGTCGTTTAAATCTTTGAACTCTTTACCTTTGATGGTTAGAATATCTTTGGAAGTTACAAATCATTGAGGTTCTGTTCTGACAGTCACCTTGTTCTCATTTCCGCGTTCAAGCATAAGGAATTACTAGCGATGACAACATTAGGGCTCCGGCAGTCAATACAGCTGCTTTTTTATCTTCTTCAATAAAACCCACTTTTTTTTCTCCCCAATTTTATTTAAGATAGCCAAGCTGAAAAAAAGTAGAACATTTTGTAACAATAAATCACTCACAATCTTGCAAATGATTTCAATTTCAAACTCAGTTTACGAGAATTCAAAAGAAATAGGGAGTTTTTTGGTGAATTTGTTTTTTAAATATTCGGAAAAATGATAATTAGTGCCTATTACCTAATTGCTAGCTATTTTGTGTGTCGAAAATGAACAAAGATGTTAGAAAACGGTTGGCAAAAATGGATTATTGTATTTATGGATAAGTACAAAATTATTATGGGTTACCAAATTGAAAATGGTATTATTTAACTATAGTGTGTACAATGTAGTAAAAAAACATTACGAACTACGAATGATTCGTAGTAAACTAAATTTACTTATTAAAAGCATAAAGTGGAAAGTATCACATTCAAAAAAGGAAAAGGAGAAAACTATATGTCTGAACTAGAGTCATATATTCCGATGGTTAAATTTTTTTCTAAATTTCTTGGAACAGATGCAGAAGTAATCTTGTACGACACACGTAAAATGGAAATCGTATTGATTGAAAATGCTTTTAACCCTGATGTTAAAGTAGGAAGTCCAATTCCAGAAATGGAAAAAAAGTTTATGGAACAAGAATTATTTAAAGAAGAAGAATCACTAGTGAATTATCGTGCCTTCTCCCACGAAAGAAATAAATTAAGGTCTGCTACTCATTTTATTAACAATCTGAATGGTGAATTAATTGGGATGGTAACGATTAACTACAAAGTAGATGAATTAATTGAGCTTAGGAGTATGTTAAATCGACTAATTAGTGGTACAGAGCCTTTTCAATATAAAACCGATCATTTTTATGAAAGCTACAACTTATCGTTTGAGGATTTAATGACGAATACCATTAAAGAAGCTTTAAAAAATTTCAATGTTCCACCTGAAAGATTGAGTCATGAAGAAAAATTGGAGCTAATTCGCATGCTAGATGAAAAAGGTATCTTTTTGATGAAGGGATCGATTAGCGAGGTGGCAAAAATCCTGCATATCTCGGAAACATCTGTCTATCGATATATTAACAAGCTTTAATAAAAACCGTAAAAAATCCCGTGAATGATTTTCTCGGGATTTTTACTATTAGTATGATTTTAAAATTAAAAATAATAATTTTCTGAATTGTGTTGAAATTAAATTTTCCGAGTGGTAAAATATTCACAGGATGAAAAAAAATTACCACTAAGAGAGGATGAAATCAAATGCGTTTTATGACAGCAGAACCATTTCGCATCAAAATGGTGGAAAGAGTTAAAAAAACGACAAAAGCCGAGCGTCAACAATGGTTAAAGGAGGCAAGATATAATGCCTTTCAAATGAAAGCTGAAAATGTATACATTGATTGTATTACTGATAGTGGAACATCTGCCATGAGCAGTGAACAATGGTCTGCCCTCATGCTTGGAGACGAATCGTACGCTGGATCGAAAAGCTTTTATAAATTAGAGGAATCGGTTCAAGATATCTTCGGGATGCAATTTGTGCAGCCAACTCATCAAGGTAGAGCAGCGGATTACATAATGGCAAGAATTTATGCAAAACCAGGAAAATACGCGATTGGAAATATGCACTTTGATACATTTAGAGGGAATGCTGAGGTAATCGGTGCATTGGCTGTCGATTATGTTGACGACATTGGGAAAGATACCGCCAGCCCTCCACATCCATTTAAAGGAAATATTGATCTTAAGAAAATGGAAAAATTAATTTCGGAAAAAGGGGCAGAAAATATTTCCGTTGTCATCATCACCGTAACATGTAATAACAATGGCGGACAGCCTGTTTCTATGCAAAACATCAGAGAAGTGAGTGCCTTAGCGAAAAAACATAATATTCCTGTGGTAATTGACGCAGCAAGACTTGCAGAAAATGCTTACTTCATCAAACAAAGAGAAGAAGGCTATGAAAATAAAACGATTAAAGAGATTACTAGAGAAATGTTTTCATATTGTGAAACAGCCACAATGAGCTCGAAAAAGGATGGTCTTGTAAATATCGGTGGTCTTTTCGTTACTAGAAATGATGAGGTTCTGAAAGTAGCACAGCAATTAGCCATTGTTCATGAAGGATTTATTACCTATGGCGGCTTAGCAGGGCGTGATTTGGAAGCGCTTGCTGTCGGACTGCAAGAGGGCGTGGATGAACAGTATCTGGAATACCGGATTAATCAGGTTAAATATCTTGGGGATCGTTTAAAGGAAAAAGGTGTTCCAATTATTGAACCAACAGGGGGACATGGGGTTTATGTTGACGGAAGGAGATTTTTTCCGCATATCCCGCAAAGTGAATTCCCTTCGCAACGTTTGGTTGTCGCATTATATGAAGAAGCCGGGGTTCGGGCGGTCGAAATAGGGGCCTGTGCGTTTGGTGCAAAAGATCCATTAACAGGTGAAGATATTTTTCCTGAAGTGGAAGTGATGCGAATTGCAGTTTCTAGAAGGGTGTACACCAACAGCCACATGGATGTCATTGCAAACGCATTAGGTGAAATTTATCAAAAGCGAGAGCAGTACAGAGGCATGAAATTAGTTTATGAAGGACCAATCACCTCCCTGCGCCACTTTACCGCAGGATTTGAACTCTTGCCTCAGACCAATGCCGTAACGATAGAAGGTTAATCGTCTAAATAAGCCGAAGCAACATGATGTTCGATTTGTTTCGGCTTTTCTACTAAACAATATACCAAGAGAATGCACAACAAATTGGAGGGTACAAAATGAAAAAATACATTAAAATTGCCGCAGGTTTAGCACATGTTGATTATGGTCATATCGCTGATATTGTGAAAGAAGCTAGTGATGCAGGAGCAGATTACATCCACTCGGATGCCGCAGATATGTACGATTTAAGAAATATGCAGTTAATGGGTGGACATCAAATCATTGAAGGGATTCGCCCAGTAACAGATAAACCAATCGAATGTCATATTTATACACGTGAATGTGACCGTTTGTTTATTGAAAAGATTGCCGCAGCGGGTGCGAATATGTTAATCATCCCGGTTGAGCAATTTATAGGTGCACCACTCGCATATATCATAAATTATTGCCGTGAATTTGGTATGAAAATTGGGCTGACGATTGGCTGTTACACCCCTTTATCATTCGTTGAAGAAGCAATCTATGACATCGACCGCTTGCATATCGTCGTTCATGGTGTGGATGAAACAGATGGAAAAGACAACTGGGGCTGGAGAAGGTCATCTATCGATCTTGTAAAAAGAGCAAGAAAGCTCATTAACGAAAAAAATCCAACATGTGAACTCGCTGTTGATGGTGGATTAAGAGCGGAGAACCTAGCTCCGATGATTGAAGCAGAACCGGATGTGGTCATTCTTTCTTCAGGAATCTTTAAGTATAAAGAGGGAATTACGGCTGGAGTGAAAGCATGTCGCGCAGCTATCGATGCTGCAAGTATCGAATACTTTGGAGAATAAAAACTAGGAGGAGAAGGGATGAATTTTTCATTTTACTCACCTGCAAGGATTGGCTTTGGGGTTGGGGTTAGGAAGGAAATTGGGGGATACGCAAGTTGTTACGGCAAGAAATGTCTGATTGTAAGAACTGCTGTCAGAGATAGCCGGCGTGAACAGTATTATACCGAAGTTACAGATAGTCTTTCTGAAAATGGTATCGAGTATGTGGTTTTTGATTCCGTTGATCCAAATCCAACAATCACCATTGTGAATCAGGGAAAAGAGCTTGCGATTCAAGAAAATATCGATTTTATCCTGGCATATGGCGGCGGTTCTTCCATGGACACCGCGAAGGCAATCGCACTACTGGCGAATAATCGGGATTATTCTTGGGAGTATTGCTTTAACCAGTTTTCTGATCCGTTTAGCGATAAAGATAAAACTGTTAAATCGTTACCTATTTTAACCATCACTACCACATCTGGTACAGGTTCACATGTTACCCAGGCAGCGGTTGTAACGGATCTAGAAAAAAATGAAAAGTTAACTCTGTTCCATTCATGCTTATTCCCAAAAGTCTCTCTTGTTGATCCAGAGCTCATGCTGACTGTTCCACAAAAAATAACGGCGGAAACAGGATTTGATGCCATGTGTCATGCGATGGAAAGCTTTTTTAACCCAAGAGCAACCATCTTGACTGAAACACTTTCATTACAAGCTATTTCGATTATTGTAGAATCATTGCCACTTTTATTACAAGATTTAACCAATTTACAGTTGAGAGAAAAGTTAGCATACGCTGATACGTTAGCAGGTATGTGTCTTTCTAACGCCGGCGCCGAAGCTCCTCATCCTATTGCAGAAACCATTAACGGTTATTTTCCAGCGATAGCACATGGACAGACATTAGCCTTTGTTTACCCAAATTACGTAAGGCATGCCAGCTCGGTCATACCAGAAAAGATTGGTACTTTGTTAGGTATTTTTAAAGACTATCAACCTACTGGAGAACAAGTGACATTTTCTGAACGAGCAGCAATTACGATGAAAAACTTTTTACAAGAAATCGGATTGTCTCTGCCTTTCACATTTGAAGGGGACAAAGACAATCTTATTAAGGAAATGAAAGATAAACTTTGCTTTAATCTTCCATTAACCAATTCCGATAAGTTAAAAGAAATTCTAGTTCAAAGCTTGTAAAAACCAAAGGTGGTTAGAAAAGAAATTAAATATAGAGAATATGAGGTAAAAACAGGTGAAGTATCTTATTGACTCAGCTAATGTGGAAGAAATAAACCGTTTATTGGAGCTTGGTGTTATTTCAGGGGTAACGGCAAATCCATCTCTATATGAAAAACAAAATACAAATTTTTATGAATTTTTAAGGGAGTATAGTAAATTTGATATTTTACTAACCGCAGAAGTCGTAGGGGATCACCATGTTAACTTAATACGCCAAGTTGAAAAAATCACCGAAATTTCAAAGGATATCATTATTAAACTTAATTACTCTCCAGCGAGTTTAAAGCTTGTAAAACTGTTAAAGGAAAAAGGAATCAAAACAGCCATTACATTAGTTTTTGACATGAATCAAGCCATGTTGGCTATCAATGCGGGAGCGGATTATCTATTCCTGTTTGTTGCCAGAAATGAGGAATTAGGTGTAGATGGTCTAGCATTTGTAGAGAATGTTGCGAAAGTAATAGAGAAGAAAAATTACTCGACTAAAATAATCGCAGCCAGTATCCGTACCAAATATCAACTTGAAACGGTGGCATTATATTCTGATTACATCGCGGCACCAAACAAGCTAATAGAAGAGAGTTTTAACCACCGGCTAACGATTTCAGGTAAAAAACAGTTTGAGGCTGACATGGCAAAAATCATAAGGACCCAGGAGGAGATTCAGATTGAACAGCCTCAATAAGTTTTATTATGAAAAACTCCAATACTATGAAGAAGAATTAATGATGGATTTAGCCAACTTAATTCGGATTCGTTCGGTCCGATCTGATGAAACAAGTTCACCTCATGCACCCTTTGGTAATGGAATCCGTCAATCTTTTAATGAATTATTGAATATTGCAGAGCGTGATTCTTTTCAGTTTTCAGATTTTGATGGGTATGCCCTTCATATTGATTACGGAAGCGGGGATGAAATAGTCGGAATTCTCGCTCATTTAGATATTGTTTCGGAGGGCAATAAAGATGACTGGACATTTGATCCCTATACATTAACGGAACTTAATGGCTTTTTATATGGTCGTGGTATTAATGATGATAAGGCACCACTTTTAGCAGCCTATTACGCAATGAAAATATTAAGAGATTTAAATATTCCATTGAAAAGGAAAGTCCGATTAATTGTTGGCGGTGCAGAGGAAACAACCTGGGAGTGTATGGAACATTATTTTACCTTTAATCCTCAACCAGAGTTCGCTTTCACCCCGGATGGTGATTTTCCCATTGTTCATTGCGAAAAAGGAGTTATCCAAGGCACTTTTACCTTTGAACCAGAGAGAGTGTTAAATAAAGAGCCCCCGCATAAATTGATTGAGATCCAAAGTGAGAGGCAGCGAGGGTTTATTTGTGAGACTTGTAAAGTAATATTGGAGAGTCAATATCCAGAAGCCATGAAAAGTGCTCTTTCCGATGCGGATGAAATCATCATCAGTAATCAAACTATTACTGCTATTTACAAAGGTGATAAGGCATTATCACGAAACCCTCATAAGGGAAAGAATGCATTTTTCCTTTTCGCTAAGAACATGATCCATCTTAAAAATGAATTGGCAAATGGAGAAAAATTTTTTTCGTTGCTAGAAAGTTATTTACTAGAAGATATTTATGGCAAAAAAATCGGTCTGTTTCATCAAGACAGCGAGACAGGCAGTACCACTATGGCCATCCCTTATGTAACTTTTGATGGACAAACCTTTGAAATAGCCTTTGATTACCGTTTCCCTAAGGGACAGACGTTAGAAACCGCCACCAGTGCTTTACAAAGGTTCTGTACTGAGCAAAGATTAAGCGCTTCCATTTATAAATCATTGGACCTTCATTATCTCCAACAAGATTCACGTTTAATCTGTCAGCTTAAACAAGCCTATAAAAGTGTTACTGGTAATGAAGCAGAAGGGATTACAAAAGGTGGAATTTCTTATGCAAGGGTATTAAAAAATGGCGTATGTTTCGGTCCAACCTTTCCTGGAGATGAGCCAAACACACATATGCCAAATGAACGGATTCGAATAGAAACATTGTTTAAATCAATCATTATCTATTGTGAAACAATTCGTTTATTGGCATCTTAGACTACACATCATCGTCCTTCGTTTAATAGAAGTTTTGTGGAAACAACTATACATTTAGGGGTGTGAGGATTAATGAAGGGGAAAATTCAAGTGTTTGCTGGTTCTATGATGATACCAGTTATCCTCCTGGTAGTTGCCGGGATTCTTATTGGGATAGGTTCAGCTTTTGCTAATTTACAAAACGTGAATGCTCTTCATTTAGGATGGTTAATAAAAGAAGGAAATTTCCTGCATGATTTCTTTGTGGTTATCAATAGTTTAGGCTTTATGGTCATGAGATTCCTGCCTGTATTTTTTGCAGTAGGTATTGCTTTTGGATTAGCAAAGAAGGAAAAAGGTTGGTCAGCATTGGGAGGACTCGTTCTTTTCCTTGGTTTGAATACTATTATCAATACGATGTTAAGTATGAACAATTTAAATGCAGAAACCACAACTGTTGAAGCATTAATCGCTTCAGGATTCTCAGATCTTGATGCAAAAAATTATAATTCTTTATTTGGGCATAATCTTGGTATTTTCAGTTATAATATGGGGATTTTTTCTGGATTAATTGCTGGTGTTGTTGCTAGTATCGTCCATAATCGTTATTGTGAAAAACAATTACCCAATGCGCTATCATTCTTTTCTGGACCTAGATATGCTCAGATCTTAAACTTTGTTGCTGTTATACCTGTCGGAATACTATTATATTATGTTTGGCCATTTATTGGTAATGGACTTGCAAGTTTGAGTAATTTTATTACTGCAAGTGGTTTAGTTGGAACATTTGTTTTTGGGGCGATGGACCGTGCATTACTTCCAATTGGTATACATCACTTGATTGCCTTCCCAATCGAATACACTTCCGTTGGTGGAACGATGCTGGTAGATGGAACCCTCTATGAAGGCGTTCGGAACATTATGCTTGCACAAATGGGCTCACCTGAAGCGTCGGAATACATTGTTAGAAACTTTACAACTGGACGTGTGTTGTTCCACTTTGGCGGACTGCCAGGTGCTGCACTTGCTATCTATTTTACAGCTAAAAAAGAAAATCGTAAAAAAGTCGCAAGTTTATTAATCCCAGCTATATTAACGGCTGTATTAATTGGTGTAACTGAACCGATTGAGTATACTTTCTTGTTTGTTCAGCCGCTACTTTATTTCTTAATTCATGTTCCAATGTCTGGATTGTCCTATGTGTTTACCGAAATGCTTAATGTTTCAATCATTGGGACGGCTGTTCGTGATATGTTCCCGAACCTGTTGCAAACTGGTAAAGTACATGCCTTATCGTTACTGTTCTTAATTCCAGCATACTTTGCTGTATATTATTACACCTTCCGTTGGGCGATTTTGAAATTTAATATTAAAACTCCAGGCCGAGAAGATGCAGCAGAAGAAAGTCAAATCAAACTTTATTCGAAGAAAGATTATTTACAACAACAAGAACATGCTGTAGCTGAAGAAGTGGTAATAGTAAATGAAAAAGACCAAATTACAGGAATCATTGCCGCTCTAGGTGGCAAAGAAAATATCAAACATATCACAAATTGTGCCACCAGATTACGCGTGGATGTAAACGATAAGAATCTAGTCGACACAGATGATGTATGGGTGAAAACCCTTGATGCAAAAGGGGTTGTCAGAAATGGAAACGCTTTACAAATTATTTTTGGAACACATGTCATTACCCTCGCTACAAAAGTAAAAGACAAATTAGGCATGGATTAAATTGCCAAAGTGCCAGGTACCATCCAAATTTTGGTTGGTGCCTGGCACTTTCTTTCTCATGAAACCTAAATGGGATGAATATAATCTTATCAAGTTGTAGATTCGAATAAGGGGGGGAATGATAGTTGGATAGGTTGAGATTTAGCCAATTGAAGACATTTGTAGAATTGGAATATAAGGGTAGACATGATATGATTCCACAATTTCATTTCGATGTAAAAGATTTACAATGGTTTATTGAGCAAGCCGAAAAAGCTGAGTATTATGAACGTTCGTTAAGAACAATTACAGAAGATATGAATGAGAAGGTATCCAGAGAAGTAATAGAATTTGCAAGTAAGATATTAAAAAATTAACTAAAACATGCAAGGTCCAAGTAACTTCCATTGATAAAAAATGGCTACATGAAAACCAATGATGTTTACTCAATCCTTTCAAATTGAAAGGAGGGGAGTTTGAAGTGGTAGTCCCAAGCAACGATAAACGCAGATATATGCCAGGGATTGATGGACTTAGAGCTTTTGCGGTCATTGGTGTAATCCTTTACCATTTGAATATTCCATGGTTTCCGGGTGGTTTTTCAGGTGTAACGGTTTTCTTTGTATTATCAGGCTATTTAATTACGGACATCCTCATTGATGAGTGGAATAAGAAACATAAAATTAACTATCTGTCCTTTATGGTTCGGCGCTTTCGAAGGTTGGCCCCGGCATTATTGCTGATGATCTTACTTGTGACTGTTTGGGTAACACTCACGAATCACCCTTCTTTTGAAAAATTACGCGCTGATTTTTTGCCTTCCCTTTTTTATGTTACAAATTGGTGGTACATTTTTCGAGAGGTTTCCTATTTTGATTCCTTCGGATCGGTTTCACCGTTAACACATATATGGTCACTGGCCATTGAGGAACAATTTTATCTGATTTGGCCGCTAATAGTGATCATTGGTTTTACTTTTATAAAAAGAAAAAGATTTCGAGTTTTGGCTATTCTTGTTGGAGTTATCGTTTCAGCATGGTTAATGGCATACCTCTATATACCGGGAGCGGACCCTTCTCGCGTCTATTATGGAACAGATACTAGAGCCTTTTCCCTTCTTTTAGGGGCAGCTTTAGCCCTCCTTTGGCCAAGTCAAAGATTATCTAAAAGCTTACCCAAACAGGCAAGCATCGTCCTTGAAAGTGTTGGAATAACAGGTTTACTTCTCATCATCATGATGTTTACAATGGTGTCCCAATTTGGCCATTTTCATTATCAGGGCGGAATGCTTCTTTTATCCATCATCACCACTTTCGTTGTAGCAGCATTAGCTCATCCTGCTAGTAAGCTTGCAAAATGGATCAGTGTAAAGCCTCTTCGGTGGATGGGGGAACGTTCTTATGGTATTTATTTGTGGCATTATCCGATTATCGCCCTAACAACACCGATTGTAAATACAGATGGAATAAACGTTCGGCGTATAACCTTACAGATAGCAGCTACCTTGATTTTGTCGGCTTTATCCTATCGATATGTGGAATTACCAATTCGCACAGGTCGATTTAAATTTACGCTAAGAGAATTTAATAAACGTCCTATTTTTCAACGAAGGATGATTTTAGCAAGCTGTGCGGTATTGTTGGCATTCATCATCGGAATTGGAGCTATTTTTGTTACCAAAACAAACGTCATCGAATCCGTTAAGGCACCGTTAACAATAGCCCCTGTAGATGAACTTGTAGATGAACCTGTATTCAACCATGAACCTGAGCCTGAAGTTGAGGAACCAATCATCGAACCAGATGTGAAGGCTGTTACAATTATCGGTGATTCCATTCTCTATGATGTTGCTCCTTTCTTTAAAAATCATTATCCAGATGCGATGATCGATTTCCGTGTGGGCAGGCAAATGTCTGAGGTACCTGAGGTGATAAAAACTCTAGAGAGCAATGGCCAATTAGGGGAATATGTGATTATTCAAGTCGGTACCAATGGACCCTTTGTTAAAACCGATCTAGAAAAAGTAATAGAATATCTAGGTAATAAAAAGGTGATTTTAGTAAACTGTCGTGTACCTAGACCATGGGAGGCCACCGTGAATTCTACACTAGAAGAAGTTGTTACTAGTATGCCCAATACCACTCTCATAGATTGGTATGGTGCGAGTGCAGGACATGCGGAGTTTTTTGCAAATGATGGTGTTCATTTAACAAAGATAGGCGGCGAAACATATGCCAACTTATTAGTCGAACAAATAGAAAAATAACCAAAATCTCCAAAAATCCCTTTGAAGCAAGCCTTCCAAGGGATTTTTTCTAGTTTCTTAATCGGTAAATATCGATATTTGTATTATTCTATTTAGCGTTATTTCCACTTATTTGGAAAATACAATAAACACTACATATGAAGAGACTCAAAAACAGCAAGAAGCAAAGGAGAGCTCCATGAGAGTTCTTGAGTACAAATCACTCCAAGAGCATAAGAAGATTAGACCTCAATCAGGGGGCTTGAGTACAAATCACTCCAAGAGCATAAGAAGATTCGACCTCAATCAGGAGGCTTGAGGACAAATCACTGCAAGAGCACAAGGGGATTCGTCCTCAATTAGGGGTCTTGAGGACAAATCACTGCAAGAGCACAAGGGGATTCGTCCTCAATCAGGGGTCTTGAGGACAAATCTCTGAAAGAGTTCAAGGGGATTGGTCCTTAATCAGGGGTCTTGAGGACAAATCACTGCAAGAGTTCAAGGGGATTGGTCCTCAATCAGGGGCCTTGAGGACAAATCTCTGCAAGAGCACAAGAAGATTCGACCTCAATCAGTGGTCTCGGGATCTAATCTCTACAAGAGAACAAGATATTTTTTACTAAGTCAGAACTTTCTTTGATAGAAATGGTATAATTTTCATAATACTAGGTGTCGGTTATATTGGAGGGGGATTATGAAGGTTGTAATTGCTGGTGGTTCCGGATTTATTGGTCAAAAGTTAATGGATTTGCTTCTTGCTGCAGGGCATTCGATTGTGATTTTAACAAGGAAAGAAAAGAAATCCACTACGAAGGTGCAGTATGTACAGTGGCTTGCAGAAGGTGCGGCACCAGAAACTGAAATAAAAAATGCAGATGCCTTTATCAATTTGGCTGGTGTTTCCATCAATGATGGGCGATGGACTAAGAATCATCAGAAGCAAATATATGACAGCCGGATGGCAGCAACAGACGAGTTACTTCGAATCATCGCTAGACTGCCTGAAAAGCCTTCGGTCTTAATCAATGCTAGTGCCATTGGCATTTACCCGGCTTCTTTAGAGAATGTATATACCGAAAATTCAACGGATACAGCGGACGATTTTCTAGGCAAGACAGTTCGTGACTGGGAAAATAAAGCGAAACAAGTAGACATCCATTCCATGCGGTCTGTCTTCATGAGATTTGGGGTGGTGCTTGGAAAAGAGGGTGGTGCATTACCGCTCATGGCGCTGCCTTATAAATTATTTGTGGGCGGAAAAGTGGGTTCAGGGGTGCAGTGGGTATCCTGGGTTCATGTAAATGATGTGGTCAGAGCTATCGTATTTGCGTTAGAAAATCATCAGTTGAGTGGGCCAGTCAATGTTACATCACCTGCTCCAGTTCGAATGAACGATTTTGGTAAAACCATTGGAGCTGTTTTACACCGACCACACTGGTTTCCAGTACCATCTTTCGTAATGAAAACAGTCCTTGGGCAAAAAAGTGCACTCGTTTTGGAAGGTCAACACGTATTTCCTCAAGTGTTAATGGAGGAAGGTTTTGAATTGAAATTTCCAACACTTAAATCTGCTTTAGAGGATTTGCTTACGGGACAGTAGGGTCCCAAAATTCATGATTACGATTAATTTTGCTAGTTAAATCGTAGCCCAATTCTCATTTAAACATAAAAATAATCCACCCTTGGTTCGAGACTCGGGTGGATTATTGCTCCTATATAGTCGACCCCTATTGAGGGAACATTCTATTGCAGGCCCGGACATGAGTGTAAATCCAATTGGGATTCTTTTTGAAACTATTTTTTTTCGACTTTTACTAATCCTTTACCTAGATTATCCCTTTCAAAATAGCATTTTACAACGTCGTCGACTTGAATAATATCCCCCGAAACGATGCTTTCCTCGGAAAAAATGATCTGTCTTCCTTCATCACTTCCTCCGTAATATTTATTGCCTTCAATTTTGCTAATTTTAAATTCTACTATATTGTACTCTAAGGATTCACTGCTTAGGTTGGTAACTGAAGAATTGGTTTGGGATTTCACTAAAACTAAAACCAATAATATTGATGAAAGCACCCCAAGGATAATCATTCTTTTGAACATACAATCTCTACCTCCCCCTATGTATTTTAAAAGATGAAAGAGGAAAGTAAATCCTCCTATTCTCCTTTGGTCTTTCTGCCTATTAAAAAACCATAAATATGTAAACGTAGATAATCTCCACTCTAACCAGACAAACTTGATAAATTGACATATCAAAATTGTTTGACTATTATAAGGACTAACTAAATAAGATTTTTATTACTAGGGGTGCCCTGCGATACGGGCTGAGAGAAAAACGATAAGTTTTTTAACCCTTTGGACCTGATCTGGATCATACCAGCGTAGGAAAGTAGCCAAGTAGAAATTACCTTTTCTCTTACTATTTAAGCCAGGTCCAATTTACATGGATTTGGCTTTTTTATGTTTAAAAGAGTAATAGGAACACTAAATGAAGGAGGAACGGCTATGAATAGCAGTAACATCAGTTCAATTTTACAAAGAGTAAGAGAGGAGAATCCGCTCGTACATAATATTACCAATGTAGTGGTTACCAATTTTACAGCAAACGGGCTACTTTCCCTTGGGGCTTCACCTGTCATGGCTTATGCACCAGAAGAAGTAGCGGACATGGTCCAAATTTCTCGTGCCCTCGTCCTGAATATTGGAACCTTAAACAAGGATGTGGTGAGCTCAATGATTTTGGCTGGAAAAACAGCGAACGAGCTTGGCATTCCAGTCATTTTCGACCCGGTTGGAGCAGGAGCAACTTCATTCAGAACAGAAATGGCGCAATTGATTATCAATGAAGTGAACATATCGGTTCTACGCGGAAATGCCGCTGAAGTTGCAAATGTTCTAGGGGAGAAGTGGGAAATCAAGGGCGTCGATGCTGGTGAACAGCAAGGGAATCATTTGGAATTGGCCGTAAACGCAGCGAAAAAGCTCCATACCATTGTCGTGATTACCGGCAAAGACGATGTGCTGACAAATGGTGAGACAACGTACATCGTATCCAATGGACATCCACTCTTAACAAAAGTAACAGGTGCGGGCTGTCTGTTAACCTCCGTAATCGGTGCATTTGCCGGAGTGGAGAAGAATTTTCTCAGTGCTGCACTATCTGCATTAACCTTCTATGGGATAGCAGCAGAAAAGGCAATTGAAAAGGTAGGAAATGGGGGACCCGGAAGTTTCCAAATCGAATTTTTAAATCAACTTGCTCTTGTTTCACCAGAAGATATCCATCAATTCGCTTCATTCAAACAGCTATAGGGAGTGTTCATAATGAAAAAAGCATTAACAATTGCCGGATCAGATAGTGGCGGCGGCGCAGGAATACAGGCAGATTTAAAGACATTTCAAGAGTTAGAGGTTTTTGGAATGTCTGCACTTACTGCTGTAACGGCGCAAAATACGTTAGGAGTCCAAGCGGTATTTCCAATGACAGCCGAGGCTGTTAGTAAACAAATCGAATCGATTGGTGAAGATATGGGTGTGGATGCACTTAAAACTGGGATGCTGTTTAATGCAGAAATCATCAAAGCGGTTTCTGAAAAAATAGTAATCTATAATTGGAAAAATGTCGTGGTGGATCCCGTTATGATTGCTAAGGGTGGCGCATCCTTACTCCAAATCGAGGCTATTTCGGCATTAAAACAATATTTATTACCTCTTTCGATGGTGATTACACCGAATATTCCTGAGGCAGAGGTTCTGACCGATATGTCGATTCGAAAGGATGAAGATAAACGGGAAGCTGCCAAACGACTTTATGATTTAGGAGTTAAGAATGTGATCATAAAAGGCGGACATGATGAGGATGGTCATGTAGCGGTGGACTTATTGTTTGATGGGAAGGAATTTACTACTTTTTCTAGTAAAAGAGTTCTAACTAAGAATACACACGGCACAGGCTGTACGTTTTCAGCGGCCATTACTGCAGAGCTTGCCAAAGGTTTATCCGTCTGGGAAGCGGTTTCAAAGGCAAAGAAATTTATCCAAGCAGCGATTGAAGATGGATTCCAGATTGGTCAAGGACATGGGCCAACCAATCACTGGGCGTATCGAAAAAGAAATGAACTGAAAAGGTAGGTGACCAAAAGATCGATGATTAAAATTGATGCTATAAAAGAGGCATTGAACGTCTACTTTATTATGGGCAGTACAAACTGCAAGGAAAATCCAGCCCAAGTTTTGCGTTACGCGATTGAAGGTGGTATCACTCTTTTTCAATTCCGTGAGAAAGGAAATGGAGCGTTAACGGGGGATAAAAAGGTTGAACTAGCGAAAGAATTACAGCAAATATGCAAAGAACATCGTATTCCTTTTATTGTAAATGATGATATCAACTTGGCGATTGCCCTTAACGCCGATGGTGTACATATCGGGCAGGAGGATGAACCAATTGAGGTAGTGAGAAAGAAGCTTGGCGATAAAATCATTGGTGTATCTGTCCATAGTGACGATGAAGCAATGACTGCGTTAGCAGGAGGAGCTGATTATTTTGGGATCGGCCCTATTTTTCCTACGAGGACAAAAGAAGATGCCAAACCTTCAAACGGCACGAAACTGATTGAAGAATTGCGAGCAAGAGGTGTGACACTTCCGATCGTTGGGATAGGTGGTATTACAGCAGAAACAGCTGGGTCGGTTATCCAAGCGGGAGCGGATGGAGTATCCGTTATTACTGCCATTAGCCATGCTGATTCCGTTACAGAAGCGGCTAAAGAATTAAGAAATAGTGTGCTAGTCTAAAATATTTATTTGTGCCCATCTCATGGTACACGTAAACATTAATCGTGCCCGCTAAGGCTAATATTTTTAGTTTAAGGTAACGATAAGACACCAATCGTGCCCGCTAAGGTAAATATTTTAAGTTTGAGGTAACGATACGTCGCTAATCCTGCCCTCTAAGGCTTATATTTTAAGTTCAAGGTAACGATACGATGCTAATCGTTAACGCTAAAGCTCAAATTTCAAGTTTAAGGTAACGATAAAGATCCAAACCCAAACCC
>NZ_JBALNQ010000049.1:0-13938 GCF_036961885.1 Neobacillus niacini | reverse complement strand
AAGAAGGTCACACCCGTTCCCATACCGAACACGGAAGTTAAGCTTCTTTGCGCCGATGGTAGTTGGGACTTTGTCCCTGTGAGAGTAGGACGTTGCCAGGCTGTTTTATTTTTAAAAAGTGTATACTATTGGTTAGCATTAGCGTATACTATATTAGTGTTCATAAAAAAAGAAATATTTTTATTGTCGCGGGGTGGAGCAGTTCGGTAGCTCGTCGGGCTCATAACCCGAAGGTCGCAGGTTCAAATCCTGTCCCCGCAATTAATGTAAGTTATTTTCAAGGTAACACTTGAAAAACTTTGGTCTGGTAGTTCAGTTGGTTAGAATGCCTGCCTGTCACGCAGGAGGTCGCGGGTTCGAGTCCCGTCCAGACCGCCATTATACGATTGAAGATGCGAAACTTGGTTTCGTTTTTTTTATGTCTTTTTTGCTCAAAAAGCAGTTTAATTGGTAAAATACATACTATATAGGTATCCTTAGGAGTATTCCTAAGGATTTTTTTTACAAAAATAAGGTAGAATGTAGATAGAGATAAGCTATGTTATAGTAAAAAGGTGATTATATGGTTCAATATGAAATGAATACGCAAGATCCCAACGAAACCTTTCAATATGCAGCAAGGCTTGCTGGGTTATTACAGCCAAGAGATGTCATTTGCCTTGAAGGCGATTTGGGTGCTGGAAAAACAACCTTTACAAAAGGATTAGCAAAAGGGTTGGAAATTAAAAAAACAGTAAACAGCCCGACCTTTACAATCATAAAGGAGTATAAAGGAAGGCTTCCCTTGTATCATATGGATGTATACCGAGTTTCTGATGCATTTGAGGATCTAGGGTTCGATGAGTATTTTGAAGGTGATGGCGTTACTGTAGTAGAATGGGCACATTTAATTGAAGAGCAGCTCCCAGAGGAAAGGCTGACCATTTACTTATATCATGAAAGTCTAGAAAATAGAAAAATCGTATTCGTTCCACAAGGAAATCGATATGAGCAATTATGTAAGGAGATTTTTTCATGACAATATTATCGATTGATACTTCTAATTATGCTTTAGGGGTAGCGCTTATTGAAGATAATCAGGTTCTTGGAGAGTATATTACCAACTTAAAAAAGAACCATTCAGTAAGAATTATGCCAGCCATTCATACATTAATGAAGGACTGTGAACGAGCTCCATCAGATTTAACAAAAGTCGTTGTAGCAAAAGGTCCTGGTTCTTATACAGGTGTAAGAATAGGTGTTACGATAGCAAAAACACTTGCTTGGTCTTTAAAAATACCGTTAGTAGGGGTTTCCAGCCTTGAAATATTAGCTTCTGGGATAGGAAGGTATTTTGATGGGTATATTTCTCCTCTTTTTGATGCGAGGAGAGGACAAGTCTACACGGGGTTATTTCGGTATCAAAGTGGCGTTCTGGAGAGTATTAAAGAGGACCGTTTAGTGATGATAAATGATTGGGCTAGTACTTTAAAAGAGTTGGATAAACCTGTATTATTTGTTGGAAATGATCTACCTCTCCATCAAGCGGTGTTAGAAGACACACTGAGCTCTCAGGCTGTGTTTGCAGCGATTACTGAGCATAATCCTCGTCCATCCGAACTAGCGCTTTTAGGCAGTGTTAAACAGGCTGAAGACATTCATTCCTTTGTTCCTAATTATATTCGCTTAGCGGAGGCTGAGACGAAATGGTTGGAGGCAAATGGGAAAATTTTAAAAGGGTAGGATTAGAGAGACATGGTAGATTCTTTTGTTTTCCGTTATATGAAGGAAGAGGATATCGATCAGATTTTAGAGGTTGAACATGCTTCTTTTACAACACCGTGGAGTCGAGAAGCTTTTTATAATGAAATTTACAATAATAAATTTGCTGTTTATCTTGTTTTAGAAGAAGATCAGAAAATTGTCGGATATTGTGGTGCTTGGATTGTTATTGATGAAGCGCATGTAACCAATATTGCGGTTTTACCTGCTTATCGAGGGAAAAAGTTAGGGGAAGCATTGCTTCGTAAAATGATTTCTGTTGCTGAAGAAATGGGGGCAAGAAGTATGACATTAGAAGTCCGTGTAACCAATCATGCAGCACAATCCCTTTATCGGAAGTTAGGCTTCCAGGATGGCGGAATACGTAAAAATTATTATTCAGATAATCAAGAAGATGGTTTAGTAATGTGGGTGAATTTATGAAAAAAGATCAATGGATTATGGGATTAGAAACAAGCTGTGATGAGACCGCCGTTGCTATCATTAAGAATGGCCGGGAGATAGCTGCAAATATTGTGGCGTCACAAATTGAGAGCCACAAGCGATTTGGAGGGGTTGTACCTGAAATCGCTTCGCGCCATCATGTTGAACAGATTACGATAGTTATCGAGGAAGCACTAAATCAAGCGAATTTGAGCTTTTCGGATCTTGATGGGATTGCTGTAACGGAAGGACCTGGATTAGTGGGAGCCCTTTTAATTGGAGTAAATGCGGCGAAAGCACTGGCTTTTGCTCATAACATCCCACTAGTGCCTATTCATCATATTGCTGGACATATTTATGCTAACCAACTGGTAACGGAATTGAAATTCCCACTTTTATCATTGGTAGTGTCGGGCGGTCATACTGAGATTGTCTATATGAAGGAGCATGGCCATTTTGAGGTGATCGGTGAAACAAGAGACGATGCTGCTGGGGAAGCCTATGACAAGGTAGCAAGAACTTTAAATTTACCTTATCCAGGAGGTCCGCATATTGACCGCCTAGCACAGGGGGGCAAAGACACGCTTGATTTGCCAAGAGCTTGGTTGGAAGAGGGTTCCTATGATTTTAGCTTTAGCGGCTTAAAGTCTGCTGTCATTAATACTGTTCATAATGCAGAGCAACGTGGAGAGGTAATAGCGCCGGAAGATCTTGCGGCCAGCTTTCAGGCAAGTGTTATTGATGTATTGGTGAAAAAGATAATAAGAGCAACAGCTGAATACGAAGTCAAACAAGTGTTATTGGCGGGTGGAGTTGCAGCGAACAAAGGGCTTAGAATGGCTCTTGAGAAGGCTTTTTCAGAGAAGTCAGGTATCGAATTAGTTATCCCTCCATTAAACCTATGCACAGATAATGCAGCAATGATTGCAGCTGCCGGAAGTATTATGTTTGAAAAAGGAATTAGAGCCGACCTTTCACTAAATGCAAACCCTGGTTTAGATATCGAAATATATAATTAGGTAAAAGCCGTTCAGCAAAGTAAAGGGTTCCGTTTTGTGGTGCTTTTCTGAAATTTAAAGCCGAAGTGACAAATGATAAGACATAAGAATTGATATATTATAACGTAGAAACTCACCGCTATTGGTGAGTTTTCTTTATTTGGCTGATGAAGACCAAATCCCTTCGGTAAAATAGAGAATGTGGTCATCATTAAGGCAGAAAATAAAGTATGCTAATTCACACGTTATTTCTGATGCCATTTTAATAAGAATGCATCCGAAAACGGAATCCCTTCAGTAAAAGAAGGGCTTTTTGTGGATAACTTATTTTAAAAAAATATGTGCAATACGGAAGTTATGTGGATAACTCGACGTATATTTGTGGGTAATGTGGATAAGTTGGACCTTTTTTGTGGATAATGTGCATAAGTGTGAATAAGGTTGAAGAAATAAGTTTTTATATGTGTATAAATTTGTGGATAAGAGGATTTGGGAAATAAAATGGGGAATGAACCACGAATTTTGTCGAATATTCCACTAAAATAAATAACAATAAAAAGACCAAATCAATATGATTTGGTCTCACTAAATTATTCCGCTATTTCAGCCCATTCTTCCATAAACTGTTCGAGTTCAGCTTTCGCCTTTTCATTTTTTAAATTAAGTTCAAGAACCTTTTCATGGTCCTGAAATATTTCCGGCTCACATAGCTTTTCTTCATAATCTTGGATCAGTGCCTCAAGTTCTTCTATACGAATTTCAATTTCTTCTAATTTTCTTTTACGCTGGCGCTCGAGCTTTTTACTTTCTTTATCCTGATGATAGTTATTTTTCTCTTGTACTTCCGATTGGGTCTGTTTCTTATTCACGCTTGCAGAATCTAAAGCCTTTAGCTCCTCCTGCTCAAGCTTTTTTTCAACGTAATAGTCATAGTCACCGAGATACTCAGAACTGCCATTTGCGCTAAGCTCCAATACCTTTGTCGCAATTCTATTAATAAAGTAGCGATCGTGGGAAACAAAAATAATGGTACCAGGATAGTCGATTAGTGCATTTTCAAGCACTTCTTTACTGTCTAGATCCAGGTGATTCGTTGGCTCGTCCAAGATCAAAACGTTTGCTTTCTCCAACATTAGCTTAGCAAGCGCTAGCCGTGCCTTTTCACCGCCACTTAATGTCGAGACGATTTTTAATACATCATCACCTGAAAACAAGAAATTCCCTAAAACCGTTCTGATTTCCTTTTCAGGTTTTAACGGCCATTCATCCCAAAGTTCATTGAGAACACGCTTATTCGAGGTTAATTCTGCCTGCTCTTGGTCATAGTAACCAATAGCGAGATTGGCACCATATTGAATCGTTCCAGAGAGGGAAGGTAGTTTTTTAATCATCGTTTTTAATAGAGTAGACTTCCCAATTCCATTTGGACCCACTAAGGCAATACTTTCACCACGATATGCCCGAAAGGAAATATTCTCCGAGACTTTCTCTTCATCATAGCCAACAGCAAGTGAATCCACGATAAGTACATCATTTCCGGTTTGCTTCTCAATTTCAAAGGAGAAGGCAGCAGATTTCTCGTCCCCTAATGGCCGGTCCATTAGGTCCATTTTTTCAAGTTTTTTCCGCCTGCTTTGTGCTCGTTTCGTCGTAGAGGCCCGGGCCAAATTACGATGGATAAAATCCTGAAGATTGGCAACTTCCTGTTGCTGCTTTTCGTATACCTTCAAATCACGTTCATAATTGGCCGCCTTTTGATCTAGATAAGAGCTGTAGTTTCCAGGGAACTTTTGAATTTGCCTGCGTGAAATCTCATAAACCTGTGTAACAACCTTATCTAAAAAATAACGGTCATGGGACACGATTAAAATGGCGCCATCATAACCTTGAAGATATTGTTCCAGCCAAGTCAGCGTATCAATATCAAGGTGGTTTGTAGGTTCATCCAATATTAATATATCAGGCTTTGTTAACAGGAGTTTCCCTAATGCCAGCCTTGTTTTTTGGCCGCCGCTTAAGCTGGATATCATTAACGAGTTATTGTGAAAATTCAAGCCATGAAGGATGGAGCGAATATCGGCTTCATATTGATATCCACCCTGTTCCTTAAATTTCACTTGCAGCTGGTCGTATTCCTTTAAAATTCTTTCGTAGCGGTTAGTATCCTCGATAGCCGCAGGATCCGACATCTGAATCTCGAGTTGTCGTATTGTCGCTTCCATATTTCTTAGTGCTTCAAACACCGTCAACATTTCATCCCAAATCGACAAATTCGACTCTAATCCGGTATTTTGTGCTAAATAACCAATGCTTACTCCCTTTGGTTTAATGATCTCTCCGCCATCATGTGACAAATGCCCGGCAATAATTTTTAATAAAGTCGATTTGCCTGCACCATTACGCCCCACGAGTGCAACACGGTCGCGCGTTTGTAATTCTAATTTTATATTCGATAAAATAAGGTCTGCACCATAGTATTTTGCTAGTTGATTTACTTGTAATAAAATCATCTTCTTCACCTCAATTACTAAGGCTCTTTTCTAATCTTTGCTACTTAATTGAACATATTTATTGTGCTAAGTTTCTATAGAAAATAGAATGAATTTAATAGAAAAGAGCCTGCAAACTAAATTCTAAAGCACAAAAAAACTAATATCACGTTAAAATCAGCTTTAAGATTTTAACAACATTCTTTACATACAGACAATACTAAAATAAGTGTACCTTATTCCACCTGTGTCGGCAATAAAGTGTGATAATGTAGGAGAGGATAAGCGTAAAACGTAAAAGAAAATTATGTAATTTTTTATCATTCGTTCAAAGTTTCACAGACAAATTGTGAAAAATATAGTATGATTTTATGGGAGGATTTTGATTATGTCTGATTTTACTCATTTTAACGAAGAAGGAAGAGCAAAGATGGTCGATGTTAGCGATAAGCCTGAAACGACTCGTACGGCGATTGCTCATTCCAGCATTACAGTTAGTAAAGAAATATTTGAAAAAATAACAAATAATGAAATGAAAAAAGGCGATGTTCTTGCAGTGGCTCAAGTAGCTGCGGTTATGGGCGCAAAAAAAACCTGGGATATAATCCCGATGTGTCATCCAATTTCCTTAACAGGGGTAAACATTTCCTTCTCGTGGGAAGAAGAAGATTCTTCTTATCGATTAAATATTGCAGCAGCTGTCAAAACAAAAGGAAATACAGGTGTTGAAATGGAAGCGTTAACAGCGGCCTCCACTTGTGCATTAACGGTTTATGATATGTGTAAAGCAGTAGATAAAGGTATGATTATTGGTAAAACCTATTTGGTTGAAAAAACCGGCGGGAAAAATGGTGATTTCCACAGAACAGAGCAAGTTTTGTAAATGCGTAAACATTCTATAGGGGGTGGGAGAATATGAGTAATGAAACGATGAAAATACCACAAGCGACAGCAAAGCGGCTGCCCTTATATTATCGATTTTTAAAGAATCTACATTCTTCAGGTAAACAGAGGGTTTCGTCAGCAGAACTAAGTGAGGCTGTGAAGGTCGATTCGGCAACGATTCGCAGGGATTTTTCCTACTTTGGAGCATTAGGGAAAAAGGGATATGGCTATAATGTCAATTACTTATTAACCTTCTTTCGAAAAACGCTAGATCAAGATGAATTAACAAAAGTGGCGTTGATTGGTGTTGGTAATCTGGGAACAGCCTTTTTAAATTATAACTTTTTAAAAAATAATAATACAAGAATTGAATGTGCCTTTGATGTTGACCCGAACAAGATGGGTACATCGATTAGAGATGTACCAGTGTATCCAATGGATGATTTAGAAGTGTATTTAGGCAATGATGATATTCATGTTGCTATCCTAACCGTGCCAGCTCCAGTTGCACAAATGATCACAGATAGGCTTGTAAAATCCAATATTAAAGCAATATTGAATTTCACTCCCGCTAGATTAAATGTACCGCCATCCATCCGAGTTCACCATATTGACTTGGCGGTAGAACTGCAATCACTTATTTACTTCTTAAAGCATTATCCAACAGAGGAAATAACAGAAGAGTCAACAGAAGAATAAGAAAAAAGCCCTTTTCACAAATACAGTGAGAGGGACTTTTTTTGTCGAAAGAAAACGGTGAACCACGCTTTACAAACGTAACAGTGTTATGTTACGTTTGTATCTAGAAAGGGGTTTTCAAAATGAACGAGGAGTTAATTTCTAAGAAGGACTTGTTGGACTTGGCCGGAATCTCTTATGGACAGTTATATAGATGGAAACGAAAAGACTTAATACCAGAGGATTGGTTTATTCGAAAATCAACATTTACTGGGCAAGAGACATTTTTTCCTAAACAAAAGATCGTAGAAAGAATCAATAAAATTCAAACGATGAAAGAGAACCTTTCTTTAGATGAATTAGCAGATATGTTTTCTCCCAATCTAAGCGACTTGCAGCTTGATGGCGAAGAATTAGTGGGACGTAACATTGTTTCAAAATCAGTGCTCGACTTCTATCTTGAAAATGAAAAGGGCAGCCTTCAGTTTAATTTATCAAGAATACTTGAAGTCTATGTTTTAGAAAAACTGCTTCAATCTGGAGACATTAATTTGGATGAAGGGAAAATGCTCTTACAGGTCTTGATCAAAAATAAGGAGCTGATCAAGCAAAAAAGTGCAAATCTGCTTATTACCAGAAAACTAGGGGTCTCGCACTGTCTACTGCTCATTAATACAGAAGGATACCAGTTTGATTCAGGAACGAAGCTAGTTACAGAGGTTTCGTTAAATGTATGTATGGAAGAAATCAAATCTAGATTAGTGTAAAGGGGAATGAACAATGAATACGAAACAGCGGGCGGACCTCAGTATTAATGGACTTGGATCATCCAATGGCGGACAATTTAACCAAGTAACCTTAAATGGTAAAGGAACCGTAAATAGCGATTTAGATTGTACCGATTTTGAATGCAATGGATCAGGGACGGTAAATGGAAATGTAGCTGCAACTACAGCAAAGATTAGCGGCAATGGAAAAATAAACGGAACGTTTGAGGGTGAAACTCTTTCGATAGATGGTACCGCGAAGGTGAAAAATGATGTGATTGCAAAGAATTTAAAGGTATCCGGCAATGCGTCTATTGGAGGGAAAATAAAAAGTGAGGAAATAAAAATAAAAGGCAGAATCTCGGTAGGAGAGGATTGTGAAGCGGAAACCTTTAAGGCCGAATCACAATTTACAATTGGTGGATTGTTAAATGCCGACCTTATTGACATTACCATTTTCTCAGAGTGCAAAGCTAAAGAGATCGGCGGGCAAACCATTCTAATTAAACAAAAGTCCTCACTTCTCGGTTTTTTAAAGCCGTTCATTCAAACTCAATTAGAAACAGAATTAATAGAGGGCGATAAAATTGAAATCGAAAATACGAAGGCGAGCGTTGTCCGAGGAAACAACGTTACAATCGGTCCTAACTGCACGATTGGTATAGTTGAATATTCGGGGGAATTGTCGCTGGATGAAAAGGCTGTTGTAAAAGAAGTCCGAAAAGTTTAAGGGGGAAGAGCAATGACTAAGGAGAATAACCTTACAATTAATGGATCTGGGAGTTATCCCGGTGGTGAATATGACAAAATTAGCATTAGAGGAGACGGCACGATTGTCAATGATGTCGAATGCTCCATCTTTCATGTTTATGGAACTAGTGAGGCTGTGGAAAATGTTAAAGCAGGGTCGATAAAGGTTTTCGGTGAAGCAGAAGTTAAGGGGAATTTGCAGGCAGAGAAAATGCTGATTATGGGTACGATGGAGGTCGGCGGCCGGGCATCTTTAAAAAATATAAAAATCCTTGGAACGCTTGAGGTTGGAGAGGATTTAACAGGAGACGAGGCCAATATAAAAGGCACTATCTCTGTAAAAGGAGACGTTGAGTATGAAACCTTTGAATCAACAGGCGGTTTTGAAATTAAAGGTTTGCTAAATGCAGATAAGATTATGGTCTCCCTGCGTTTTGGGGAAAGTTCAGCTGAAGAAATAGGCGGAGGGGTCATTCATGTTAAGAAAAAAAGTTCGTTTGTTCCGTTTGTAAAGGATACGGGTACACTGACTGCAAAGGTGATTGAAGGGGATGACATCTACCTGGAAAATACAAAGGCTGACATTGTTCGCGGTAAAATAGTCAAAATTGGCACAGGCTGCCAAATTGGGTCGGTGGAGTATACAACGGAATTAATGCATGATCCGGGTTCAACCATAAAAACAAAGACAAAGCTATAATGAGGAAATTTTTAAAAAATAGGCTTCCCTAAGGAAGCCATATAAAGATAATTATTTTGGGTTACTTAGGCTGATTGATGAGGGCTTGTCGGTCATCTGCTTGAGGTGGTTCTTCTAACCAAGCATGTTTAATCATTATATTTGCACCGTCTTCTGCATATAAGGCAATTTCAGCTGAAAGTCTGGTATACAGTGCACTTAAATCCATTCTTTGACATGTCCCAACAGCGGCGCCATAATTTCCAATTCCGACAGCAATCATAACCGTCGTATGAAAGACCATCAGTTTATCGGAAAAGGGTGCGACCGTGCTATCCAGTAGATGTGAATCCCAGGTCATGGGGGCCGGTAAATCACTATCCGCTAAAGCTAAAGCAAATTTTTTGATATGCTTATTCGCAATATTTTTTCCTTCTATGAAAAATTGCTTCGCATCTTCATCTTTACAAACTTGGGCAAATCCCAACATCATAGCTTTCCCTAAGGCGTTCGTTTGAATATTGATAAATAAATGGGTAATTTCAATGGCTGTTAATGGTCGTTTTGCCTTACCAAAAAAGTCAAATAAAAATCTTTGTTTTGATACAAAGTTAACTTTATCAGGATTAGAAATATATGGAGGTCTAATATAGGTTCCTTTAGATAAGGAGACCTTTCTTACCATGTTATGTATGTCCTTTGCCTCCACTAGAATGTCTTGAAAGAATTTACTAATATCTTCTCTAGAGGAAACACCAATTGCAACCCCAGCACCTGCCATTGCAATAACCGAAGTATTTTGTAAATAATAAAGCATGAAAGTATCGGTAAATAGCTTAGGTGCATGAATATTTACATCTTTATCGGTAAATCCAACTGGGATGGGGAGTTCTTCATTTTTAAAAATATCAATAAGTATCTTTACGTGATTTTCTGCGACACTTAAACTGTGTTCAATAATGGGTAGGATTTCGGCATCCTCACATTTGTTCTTAAAGTATTTTAAAATACAACGTACCATGGTGTCACTTTCATATTGATTCCAAAGTAAGCCCATTTCTGAAGCAGTAAGAAGAATATTATGTTCACTCATTACTTTTTCAGTATTATTTGAATTCGTCATTGTAGACCTTCCTTCCATAGTCATCTATAGTTTTATGATGATTTATACAGGGGGAAATTATTCCTATGGAAGAAAAAGAAGCCTTTTCACATTAAAAGTGAAAAGGCTTCACGCTTATTTTTTTTGTATTTTCTTGGATTTTTTGTAAAGGAAGAGGATTCTTAAACCTGCTCCAAAGTCAAAGGTAGCCAATAGCACGAGCAAATAACTGAAAAACCCCCAGCCGTTTTGCTGAACATCTTCAACGGCAAAGTAAGTAAATAAAGCGCCTAGCACAAGATAAATGATTCCTGACACAATAGGTGAACGTCTCATAGAAAGCCTCCGATAAAGTTTTGAATCCTTTCCGCATCGCGAATTAGTTGATCAATCTCATCTTTATAAACGGATTGAATGACGACAACTAATGTATTCATGGCGACATGGGCAAAAATGGGCACAAGGATATGTTTTGTTTTTACATAGAGAAAAGCAAATGTGAAACCCATTGCTGAATAGAGCAATATGTGCTGCGGCTCCATATGGGCTAATGCAAAGATAATCGAGCTAATCAATGCTGAGAAGAAAAAGTTAAGACGTTTATGAAGGGAACCGAAAATAATTTTTCGAAAAACAATTTCCTCCAAGATGGGTCCAATCACAGAACTGACGATCATGGCGAGCGGTAGGGATTCAATAATGTTTAGAATTTGCTGAGTGTTTTCAGAGCCCATTTCAACACCCAAAAGTTGTTCGATATTAGCCGCAAGAGTCTGGGCAAATAAGGCAAGGAAAACACCAAAGACAGCCCATATAGCAGAACTACCAAAAGAACTGCTTCGTTCATTCAAGCCAGGCTTCTGGATTTCTTTCCTTAATAGAAAAAGAATGATGATCAGAGCAAGTGTAAAGCTGAAAATTAACCAGTAGGGGACAACCAGCCCTTGATTCAGCCCTAAATATCCAAAAAGAAACACCATCCCAGGTATTCCGACAATGCTGGATAACTGCATGGCAATATATACAATTAAAATAATCCAATATTCTCTTTTCAAATTGATATATCTCCTTTAAGAAGCATTCATCTTATATTAACCTATTCTTCATTGTACTAATTATAGCAGGGTCGTTTCAATTTTTAAGATTAATCTTTAAAAAGTATGTATATTTCTGCACATGTATCACATACTTGTAAAGTTGTAAAAAAATAAAAAAAATCATTGCTTCATACTTGCAAATTTTTTTAGCATTTATTATGATAATAATTGTGTTAGCACTCAAGTTAAGAGAGTGCTAATAAGTCAGAATTACATATTAATTTGAGGAGGTTGTTTGATTTGTTAAGACCACTAGGTGATCGTATTGTCATTGAGCTTGTTGAATCAGAAGAAAAAACTGCAAGCGGTATCGTTTTACCGGACTCTGCTAAGGAAAAGCCACAAGAAGGAAGAGTTGTTGCCGTAGGTACTGGACGTGTACTTGAAAATGGCGAGCGTGTTGCTCTTGAAGTTTCTGAAGGCGATCGTATTATCTTCTCAAAATACTCAGGTACAGAAGTGAAGTTCGAAGGAAATGAATATTTAATCTTACGTGAAAACGATATCCTTGCTGTTGTAGGCGAGTAATTAAAAAAAGTCTAAAAAATACGAGGAGGTTTTTTTAACATGGCTAAAGAAATTAAATTTAGTGAAGATGCACGCCGCGCGATGCTTCGTGGAGTTGATGCATTAGCAGATACAGTAAAAGTTACATTAGGACCTAAAGGACGTAACGTCGTTCTTGAGAAGAAATTCGGTTCACCGCTTATTACAAACGATGGTGTAACAATCGCAAAAGAAATCGAATTAGAAGATGCATTTGAAAACATGGGTGCTAAGCTTGTTGCTGAAGTAGCTAGCAAAACAAATGATGTTGCTGGTGACGGTACAACAACGGCAACTGTTCTTGCTCAAGCGATGATTCGTGAAGGCTTAAAGAACGTAACTGCTGGTGCGAACCCAATGGGTATCCGTAAAGGGATTGAAAAAGCGGTTACTGTAGCAGTTGAAGAATTAAAAGCTATTTCTAAGCCAATCGAAGGAAAAGAGTCCATTGCACAAGTTGCTGCTATTTCTTCTGATGATAAAGAAGTAGGTCAATTAATCGCTGAAGCAATGGAGCGCGTTGGTAACGACGGCGTAATCACAATTGAAGAGTCTAAGGGATTCACAACTGAATTAGATGTGGTTGAAGGTATGCAATTCGACCGCGGATATACTTCTGCTTACATGGTAACAAACACAGACAAAATGGAAGCTGTTTTAGAAAATCCATATGTCTTAATCACTGACAAAAAAATCTCAAGCATCCAGGAAATCCTTCCTGTTCTTGAGCAAGTAGTTCAACAAGGCAAGCCATTATTGTTAATTGCTGAAGATATCGAAGGTGAAGCACTTTCTACTTTAGTATTGAACAAACTTCGCGGAACATTCAATGCAGTTGCTGTTAAAGCTCCTGGCTTTGGTGACCGTCGTAAGGCAATGCTTGAAGATATCGCTGCATTAACTGGCGGTGAAGTAATCACTGAAGAGTTAGGCCGTGAACTTAAAACAACGACAATCACATCTTTAGGACGCGCTTCTAAGATCGTGGTAACAAAAGAAAACACTACAATCGTTGAAGGTGCAGGAGATACTGCTGCTATTCAAGCCCGTGTAAACCAAATCCGCGTTCAATTAGAAGATACAACTTCTGAATTCGATCGTGAAAAATTACAAGAACGTTTAGCTAAATTAGCTGGCGGTGTTGCAGTAATCAAAGTTGGTGCTGCGACTGAAACTGAATTAAAAGAGCGCAAGCTTCGTATCGAGGATGCTTTAAACGCAACTCGTGCTGCAGTTGAAGAAGGTATCGTATCCGGTGGTGGTGTTGCCCTTCTTAACGTATACAGCAAAGTTGCTGCAATCGAAGCTGAAGGCGATGTAGCTACTGGTGTGAATATCGTATTACGTGCGATCGAAGAGCCTGTACGCACAATCGCTCACAACGCTGGTCTTGAAGGATCTGTTATCGTTGATCGCTTAAAGCGCGAAGAAGTTGGAACAGGCTTCAACGCTGCAACTGGTGAATGGGTAAACATGATCGACGCTGGTATCGTTGACCCAACGAAAGTAACTCGTTCTGCACTACAAAACGCTGCATCCGTAGCGGCTATGTTCTTAACAACTGAAGCAGTTGTTGCAGACAAACCAGAACCTGCTGGTGCTGGAATGCCTGATATGAGCGGTATGGGTGGAATGGGCGGCATGATGTAGGGCTTTTAAGCCATACATTTGTACGCAAAATGAGAAATGGTTACGGCTATTTTTCTCCCATTTTGTGAAGTAGTGATGTAAAAAATTTATTTCAATAGCAATAACCACTTCCT
>NZ_JBALNQ010000048.1:0-21946 GCF_036961885.1 Neobacillus niacini | reverse complement strand
CGCCAGTATTTCTCGCCATTCCCATGACTTAAATTGCCTGGCTTGCACTTTTGCGGTTTTTTTCAATCTGTTGGTCTAACCAGCTGACCATATCTTTTAGAAACGTTTCATTTCCTTCTCCATCAAAGGGGCGATGTTTTGCTCCTGCGTACTCAAGCAGTTGTTTATCCTTTGATGAAACTTGATTAAAAAAGTTACCAAGCTTCGTTGGAGGTGTAATTTTATCATTGAGTCCGTATTGTAGTAAAAAGGGTAGATTTAAAGCGTATGCCTGATTTAATATCCGGGATACCGCTTGAAGTAACCCGCGTCCTAAACCAGGTGTAATGATATTGTGACGTAACAGATCCGAATAATATTTGGCTGCCACCGCTGAATTTTTCTTCATTATTCGAAAATGGGTAGACTTATTAATGCTGAAGTCAGGTTTAAGCTTGCCTATTAAAGATATCCCAAGGCGCTCAATCGGGCTGACTTCGTAAGAGATGGCAGGGGCAATTGCAACAATCCCTGAAATATCAGAACTGTAATGTAAAGCATAATCAAGGGTAATGACACCACCAAGACTATGTCCCACAATATACACTGGAAGTCTCGGCTGCCTTTTCGAAACAAGTTTTTGAAATTCGTGTAAGTCTCCTCGAAATTCATCCCAACTTTGTATATATCCTCTATTTCCAGAGCTTTTTCCATGACCGCGCAAATCGAATGCATAAACGATATATCCGCCTAGGACCAAGCTTGCGCTTATATTTTCTAGACCTCCACTGTGATCCCCGTGTCCATGCACAAGAATAACTGCCGCTTTTGGAGACTTCATGGGTTCAATCACTCGATAAAATAGTTCTGCTCCATCTACACCAGTAAATATTCCTTCTGCTTTCATTATCTGTACTCCACTCCTGCTGCGGTTTTTCATCATAATTAAAAGGATTCCTGTAAATAGGAACGAGTAAGTTCTTTTGAATAATAGCACTATTTTATCATAAAAAGGATTCCTAACAGGGAAGAAATAGTAAAATGGCTTCAAACATTTTTATTCTTCAAGGGAAAGTTGGACATATTATCCGTAAGAGGTGATAATGTGGCTGACAAAAAGAAACCTTCCCAAGACATAGAAAACTACCGTGAATTAGATCAAAAAAATAATGATCGACATAGTGAGAATGCTCGTGCTGCAGCGGCTATTGAACTAGAAACCCCAAGGATTAATACAGATAATCTTTAAATCTTCTGACATACAGGAATACCAAACGAGCTCTACAGCGATAATCGCTTGGATTTAAAAGAGCTACATACAAGGTTGATGAAAGACAAATCAGGAGAGATTTGTCCTTCATCACCTGGATGATAGACAAATTCGTGAGATTTACCCTTTAATATTTTTCTAGTATTTTACAATTAATATGATAAAATATCCAAAGACTATCAACTTATGGATATCTGGCGAATAGCGTACGGGAGGGGAAATGGATTGTATGGAATTTAGAGGTGCAAGCGTTTATGACCAAGAGGATTTTTTTTCAAATTATATGAAGAGAAGGAGTCGAAAGGATAGCCCCAACAATGCAATCGAAAATCCTATCATTTATGAACTCATTGGTGACTATCAAAATAAAAGTATATTAGACCTGGGATGTGGTGATGCTTCGTTTGGAAAGGAGTTACTTAATCAAGGTGCAGCGTATTACACAGGAATCGAAGGCTCACGACAAATGGTAACATCTGCAAAGCTTAAGCTAGCAAATGGAAATGGCACAATTCATCACGAGACAATGGAGTCATACAGTTACCCAACAGAAAAATTTGAGATTGTTACTTCTCGTTTTGCCATACACTATGTCTCAGATGTTCATTTACTGTTCCAGAATGTGCATAAAACCTTAAAGGATAATGGTAGATTTGTGTTTAGTGTTCAACATCCCCTTACTACTTCTTCATTTATAAGCAAACAAACAGGAGATAAGCGTGGAAACTGGATAGTTGATGACTACTTTCTTGAAGGGGAAAGAAAAGAGCCTTGGATTGAACAGATAGTGGTAAAATACCATCGAACAATTGAGCATTATTTTAAGACTCTTACTAAATCTGGTTTCTCAGTAGTTGATTTACGGGAAGGAACACCGAAACGAGAACATTTTACGAATGATGAAGAGTTCGAAAGAAGACTTAGAATTCCAGTCGTATTGGCTTTTTCTTGTAAAAAGTAAACATTTAATTGTAAATAAAAAACGCATGGGGAACCCCTGAAAAAAATCATTAAAAGAGCAACTGAATCGCTCGGTTGCTTCTTTTTCTTTAAAAATATGAAAAATACACTGTTTATTTTTTAACCGCTAAAACAACATCTGCATAAAACTCTCCATCTAATACCACTTCATAACGCCACAAGCCGCTTTTTGGAACTGCAAAGGTAACAGTGAAGCGTTCTAAAGTGGAATAGCCTGTTGACGGCTCTTTAATTGTTTCTGGTGAAAATCCTGTAATTTTTTCTCCTGTTTCTTTATGGTAAGCATAAATAGCTAATTCTTTCCCTTTAAACGTCTCAAAAGGTGCCGTGAAATTAAATAGGTATCCATATGGTTTTCCTGCTGAAAGAGATGGGTCTGGGGCAACTAACAATAATACTTTTCCATCCTTTGCATATTTATCTCTAATTTCGTTACTTTCTTTACTCCTTGAACTCCAAAAATCTTTCGTACGAATTAACATTCCTTCAATTTTGTGCTCTTCCGTTAAATTCGCTTGCCCAGTTACAATCCCAGCTTCTGATTTTTCACTGCCTTCTTTTTGGAACTGTAATTCTACTGAAAAATTATAAACGCTATCCTTTGCATCTACTTTTTCATATTCAATGTTTTTTATCTTAAAATTGTAATAATCACTATTCGGTTGGATCATTACTAACGAACCGTAGCTATTAACGAAATCCGTATAGGACGTTTCATTTGCAAAATAATCTTTAAATAGCTTTTGTTCATATTGATTTAAGGCTTCGAATTTTTTGCCACTTTCACTATTCAATATTTGTTTCATTTCATCACTTGGACCTGTAAGGCTATTCTGTAATACAGCTTCAATGGTCTTTATATTTTCATCTTGAGTTTTCGTTTCCTTTTTTTCGGTACATCCCACTACCATTAATAGAAGTAAAATAAAGAAAGCGGTTGCGAAAAATTTGCTCATTCTTATTTTCAAGTAAATCTCCCCCTTGAATTAATGATATCACAAAATTTCCCATAAATTACTCTACCCAATAACCGAACCCGTTAAGTTTAAATGTAATATCCCAACACTTTCATAACGAACGGTTTCCATTCTGTTTATTGTTCTATTGCTTTGTTCAATTCTTTTTACAACCAACTAAATTCTCCCAGTCCTCAAATGACAACTTTTCCGTAATATGCTTTAATTCATTTGGTACTTTAACAAAACACATCAATTCTAAGCTATTTCCATCTGGGTCATTAAAGTAAACCGAAGCATTTCCTTGATTTGGCCTTACAAAGGGCTCAATCGATGTTCTTCTTCCAAAAGGTTTAGGTTCAACTTGGATGGATTCAAGCCATTTTACAGACACTTTTAAATCCTCATATGTGACTCGAAAAGCAATATGTCTTAAAGAAGGGTGGTATCGAGTTTGGTACTCCTTTCCTTCCCACAATCCTAACCAGCTTTTACCTTCTTCTATCCAGAAGAATACAGTGTCTTCATCACGCCAAGCTAACTTCAAACCTAATTTTCGATAAAATTCAATTGAAACTTCTAAATTTTTTACAGGTAAATGTGCTTCATATAGCCCCTTTATCATTTCTCCCCATCCCTTTGTTTGTAGAATTTAACGGTATTTTTTTGAAACTTCAAATTCAGTAATTGGCATAGTCATCTAAGCTAGTCCAATTACTAAAACAAGTGGGATATTTCACAAATTATTAAATAATAGTTAATTCTAGAAATTCATCAACTTCCATAAAACCAAACTTCTTATAGACTGGTCTACCCATTTTTGAAGCCCCAAGCCATATTTTTGAAATACCTGAAATCTTAACTTCATCCACTAATTTAGTTAACAGCTTTGTTGCGATTCCTTGCCCACGATAATTTTCATTCGTATACATATTTGCAATATAAGCCCTTTTTCCAGTCTTATTGGTGTAACTAGGTGGAAATTCATAAAAAATCACTGCACCACAACCAATAATTTCTTCATTTTCTTCCACCAGCCATTGAATTAAAGTACCATCGCTTAGTTTATTTTTAAAGAAAACATATAGTTCCCTATTAATATCTATATTAGGTTCTATCCCCTCATCAACTAATTGCTTTTTTCTTAACTCTACCAATTTATCAATATCATCAATATTTGCTTTACGATATTTCAACTTTTTCCAACTCCTTTAAAATCACAACTGACCAGCCCGGTAGTAAAAAATCTCTACCCATTGTAGAAACCTACCCGTTTAAAATTCCTAAAAGTTAAAGTATCTTTTTCCCGAAAATAATCAAATCTCTCTTAATTCCATCTAATTTAGCGACTTCCGGCAAATGCGCCCACTTCTCAAAACCAAAACTTGAAAATAGTCTAATACTGGGCTCATTATGTGCAAAGATGAATCCAAGTATGGTATCAATATTAAACTTAGGACATTCCTCTATAACTTTGTTTAAAGTCATTTTTGCGAGTCCCTTTCCTCTATAATCTTCATGAAGATAAATACTTATTTCGGCAGTTGCATTATAAGCTGGTCTTCCGTAGAAAGATTGAAGACTTACCCAACCACAAATTTTCCCTCCATACTCTATAACCCACAAAGGTCTTTTGTAAGGGTTATGTTCATTAAACCAATCTAACCGATCGTTTATAGAAACAGGTTCAGTATCAGCAGTTACCATTCTACTTGGAATATTCGAATTATAAATATCCACAATAATTGGTAAATCTTCAACACTTGCATCTTTAAATGTAATATTCTCCAAAAAAATAGCTCCTTTTACTAATTGTGCTTTGTTAAACTTTGCTGTTGATGTTATTTATTTTTGTGCAGAACATTCTAATTATACAAAAAAACTTACTCAAAGAGTAAGCTCAACCTCTATAAACACTACACATGTATTTGGTTTTGGTTCATAAAAACAATGTTCTTTAAATTGACCAGAGTTAGGTTGAACGTACCATGTTGGAGGATATGGAGCGTGTAGATAATAAATAAGAATGCTTAATTTTTACTTGAAATGAAAACAATTTTGACCCCAATAGTTCTTTGCATTTTATTGGATAGTTATTCCCTTCAAATTTTGAACTTATATGCGCTTAAGATAACTACCATCAGTCCAAAACCAAATAAAATACCTCCCGCTACTAAAAAGTTATTGATATAGCCTTTAAGAATGATCTGGTAAATACCTGTATCTGCCCCACCACGACTAATTAACCAAGAGTCTGCAAATGATGTCCCATAGTTAACACTTGAAAAAATCATTACAAGTCCTCCGATGATGAATATAAGACCCACAATAATTAAACTGATTAATTTTTCTTTTGGCATTATGCTCCTCCCCTCTATAATTCAAATTCACCATAATAATCCAACGAGAATATACATTAACGCTACCTTTTTTGGTAATTCATCAATATAAAAAAAGACCACCGCAGCGATCACTTATCTTTTCCTATTGTATCCGATAGCTCAATAGCAATAAATTACAACTCACTATTTCTCCCAAAGCTCGATCAGTCGACCTTCAGGATCTTCAATCCAAATAAACGTACCATACTCACTAACCTCTTTTTCCTTAACAAGAGGTACACCAATTTGTTCAAGATGCTTAATCATCTCGGTTAGATTATCTACTTGAAAATTCAACATCACTTGCTGTTCTGTTGGAAAATAGCTGTCATCTTCAGTAAAGAATGAAAAGATAGTCTCATTTTCTGAGTGGGGTTTGATCATAGCTCCATTCCAATTTTCCATTTCAATCATCAACACATCACTGTACCATTTTTTCACAACATCAAGATTCTTAGTTCTCCAAAATATTCCACCGAAACCCTTTATCATCGTAACTAACTCCTGTCTATCTTAAAATTTTTAGTTTTTTCGATTACATTAGATATTCGAGATATACTGTTAAGTTCCTTCTTTCAACTATACTGCCACGCTAGCAATACGAACAGTCCTTGGCACTGTTCGTAATTTTAGTGTTACGTTATCTTTTTTCAACCGCCATACGTATGTTTGAGATGACTCCGAGGAACAATATTAACGAACAAACCATTTTTTCAAAAGGTGTTCCAACCAATTGTTGTATAAACCCTATAGACCACAGTAAGACAAAAAACCAGCATATAACGGTTATTCCCCTTTTGTATGTATATAGTATTTTTCTGCCAACAATCAGCGTAAATACGCCTCCAATAATAGAAATAATGATATTGATAATAGATATAGGCAGCTGTGTTGCGTAGGATTCAGAGCGTCCGCCATTTACCCATGTGAATGGAATAATGCCGCTAATAATTAGAACATGGATCGAGATTGTCAAAAAGTAAAAAATATTCCCCATAAATACAGCAGTTTTCATATTAATTTTTCTCAATTTCTCGATTATAAAATCACCTCATTTCTACCTTATTATCATTTTATTTAATCTACTAAAGTACTATTCCTATATTTATAGCTAAAACAAAGATACAGAGAAAACAACCTAGATAGTGGACATATTTGATTAATTCTGGTATTTCATAGATGCTAATTCTTCACAGAAAAAAGAGTGCAAATTCATCTACAATTTGGCACTCATTTATATTAACAATATTAATGTTTGCGATTGGTAACGGACACCGTTACCATAATCAGTTTTTTTACCTGGTATGATTTTTAAAGAATCTTTGAACCATTTTAGTAAATCCAACTGTTGATTTGCCGTTCTGGAGATTGTCCCGATATTGCCTCATCTGTGTGACAAAGTCACGTTTGCTTGAAATATAGACATTTTGGACATTTGGATCTGCTTCTCTTACCTGTTGAACCATTTGATCTTCAACAAATGGGCTAATTTCACCATGAAAATCTTCATCCATCTCGACCGCTACATATGCATTTCTATTCGAAACAATAATATTGGCTTGTTTTACTTCAGGTAGATTCGTAACTTTATCCTCTGCCTCATTTTCTATGTGCAAGCCCGAATGAGTATGATTGGGAGTATTTGTTGAAGTGTTCGTAAGGTTAAGATTGGGATTGCCTAAACTATTTCCTATATTTATTCCGCCAGAATTCCGGTTATTTACCTCTCCATGCTGATCAGTTTCCCTGCCTTCTTCTTTCATATTGCATCCAGTCACCAAAGTACCAATCAATAAGCAGGTAACAATTCGTTTTATCGCCTTCATCTATATTCCTCCTAAAATGAGTTCAAGCTTACAATTGCCTTTAACGCCATTTTTTATGTAAAGATTTGGAGGAATTTTTTATCATTTTAATAGCTAATTTGACTATATGACGATACCACCGACCATTCTATGTTTAAAAAATGAATATCTTCTCACAAGGTTTGTATGTCAAGCATGTCGAAGTTGTTTGGCATACAAACAAAAATATCCTGTTTTAATTTAAAAAGTGGTATAGTAAAGAAAAGTATTTTTACTATTTCAAAAATATAATTATTTAATGTTTTGACATGGATCAGTTTAGAATGATTTAATTGTGTTTAAAACTGAACCTAGTATTATGAATGAGGTGTGAAGCATGAGTCAAGAAATTTCATTTATTCAAAGAGAAGTTTTAAAGGAAAAACCCGCAACAGAATCCTTAGGTTTCGGAAAGTATTACACCGATTACATGTTTGTAATGGATTATCATAGCGAACACGGCTGGTATAATCCGCGAATAACTCCTTATGAGCCATTAACCCTTGAACCATCAGCAATGGTTTTTCATTATGGACAGGCGATCTTTGAAGGTATGAAGGCATATCGGACCGCAGATGGAACAGCCCAGCTCTTCCGTCCAGAAAAAAACATGAAGCGTTTTAATGATACCTGTGACAGAATGTGTATTCCTCAAATTGATGAGAGCTTTTTATTGGGAGCCATCAAACAATTAATTTTTACAGAAAAGGATTGGATTCCTGAGGGTGTTGGGACATCTCTTTATATTCGCCCGTTTATCATTGCTACGGAAGCCTATCTTGGTGTGCGTCCTGCGAAGGAATATAAATTGCTCGTCATTCTATCGCCGTCAGGTGCGTATTATGGCAGCCAATTAAATCCTGTTAAAATATATGTGGAAGAGCAGTATGTCCGGGCAGTCATTGGCGGAGTTGGCCATGTGAAGAACGCGGGCAACTATGGCGCCAGCTTGAAGGCACAAGAAAAGGCCGATAAACTCGGCTATGCTCAAATCCTTTGGCTTGATGCGAAAGAAAATAAGTTTGTTGAAGAAGTTGGCAGCATGAATATTTTCTTTAAAATAAATGGTGAGGTGGTTACACCAAAGCTAAATGGCAGTATTTTACCTGGTGTGACCCGTGACTCTGTTATCCAATTATTAAAGCATTGGGATATTCCTGTACGCGAAGAAAAGATCTCGATTGAAGAGGTATTTGCGGCACATGAGCGTGGTGAACTTGAGGAAGTTTTCGGGGCAGGAACCGCTGCCGTTATTTCACCCGTTGGCGAATTAACGTGGAACGACAAAACCATCGTTATCAACGATAATCAAATCGGACACCTCTCTCAGGACATTTATGATGAAATGACTGGAATCCAACTTGGAAAAAAAGAAGACCCATTTAACTGGACAGTGAAGGTTGCCCAGGTGGAAGTCTAACCTATTGGTGAAGCACTTCATTTTCTGAACGATTACGAACCGATCCTAATATAAAAATGAGTGTCAAAGTGTACTTACATTTGACACTCATTTTTTGTTTTAGGCTGTGTTAATACTCTTAAACTTCAACCAAACTTTCATTTATTAAATTAACGATTTTTGTTGAATAGGTTAATAAAGAAATTTTTCTACTAAAACCTTTATTCTCAAATGGGATTGCGATTAAATCTTGATCTAGACTTCTTATCATCATTTCAGGAAGAATTGTAACCCCCACCCCATTCTTGACAAGTTTTAAAATTAAATCATTTTGGCCAACTTCCATCGTCTTTTTTACTACAATCTCTTCTTGGCTTAAATATTTTTCTAACGATTTCCGAATGTCGCAAGGAAATGTAGGCAAAATCAAATTTTGTTCCGTTAGTAGTTCGGATGAAATTGAATGAACTTGTGAAATTTCACTAGAGGCAAGTGCAATTAGAAAGTATGGTTCATTTAGAAATGTATAGACATAATCATTTTCTTTAACATCCTGCCCAAATCCAATATCAATTTTTTTCGCTAGTAATAAGCTTTCAATCTCCTGACTCGTTGCCACAACCTGAATCGTTACTTTATATTCTAAGGAACTTAACTTTTGAACGATTTCTGGTAAAAGGATACTAGCAATACTAGGTAAGGCTGCAATTTTTATGGTGTTATTCACTTCTTTGTTTGTAAATCTTTGTTTTAAATTCAAAACCTTTCTTACTATCATTTCGGCTTCTGTTAGAAAAATTTCCCCATCCCGAGTTAAGATAACTCCGCTTTTATTTCTTTCAAACAAAGTAGTACCTAATTCATCCTCTAATAATTTTAACTGCTTCGTTAAGGCTGGCTGCGAAATATGGAGTGATTTAGATGCTTTATTGATACTTTTCATTTCGGCAATTTTTTTTACGTAATTCATTTGCTGAAGATTCAATTTTATCCCCCTCTTATAACTACAGATTATAACATTATGACAAGTATGTATTATCTAATAATATGAAAAAGTCATAAAATTAGTGGAAGGCTCTACTAGATTAGAATATCTAAGAGCTTTAAAAAGGGAGATGTTATTTTGAAAAATTTTTCGATTACACTGCAGGATATAATCCAATCGCATCAGAAGATTCAACCTTATATTCACCACACACCTTTAGAGTATAATGAAGTGTTTAGTCAGTTATATAAAACGGATATCTATTTAAAATTAGAAAACCTTCAAGTAACGGGAAGCTTTAAAGCAAGAGGGTCTCTCAACAAGCTGCTAACATTAGAGGAAATCGAGCGTCAACGTGGTGTCATTGCTCCTTCTGCAGGTAATCATGGAATCGGCTTAGCCTATGCAGCTAAGAAATTAAATGTACCCGCTCATGTTTATTTACCTAAAAACGCTGACCAAAGTAAAATTCAAGCTTTAAAGAATTATGGTGCGCAATTGTCCTTTTTTGAAACAATAGAGGATGCTAGGATTGCCGCTGTAAGTACAGCACATGAAACAGGAAAAACGTTCCTTTCTGCATACAATGATCCAGCGGTCATTTCAGCCGGTGGCACTGTTGCTTTAGAGATTATAGAAGATTTAGCAGACGTCGATCTAGTGATAACTTGCTTGGGAGGCGGGGGACTTACATCTGGTATCTGTTTAGCCTTAAAATCTATTAATCCAAAAATTAAAGTTTGGGCTGTAGAGCCTAAAAACAGTCCTTCCCTAGCTACTTGGCATGATCAAGGAAAGGTTACAAGTGTTGAATTAAAAAGTTCAATCGCTGAGGGCCTAAGCGGTCCGATTGATCCTGAAACGATTACTTTTCCAATTATTCATCACTATATTGATAGAATTTTAACCGTGTCAGAAGAAGAAATTGTAGCGGCAATGAGGCTAATGTTACAATCCCAATACATTGTTGAACCTTCAGGAGCGGCAGGAATTGCGGCGTTAAGTCAATGTGGTGATGAAATAAAGGGGTTGAAAATAGCAATCGTAGTTACAGGTAGAAATATTTCATGGTCTCGATTTATATCTATCATTGGGGAAAGCAATTAAAACACAATTTTTGTCGACTTTTTTGTGTAATATTTTTTATCCTTCATGAATATATTTATTCTAAACCAAAATTTCACACAGAAAGGGGAATCTGTCTTATGGATGTCTGCATTTCTTGTGGAACAGAATTATCAATCATGGAGAGAAACAGATGTGAGTGCTGGGAGTGCAGGGATACGACAACGGAAGCCTATACAGAAGACGAGTAACCTGCGAAGTAAACAATTTAGCATTGTAGTGAAAATTTTAATAACTTCATACTATGAAGAGACACCCTATCCATTTGGATTTGGTGTCTCTTCTTTTTTAAAATTATTCGTTCACCCATGAAAGTCCGAGTGTTCCTACACCTGTATGAACACCGGCTACTGTTATCAGCATAAATAATTCTGTTTTTATTGTTGGGAATGTGTCGTTTACTAGTTGTTGTAGAACCTCTGCCTTATTTCGATCGTTGGCATGAACAATCGCCACCTTCTGAACCTTTTTTGTATCAAGGTCAGTCTTTAAATGATCCACCAGCCAAGCAAATGCTTTCTTTTCGGTTCGAACTTTATCTTTAATCTTTGCTGCTCCTCCATCCTCAATGGATAGAATCGGCTTGATATTAAATAGCGATGCAAGTATTTTTTGACCTCCAGACACCCTGCCGCTTTTGTGAAGCTGGTCCAGGTTGGATGGAACCAAAAATAATCTAGTTTGGTCACGCATGTTGTTCAGTTGTGAAACAACATCGCTAACCTCATGTCCCTGTTCTACTAGTTCCATCCCTTTTTTCACTAAATAGGATAAGGGGTAAGAACCTGTTTGGGAATCAATCGCAAATAATTTAAATTCAGCCATTTCTGCTGCCATGACAGAGGTTTGATACGTGCCGGTTAAAGTGCTAGAAGCGTGAATGGCAATACCAAAGTCATAGTCTGCTTTTAACCGTTCATAAAGTTCGACGATTTCACCAACATTCGGTTGGGAGGACTGGAATTTTCCTTCTTCGTTTTTCATTCGTTCATAGAAAACTTCTGGTGTTATATCAATCGTTTCTTTGTAAAATGTATCATTAATGACTACGTGCAGGGGAATCACATGTATATCGTTTTTTTCAATAAATTCTTTACTGAGCGAAGCTGTCGTGTCGGTAATCCAGGCAATTCTTGGCTTGTTCATATAATCCTCTTCCTTCATCCAAATTCTCAATCTTTATATAGTTAATATCTTAATATAGTAGTAATTGTAACTAGTTAAACTTTACGAAAATGAATACGTTGTCACAAGTTATATTTGTCATGTATGAAAAAATATTCATACATAGGATGGACTTAAACGTCACAATTTTGCCATAATAAATAATGACCATAATATGGATGAAACAATGATACTATTTTCAACGTCTTAGTACATAGGGGATTTTTTGATAGAAAGGATTTTTATGTTGAAAATAAAATTAAGAGCATTCATTCCATTTTTTCTGGTTTTAATTGTTTTATTCATTTTTCTCAACCAATCGGAGATTACCCTCTTTAAGGGTTTGAATACGAGACAAGAAGTTTCATTGCCAACCGAACTCCATCCAACCGTGAGGGAACGGTCCGACCAATTAATTCAACAAGCAGCTGCGAAAGGAATTGTGATTATGATTACGGATGATTTTCGGAGTACTGAAGATCAGGACCTGCTTTATGAGAAGGGTCGCACTGCGGAAGGAAATATTGTCACCCATGCGAAAGGCGGAGAATCCTATCATAACTTTGGATTGGCTGTGGATTTTGCGATAAAGACCCCGAATGATGATGTCATTTGGGATATGCAGTATGATGGGAATAAGAATGGAAAAGGTGATTGGAACGAAGTGGTGGAATTGGCAAAATCACTGGGCTTTGCATGGGGCGGCGACTGGAGCCAATTTAAAGACTACCCCCACCTGCAAATGGACTTCGGTTTGACCCTTGCAGACCTACAGAATGGCAAAAGACCTGCAGGTACCTCTTTAACAGCCGATACCAATGAAGTAAAATAAACCATGTAGCCACGCCGGGGTGTTCGAGTGTCTGAGTGTCCACCTGGGGTGGAAAGTGTCCACGGGCGGTGAACACCTTTTAGGTGTCACCTTGGTGACAGGCACCGTCGAATCACCTCCGAATTAAATACAATTGATGGGATGAAGAAATGAAAACTGAAGTAAGTTTAAAGGTGAAATCAAAATTCGTTACAAAATTTAAGAATGGTTATCCGCTTATTACAAAGGACTCCATTATAAATGCTAATGCCCTCGATGAGGAAGGTAGTACGATAAAGCTTGTTGATGAACAAAACAACTTTATTGCCAAAGGTTATTATGGGAAGCAAAATAAGGGACTCGGCTGGGTGCTTACCAGCAATGAAAAAGAGCAGTTTAATCCAAGTTTTTTTGCAAAGACCTTAAAGGCTGCCTTCGGACTGAGAGATTCTTTTTATCAGAGTTCTGAAACCACAGCCTTTCGGGTGTTTAACGGTGAGGGCGATGGAATCGGTGGATTAACGATCGATTATTTTGCTGGTTATTACTTGATTACCTGGTACAGTAAAGGCATCTATCATTTCAGGGAGTTCATCATAGACTCCTTGAAGGAACTGGTGGAGTATAAAGCCATTTATCAGAAAAAGCGGTTTGATGAAAGTGGTAAATATATTGAAGAGGATGACTTCGTCGCAGGAGACCGTGGAGAATTTCCTATCCTTGTGAAAGAAAATGGTGTCAATATCGCCGTTTATTTAAACGACAGTGCCATGGTCGGTGTCTTCTTAGATCAAAGGAATGTTAGAAAAACGTTACGGGATGTATATTCTAAAGGGAAACAGGTATTAAATACCTTCTCTTATACCGGTGTGTTTTCCGTATTTGCTGCCTTAGGAGGCGCGGTGAAAACAACCAGTGTTGACCTGGCAAATCGAAGCAAAAGTAAAACGATTGAACAATTCCGTGTGAATGAAATTGATGATAGTGCTCAAGCTATCATTGTGGAAGATGTTTTTAACTACTTCAAATATGCAGTGAAAAAGAGTTTATTGTTTGATGTGGTCATTCTCGATCCTCCTAGCTTTGCCAGATCAAAGAAGTTTGTCTTTAGTGCCGAAAAAGATTATAAAAACCTGTTAAAGGAAGCAATATCGATAACCGAGGACAATGGAACCATCCTAGCCTCAACCAATGCCAGTTCCTTTGGTATGGATAAATTTAAAGGATTCATTGATACAGCCTTTAAAGAATCAAATAAGCGCTATAAAATAATAGAGGAATTTTCACTTCCTGAAGACTTCAGAACCAACAAACATTACCCAGAATCCAATTACCTAAAAGTAGTCTTCATCAAAAAAATGAAATAAAAAGTAGCTAACTGTCCACCTAGGGTGGAAAGTGTCCACGGGCGGTGACAGGCACCATTAACGCCACCGTCTTTTGAACCGTCTTACACTTGTATTAGAATGAATTTTCTGTTATATTTATTTATAATTAAATATTTTCTTGCTTCATTATTTTTGAAGTGAGGATAGAGGCGCAAAGACCATTAGTACGCAGTTTGAGGATAGTGAGGTCCTGGGATGATTGTGGAAAGGGGAATTTGCCGAAGCGGATAGATTCTCATTTGTCTAGACCGCTGGTTCTGCTATTGAAGAAATACAGAACTGTCATATAGGAAACTATATGGAGGGCTATCTTACGCAATGGAACGGTTTATACTTATGTTTCTACTGCAGCAGCGACCCTCGTTGCTGCTTTTTCGCGTTTATTATTGATTGGTCTGATCCACCTCTAACTTTTCAAAAAAATTATAAAAAGGGTGAGTTTGATGAATTTTGGCCAAGTATTAACAGCTATGGTAACACCATTTGATCAGCATGAAGAGGTTGATTACAACGCAACAAGAGAACTAGTAAATTACTTAATTGCGAATGGTACGGATGGATTAGTCGTTGCAGGAACAACGGGAGAGTCTCCAACATTAACTTCCGAGGAAAAAGTATCGTTATTTAAATTTGTCGTCGACGTTGTAGCAGGCAGAGTCCCTGTTATTGCTGGAACTGGTTCAAATAACACGAGAGTGTCTATTAGTTTGACGAAACAGGCTGAAGCTGCAGGCGTTGATGGAATTATGCTTGTAACTCCATACTATAATAAGCCCTCTCAAGAAGGACTTTATCAGCACTTTAAAGCCATTGCTGAAGCCACCTCCTTACCGGTTATGCTTTATAATATTCCTGGGCGCAGCGCCGTAAACATGTCTGTTGAGACCACTGTCCGCCTTTCTGAAATTAGGAATATTGTGGCTTTAAAAGAAGCTAGCGGTGATTTGGATGCAGCGGCGGAAATCATCAGCCACACACCAGCAGATTTCACTTTGTATAGCGGTGATGATGGCTTAACCTTACCTATTTTATCCATAGGTGGTGCTGGAGTTGTATCCGTTTCCTCTCATATCATCGGGAATGAAATGCAGGAAATGGTTACATTATTTAAAAATGGACGTGTACAAGAAGCTGCTGCTTTACATCGTAGGCTGCTTCCCCTAATGAAAGCTTTATTTGCAACACCAAACCCTACTTCTGTCAAAGCTGCACTTAATATGCAGGGGATTCAAGTAGGAGAAGCCCGCTTACCATTGGTTTCTTTAAATGATGAAGAAAAGTCAGCGCTGCAAACTGTTCTTGAGGCTGTAAAAGCGAAACAGTCTGTATAATTTGAAGTCAACGCACCTGTCTATTTTAGGTCATAAATCCAAAAAAATTTATGATATAATTTTGAAAATAGATTAGGGGGAGTAGAATTGTTTTCGTTTATAGTAGATGAAGAAATATCAATCGAAATATTACAACAACATCACAAAGAAGAATTATTTGAACTAATTGATACAAATCGTGAACATCTTAGAAAATGGTTATTATGGGTGGATAAGAGAAAATCAGCGGATGACTTTGAACCTATAATCCCTATATGGATAAGAAATTACGCAGACAACAATGGTTTTGATGCAGGAATTAGATATAATGGTAAATTAGTAGGTATGATCGGACTTCATTATATAGATTGGAAAAATAGCTCAACGAGTATCGGTTATTTTCTATCCGAAGAAGCTCAGGGTCAAGGTATCATCACGAGGTCTGTAACAGCATTATTGAACCATCTGTTTGACACATTGAAAATCAATAGAGTAAAAATTCAATGTGCCGTGAATAATCATAAGAGTATAGCTATTCCTGAGAGATTGGGATTTGTTAAAGAAGGTATTAAGAGAGATGGTCAATGGCTAAATGAACATTATGAAGATTTGGTTACATATAGCTTATTATCAAAGGATTGGAACAACAAATAGAAAAAGCTCGTCAATTGACGAGTTTTTTCTATTTGTTGTTTGTGATAGGTAAAAATCCGCACCTATTTTCTGCCATTTACATATGAATTAGCGATAGATTCAAATGTCTTTGTAAACAAATTCTCGATTTTTCACAAAGTCATTCTTCTTATAAAAGTTCTTTGCTATTTCGTTATTGAACCAATAGTCTAATTCAACTTTGTTTATACCCCTTGCTATTGCAATATGAGTAATTTCATCCATCAACCTAGAACCGTAACTTTTTTTTCTTTGGTTTTCTGAGATGCTTATTTGATGCACATATACCGATTTATACGCTTTTTTAAAGGCATTTTCAGGAAAATCCCTAAATTCAATCCAAGCATATCCTATCGGTTGGTCACCGTCCTTCAACAAAAGGAAAGTGAATTCTTCTTTATCAATAATTTTTTGAAAAAAGGTCTTAATTTCTTCAAAATTATATTCTTTAAAAGAATCAGGATATAGATTTGCGTGTAAATCGTGAACGTATTTGTTCAATTTAGCGATTAATTCAAAATCGTTCGTATGACTAATTTTCATCTACCATCCCCCCCTTTGTAAAAGTATTCCTACAATTAATACTAACATAAAATAGACATCTACCCGATGGCCCTCATCAACACTACAAATAACACAAAATAGACTTTTCTATCCAATACGAAAATACAGTTTTCGGACTAAGACTTTCATAGGTTTTCATTTTTAAATACATATCTTTTCCATCAGAAACATCATGCCATAGGTCCGTAAACACAAAATCATATTTCCCCTTAGGCATTTGTGTTCGTGCATATTCAAAAGCATCTGCTTTGATAATCTTAATCTTTCCAGCATTTTTGAATTGCGGTACTATGTATTTTTTAAATAAATCAATCACATCTCCATTGGTATCAACAACGGTGATGCTGTTAACCTCATCTTTTTCTGAAATCATATAGGCATAATAGCCAAGCCCGAGCCCAAACGTCAGTACATGACCAAAAGCTTGATCAACAGCTTCTTTCATTGTTTCTATTTCATTCGGCGTAATGGTCATCCAGATTCTATTATTTTCTAAGATTGCAGGGAACATAAATTCACTCTCAAAAAAACCGATTTGTGGAATTTGTCTTCCGGCTTTTGTTTGAATAATATCGTTGCAGACGAAGCCTTCAAAAGGTTTATATCTTTCATATTTTAGTTCGCTTTTGCCGATTTTTATCGTAGGAATGTTAATATTTTTATAATAGGGATTGTTAGCATATTCACTTGCATCAAGTTTATGGATCATCTTTTTAAAATAATTATTGAACAAGTCCTTATCTTCATCAATATCCACAATATCGAGTCCAAATGCAGCAGCTAATATGACCATAAAGGCATATTCATAGGAAACGCCACCTTGAACAATTTCCTCAATTTCTTCTTTGGTAATAAAGTCAGGTGAATGATTTAAGTACTTGCTTAATAAGGCAAATACTTTGTAGTTATCTTCTTTTATTTTTTCAGCTAATTCATAATTGCGTTCCATATTCTCACCTGATTTTATTGTATTTTATCTATTTTTTTTACTATATCACTATATGGGCCTTACAAACCTTCGTTTTGTCCTAGCAGGTATGAAATAATATCTTCATTCGTCCTTTGAAGGGATTCATGATTATCATTTCGGTTCGTGTTTAAGACAAAATAATAAGTCTGGCTATTGTCTTCATACATGTTATATCGAAGCAGGTCTGTTTCATCTGCTAATTTACTTAGTATTTGTTCATAGAATTGGCTTTGCATAATCGGATCTGCTGTACCCAAGTGGAATATTCCTTTAAGCTTCTTTTCAAGAATAAACCGCAGCTGACTTGCTAGGTCGACGTCTAAAAGATTATTCCATACTATATTGCTGTAGACATCTATACTTTCATTATTTTTAATACATTCATTAATTTCGTTCCATCTTCGAGAATTTTTACCCCATATTGCTGGAATACGGAGAATGATTGCCCGGTCAGCTAAGACTTCTTTTAACCTATTTTCACATTCAATTTTATACTTTCCATAGTCCGATTCGGCAATAGGTGTATCTGTTTCTGTGTGGGGTTTTGATAAATCCCCATCGAATACATTCGTTGTAGAAAAGAAATAAAGACTACTTTTAGTATTTTGTAATACCTCAGCCAACTTCTCATGAAACTTAAGCTGTTGGTCAAAATCCCCTCTAAGGCAAGATATTACAATATCAGGTTGAATAAAAGATACTAGTTCAACTAGTTTATTAATTTCTTGGACTTTCAACTGGAATTGCTTATCATCGGGTAGACTTGTTATTAACGAAGAAGCATACGTTCCGTACACATCATACCCCTCTTTTAATTCATTGATTAACGCTTTTCCAACAAGTCCGCTGCCCCCAAGAATAAGTATCTTCTCCATTATTATTCCCCCATTCACTATACTTTTGCTACTAATCTTAGAAACACCCAGTACATTTGCTTAAATTTCCTCCAATTTGTCTATCATAATGGATAAATTGAATATCTTCACCAATTGCCTAACGTCCTGCATAAGTTCAGCACTAAGTAAATATTATAAAATAAGTATCCTAAAAAAGGAGTTGTTCGAATGGTAATCTATAATAAAATCGCTCTATTCTTTGTTATATTATTTTCTGTCGTCATGATTTTAAATACTTATTTAGGAGAAACGGAACGGGCTCAATCAAATGTTATTTACTTATTAATGAATGGATTTGCCTATATTGTATCGGCTATCGACGTTGAAAAAAGAAACGTTGAGCTATCAAAGGCCTAATATTTTTTACTATCTTAAGTTAATCAAGCGTTTGATTAGTATGTTTTTTACTCAATAAAAACCTGTAACACCAGGGCTTCAACATATTCAATCAAACGTTTGATTTGTCCCAGATTTCGGCTTTTTTCTTTAAACCCATTGCACGTGAAACAATAAATTTCCTCATATATCTCTCTAAAAACAACTTATCAATTAAAACTCCAATTGGACCGAACCGAGACTTATATTGAAAATGGTCCAACATAGATGTTCCACCTTCTTCTTCGATAAATTGATGGATATGAATGAACGACTTGAATGCTCCTTTTACCATTACATCTACAAAACTATGCGGTTTTTCCATAAATATCACTTTTGCTGTTAATCTTTGTTTAATCCCAAAGTGTACAGCCTCCCAGGTAACACTGTCACCTTCCTCCAAAAGCCCTGTTGTAACTCCTCCAACAGCTCTTTCCTTTGTTTTAAATGCCGTTTGTGTATGAACATCGACATCTCTGGCTAAGTCAAAACAAATTTCAATTGGCGCCTTTATATGTTGTTTGTGCTCAATAATAGGCATATCTAAGATTTCCACCTTACATTAATATCTGTTCCAACTGACTATATACTCCGTTTGCTCATTCGGAAGCTTTAATATAGGCTCTTCTACTGTCCAACCGCCTTCAATATTTAACTCCCTACAGGCCAATTCAAACTGACACATCGCTATGCCCATATCCAATAGCTGCATGTCGTAGCCTAATTTTGAGCTATAATTCGGCGTATGCTCTATGTAAAAATGACAAACCTTACGATCTTGAGATACTACAAGTCTCCAAGGCTGTTTATTTGATGCAGAAGGTCCAAGTCTAACCATTTCAATTGGTATTTCAAAGAGATCTGCTTGTTCCTTCGTTAAGATATTCTCGAATGTTCCGTCAAAAAAAAGCTTTTCCCAAGGCTTCTTATTGTCCGCCTTTACAACGTATCGAAGAGCCTTATCGAAAACACGCTGTTTTTGATTTGGGTAGCCAATGGGAGTAATACAGGGGATGAATTCTCCTACCCCAAGCTGAATTTCCTGTTCAAAAGAATTTCGGCTAAAGGTCCCTCCCATCCAGCATGTACCTATCCCCAACTCGGTTAAAAATAAAACCAGTTTATGAAAGACATATGCAAACTCAACTAGTGTGTATTTACTATTTTCCGTGACACCAACCAAATATCCTTGTGGATTTTTAATAAATCCATATGTACCAAGCTTTATTCCTTTATCACTTACATTATTAGTTACTTGAATCAACTCAATTTTCCCTTTATTTCCAAAGGGTCCAATTAAGTTCTCTTCCATGGTTATGTAATCTCTTATTGTTTTAAAATCGATTTCTGTAATGTTTTGAGTATCAAATGATCTAACCGATTGGCGTTTCTTCATGGTTTCAATGAGACTCATGTTGACCCTCCTTTTCTTAGTTTCGAAAATGTTGTACTGTATCTTACTTATATTGTAACCACACAGGCAAAAAATGCCTAGAAGAAGCTAAACGTTCCCTATATTCAAGTATATTGATAACTGTGGTAACGTTTAGCCAGTATTCGTTCCCTTTAATCCAGAAAAAGCAATAAAGAGGGCACGATTAAAGATTATTCGTTCCCTTTAACTTAAATACGTGGGAAATTTGGTAACGAATAGAGATTTATCGTAACCTGCTCCTAAAAATACTAAGGATTACATATTGAATATGCTCATCTTAATAAAACCAAAAAAAGAGTGATTACTATTATTAGCAATCACTCTTTTGAAATATTATGGGCCTAAATGGACTCGAACCATCGACCTCACGCTTATCAGGCGTGCGCTCTAACCAGCTGAGCTATAGGCCCTAATGGAGCGGGTGATGAGAATCGAACTCACAACATCAGCTTGGAAGGCTGAGGTTTTACCACTAAACTACACCCGCGTAAAAGTAAAAATGGCTGGGCTAGCTGGATTTGAACCAACGCATGTCGCAGTCAAAGTGCGATGCCTTACCGCTTGGCTATAGCCCAATATGTAAAATTAAATGGGGCGGCTGATGGGAATCGAACCCACGAATGCCTGAACCACAATCAGGTGCGTTAACCACTTCGCCACAACCGCCAAAACAATATAGTTGAGGTTTAACACCGATTAAACCTAGAAATTTAATTGGTTGCGGGGACAGGATTTGAACCTGCGACCTTCGGGTTATGAGCCCGACGAGCTACCAGACTGCTCCACCCCGCGACAGTAAAAAGTAATGCAATTTTTTCCATGCCCATAGTTTCTATGGACTGTATCAATCTCAGTAAGCATATGCAAGCAGCAGCTCGATTGATACAACTCGCAGCTATTTCTGTGAAGGAACGCTCGTTGCTCCACCCCGCGATAATATAAAAGAAACTATTTTGCTTATGCCCTTAGTTTGTAAGGACTGTATCAATCTCACTCCGTGATAAAATCATGGTGGAGGATGACGGGATCGAACCGCCGACCCTCTGCTTGTAAGGCAGATGCTCTCCCAGCTGAGCTAATCCTCCATGGAGTTGTTGTTTTCATTTTTAAAAAAAAACGTTGGTGACCCCTACGGGACTCGAACCCGTGTTACCTCCGTGAAAGGGAGGTGTCTTAACCGCTTGACCAAGGGGCCATTTTAAAAAAAAGGAAAATAAAAGCCCCAAAGGGGCTATGCCTGGCAACGTCCTACTCTCACAGGGACAAAGTCCCAACTACCATCGGCGCAAAGAAGCTTAACTTCCGTGTTCGGTATGGGAACGGGTGTGACCTTCTTGCCATAGTTACCAGACTATTTTTTTGAGGTTCATTCCCTCAAAACTAGATAATCAGAAGAAGTTTGTAAAACAGAGTTTGCCTTTAAAAAAATTGGTTAAGTCCT
>NZ_JBALNQ010000047.1:88767-118936 GCF_036961885.1 Neobacillus niacini | reverse complement strand
AGGAGTCTCGTGCCTTCCGCTCAAATCAACAGGTTATAAAATCAACAGTATCATTTAACTCAACCCTATTTTAAGTATAAGCTTTCCTATTTAAAATTGCTCTTCTTTAGTTAATTCGCTATAATAAAAGCCGCTGAGTGAGGGGAAATTAGGGTAGAGGTGGAAAGATTATGATATTTGGACTAAAAATGAAAAATGTTTTATTTATCTTAATAGGAACAGCCATTATGAGTTTTGGACTTGTCAATTTTAATATGCAGAATAAACTTGCCGAAGGTGGTTTTACAGGTATAACTCTCCTTCTTTACTTCATGTTTAAATGGGATCCATCCTATACTAACTTACTATTAAATATACCTCTCTTTTTTGTCGGATGGAAGTTGCTTGGAAGAAATGCATTTTTATATACGATTCTTGGGACTGTAGGTCTCTCTGTTTTCCTATGGATATTTCAACGTTATCCAATTGACATGCCACTCAAGGATGACTTAACCTTAGCCGCGTTATTTGCAGGTGTCTTTTTGGGTATTGGATTAGGGATTATTTTCCGATATGGCGGCACAACAGGCGGAGTCGATATTATAGCAAGGCTGGTGCAGAAGTATGTGGGGTGGGGCATGGGGAAAACCATGTTTATCTTCGATATTTGCGTAATAGGTGTCTCTGTACTTACATACCTAAATTATAAAGAGGCGATGTACACCCTGGTTGCAGTTTTTATAAGTGCCAGAGTGATTGATTTTATTCAAGAAGGCACTTATTCAGCAAGAGGTGCAATGATTGTCTCTGAGAGAAATGAAGATATTGCAAAAAAGATTATGGAGGAAATGGATCGTGGCGTTACCGTTCTGAAGGGATATGGTTCATTTACTAAAATAGAGCGCGAAGTTTTATATTGTGTAGTTGCTAAAAATGAGCTCGTTCGCTTAAAAAATTTAATTACCTCTGTTGACCCGCATGCTTTTCTCTCTGTCACAGTTGTCCATGATGTACATGGAGAAGGATTTACACTCGATGAAAATAAAAAACCAATTGAAATTTAAAAAGCAATGTCCGCCAGAGGACATTGCTTTTCTGATCCGGTTGAGAATCTCAATCCTTATGAACTCTAGTACGGTTTTTCCTTATCGCTTTTTCACCCTGATATTTTCTCCAGCCTACATAGGATAGAGTTAAAATGATAATGCTTCCAGTTGAAATGATTACCCACCATAATGATGGGTCCGCCTCATCCTCATCCATGTTCTCAAATAGATTTTTCAGGTCCATTTCTAACCCTTCTAATTCCTGTTGGCTTTTTACATTATTAACAACTTCAGAACGATATTCGTCAATGAAATTGATACGTGCGTCTATTCTTTGAATATTTTCTGCAGAAACATCAATTTTCATGCTCGGATAAATAATGTTGTATAATGACATAAAAGCGTTAAAATTGGAGTAAAAATGGGCTGAATCTCCGCTGCTTGCAGCTTCTCTCGCTTCCTGAAAAACCGTCATAATTTGATTCTCCATCTCAGTCCATAGCGGTTGATGGCTAGTGGCGATAGCGTCAACAACTAGACGGAACTTAGTCAGTCTTTGGACTCTTTCTTCATAGTCCATGTTTGGGCTCACCGCTGCCTCCAAAGCTTCATCATGCGAAACAGTTATAATCCTTTGTTGATCCATCGTAAACGAATGCTCTTTGCTCGAGATGTCTGTATACTGTTCTGAAAAATAATCTAACAGTTTTTTGCCATCCTCATATCTCTGAAATTTAATCATTTGAAGCGCTTCATCAGAGATATTATCAAGCCTATCTAATGGTCGTTGCGAATTCGCAAAAACATTCATGGGAGTGAGCATAATGACAATTAAAAATAGTAGTAACCATTTATACCTCAAACCTTGTCCCCCCTATCATCACTATTAAAATGTATGAAGAGGTGGACAAGGTTAGACCATCTTTTATCTTATTTTATATCCAGTTTAAACCGTTTTGGACGAATGACAAAATAATAACCTATACCTATTGAGACGATTGAAAGCCAAAAAGTAAAGTATCCAATTTGCGGTATAAATTCATCTAACATATGATACCTAGGAAGCATGAAAAAGACGTAATCAATAACATCATTATGTAGAGTCCAGATTGCGGCTATAGTCAAGTGCCACCATTTAAAACGATAAAAAGGCGCATAAAGCAATGCTTGGACAGCCATGGCAAAATGTGAACCTGCCAACATCAATCCAATCCAGTCCAACTCACCCTGAATAATAAACACAAGAGAATTCATGACAACCGCCCAAATTCCGTACTTAAATAAAGTAACAATCGCAAGAGATTCTATAAGCGGCCAGTTCTTTTTTAACAAAAAAGCAACAAGTACAAAGACAAAAAATAAACTTGCAGTAGGGCTATCTGGAACAAATATGAGGAAAATGGGTGGTGTTTCCTTTAACTGCCAACCGTACCACACATACCCGTAAGCAGTTCCAGCAAAATTAACAATTAGCAAAAGCCATAAAAATGATCTGTGTGCTAATAGAGGATAAATGCGGTTCACTGTAATTCCTCTTTTCAGTTATTTTAATGGCTGTGTTATACTGGACTGTTGATTTGCGCTCCCAGGCACTTCGCTTTCCGCAGGCGGTTCGGGAAGCCTCCTCGACGCTAAAGCGTCTGCGGGGTCTCCCCTGTCCCGTCCTCCTGCAGGAGTCTTCGTGCCTTCCGCACAAATCAACAGGTGCCATTTTCAATATTCCCCTTTAACACAGCCATTTTAATAATAAAAGCTGACGATATTCCGTCAGCTTTTTAGTATCGCTATTATTTCCCTAAATTTGCGATGTATTCAGAAAGCTTTTTAAGCTGTTCATCATCACCTTTAAAAACTCCAGGAGGCATTGTGCCAATTCCTTCTTTTGCAATTTTGGCAATTTCGTCAGCAGACAGTCCTGTGTCAATTAATGTTGGTGCACCAGCACCACCCTGGAAGCTATCCCCGTGACATGTGATACAGGTATTGTCTGAAGCAATTGTATATTCTTCAGATGTCTTATCAATCTCTACATCAGCGACAATTTTACCATATTCTTTTGCTGCTTCCCAATCATGAGTTGAAGCAGACTGCCATGTTAAAAATGTAATAGCAGCGATTGCTAACAGCATAAAGCCAGTTGCTAATGGACGCTTGCTCGGGCGGCGTTCTGGTCCACGATCTAAAAATGGAGCTAATAACAATGCACCAAAAGCTAGTCCAGGAATAACCATCGCTCCAACAACTGTATAAGGACCAGCTGCAAACTCATACTTCAATAATTGATATAAGAATAAGAAGTACCAGTCTGGCATCGGAGTGTAACCTGTATCTGATGGATCCGCAATCCTTTCAAGTGGACTCGGATGTGCAATTGTTAAACTTAAAAAGCCGACAAGAAATACTGCCCCTACCAACCATTCTTTCAAAAGGAAGTTAGGCCAAAACGCCTCTGTTTTACCAGGGTATTCTGAGTAATCTTTCGGAATATTTTTCATCGTACGGGCTTCTGGTGCAACTACACGAGAGTCGCCTACGAACTTCATTCCTTTACCGCGATGCATCGAACAATCCCCCTCCTTTATTCGTAAATTAAAATTAATAATATTTCGGAATCAGATTAAAAGTATTATAGTGGTCCTGAAATACCTTGTTTACGAATCATCATGAAATGAGCTGCCATTAATCCAAATAATGCAGCAGGTAAGAAGAACACGTGAATCGCAAAGAAACGAGTTAAGGTTTGAGCTCCTACAATCGTCTCATGGCCCGAAAGTAAAGTTTTCAGATAAACACCAATAAACGGTACTGCTTCAATAATTTGCAGTGTAACTTTTGTTGCGAACAACGCTTTCATATCCCAAGGTAATAAATAACCAGTTAAACCTAATGCTAGCATAACGAAGAAAATCAGCACCCCGACTATCCAGTTAAGTTCACGTGGTTTTTTATATGCGCCTTGGAAGAAAACGCGTAATGTATGTAAGAACATCATTACAATAACTAAACTAGCACCCCAGTGATGCATACCGCGTACGATTTGTCCGAATGCTACTTCATTTTGAAGATAGAAAACAGATTCCCACGCATTCTTAATATCTGGTACATAGTACATTGTTAAGAACATACCAGAAAGAATTTGAATTACTGTAACAAAAAATGTCAGACCACCAAAGCAATAAACAAACGCAGAAAAATGATGCGCAGGATTTACATGCTCAGGTACTTCATGATCAGCGATATCGCGCCACAAAGGCGTAATATCTAAACGTTCATCTACCCAATCGTAAATTTTGTTTAACAATGATTACGCCTCCTTTGTCCGCGGTTCAGCTTTTCCTAAATAAAGTAAACCGTCTTTTTCTTGTAATGGATATACATCCAGCGGTGCGATTGGTGGAGTACCCTTAACGTTTGTCCCATCCTTTGTATAACGCCCAAAGTGACATGGACAGAAAAATTCCTCTGGATGTTCCTTATCCGTTCCCCAAGCAACAGTACAACCTAAGTGTTTACATACAGGTGATAAGGCAACAATATTATCTTGTTCATCCTTATAAACCCAGGCAGTATTTGTAACGTCTGCAGTATGCCATGCATCCTTTTGTTCAAACGTGAAATCAACCCGTTGCGGCTCAGCGGTGATGTCAGATATTTTCAATGGAGTTGCAATAAAATCGCCACCTGCTTCCGCGGTTAAAACTGGATCAATTGCAAAACGAACCATTGGCATTAACATTCCTGCTGCCATAAACCCCCCTACACCTGTTAAAGTGTAGCTTAAAAATTGTCTTCTTGAAACGCGATGCTTACTCATGTTTATCCCCCCTCTATTCACAAGTTAAGTCCATCGGACATAAATTAAACACATATTAAACTAGGACATAACAATGATATATCAATCTTTATCCTAGGTCAATATCATACTATTTTAAAAACATGTTTAAACGTAAAGAATTACAAATTTTCTTGCCATTTGTGAGTGAACAAGCTTAAGAGTTGTTTAACCTGACTTTCAATTATAGAAATCTTTTGAGAATCATTTAAGTGTTCGAGTGGCAAAGCTGGGAGCCAGATCAATGAACCCGCAAGTTGACTTTCATGAATTTTCCAATTACTCTCTGAAGTTATGTAAAAAATATGTTTAAATTCATTTCCTTCAATGTTCTCTTCCCATTTTTTCAGCTCACTAAGAACATCCACTGAGTCATTATTCTTTAAATATGTAAATGAAGGAAACAACAATAGTCTTCCAGTAAATTGTCTCTCTAAATAATTGGTTAACAAGGTAATAAATTCAGTATCTGCAGCAGACTGTTTTAATTCATTTCCAAAAGAAAGTGAAATTAAAGGAATAACTGCAGTATCCACGTATTCTTTTGCTGTAAAATATGTTTCAATATCTTTTGAAACCCACTTCATTTTTGACACCAGCCCTTTTTATTCATTAACACTATCATATCATTTTATAATGAAAAAATGATAGCATGGCTTTCAAAAAAAATAGAAGCCTGCTTAGCGCAAGCTCCCATTTTTCTCTGCTTCTTTTAGTTGATTCAGCTGTCCTGTTAAGGAACGAAAGGCAGTTTTATCCTGCTTATCGAGTGCTTCGTCAATTAATTGAAGCAATTTCTCTCGTTGAAACCTTTCAATGCTATTTTGTAGAAATTGCTCTGCTACGACTCCGTCTTTTTCATTTACTTGAAGGTGTTTTGGAACAAATGGGTTTTCCTCTAATACTGCAGCATATTGGTGCGCTTGATTGGAAGCATGAAAGTTTAATTGAATAAAAATATCTTCGTCACGATTTAACCGAATATCGTGAAAGGATTTTTCAGCATCAGTAGTCATCACATTTTCTTTATAAAAACGAAATGGTACTTTATCGACGCAATGTGTTGACATGATCAACCCACGCGGACAATACTGTGCTTGCTCTACAAAATGAACCTTCTCCATTAATTGGTCATGACTCATTAAATAATTAAGAATCCAAACACACTCCCGACGTTTTAATTGATAATGATTTAAAAACCAACGAATAAAGTCCTTTTTCTCGTTGACAGAAACAGGGGTTGCCATATATAGTTTCCCTCCTCTGTATATTCAGCTTTTTATTAATTCTCTCTACTTAATAGACGGTCAAGCAAATCAGAATACTCTCCATTTGTTGGATCACCTTTTTGTAACTGTTTAAAAATTTCGGCAGCAAGGTCGGTTTTTCCTTCTTCAATTAAAAAATATCCATAATCGTTCAAAAATGCTTCATTATTCTTAAAAAAAGTATATGCACTTTCGTATTTGTCTAATGCATAAGAATATTCCTCTAACCTATCATATGCAAGGGCAGAGTCCCATAGGAGCTGAGGCTCTTCATCTTCCACAAAGTCCAACTGTGAAATCAAATCAATTATTGCTTCATATCTTTCCTGATGAAAGAAAAGCTTATTTAAAGTTAGTGCTGCTTCTGTGAAACCTGGGTCTAATGCAAGCGCCTCGCGGAAATACTGTTCAGCGACTTCTGGTTTTGATAGCTTAATGGCAATTTTACCACCATAGAAAAATAAATCCTTATTAAATTCATCCTGTTTCATACCTTCTTGAATAACCTTTAAGCTATTTTCAAGGTCCTCTTCCCGTTCATATGCCTTCGCTAGAGGAAGATAAAGGGAATGGTATTCCGGATCGAGCCCTTTCAATTCCTCGAACTTCTCGATTGAAGTTTGATTATATCCTGCTTGAAGAGCTGTAAAGGCATAACCAAATAGCGTATTAATCTCTAATTTTTGCTCAATCGCTTTGTCATAAAAGGTTAAAGCTTCTTCAAATTCTCCTGAAGCACTTAAAAGCTCGGCCATACGCTGAAAAATACTCACACCTGCGATTTCATCCTGCTCCTTTAAGACGGCCTCATATGATGTCAATGCCTTCTTTACTTCTCCTTGTTCACTATAAAGTTCACCAAGAGCAAAATCAATAATAACCTCATCAGGCAATATATCCTTTGCTTTTAAAAGTTTTCTTTCACATACCTCATATAATCCTTGGACCTGATATAAGTCTGCTAACAATAATAGAGATTGTCCAAAGCTTGGGTCATGTTCTGAAATCTTTTCTAATTCAAGAATTGCTTGTTCATCATCACCAGATTCAACTAATATTTCACCCAGCAAGACAAGGAGCTCACCTTCCTCTGGATATATTGCTAATAGATTTTCTACCAGCGTCTTTGATTCGGCTAAAAATCCATACTGGAATATTTCTTCAGCAAGCAGGAATTTTTCATCGGGCTGACCTTTCGTTAATACAACATTATATTCATTTATAGCCTCATTATGTTGGCCATTCTCCAACATGGTAATAATTTTATTCACTCTGTCCATTATCTCTATCCTCTCGGTTCCCTTGTTTGTATTAAAAAGCAAAATAAGAAGGGGTTCGCACCCTAACATGTTCTCCAAATCCTGGATTAAATAAAACTTCTTCCCCTGCTCGTATTACTTTCCCCTTGTTTACTGTTACCACAAGTCTATCACTATGATAATGAAATAATCCAACTTCATCAACGTTCATGATTTCTCTTGCTTTAAAAAATAAATTATAGCTTACTTCTGATCCATGAAGTAGACTTGCTTTTTGAGGATATAATCCTAATTTGTTTAACATTTGAATGGTTAATGGCTGATTCTCTTTCAGTTCCTCTAGAATTGAAGGAATTTTTCCATTTTCCATTATTACCTTCCATTTCGACAAAGCCCTCCTTGCTTCCTTCTTTAATTCAGTAGAAATTATTGGAACAAGGGGACAATTATACGGGAAGAGCGCTTCTCTAATCCATCCCCAAGGAATTTCCGCTAATTCATCGAGATCATTAATCTCAATAAATATTGCTGGAACTCTTTCTTTCTTACATTTCCTGATAAATGAGGGAGTTAACATCCTGAGAGGGATTGTTACACAAATGAGAAAATCAATAGGACTGCTAATGAGCGCTGTTTTTGTTTCTTTAATTTTATCTGCTAATTCACTTTCAAATGAAATCGAAATAGAGGTAATCAATGTGGTACAACCCTTCAAAAGGAAGGTCTCAATCATATATCTCCGAAATTCTTGAAATGAGGCATTGGGAGGTATTTTAGTGTCTAACAATACATAAGAAGGGGTCATAATAAAAGACTCTGCATCCATTTTCATGTATTTATTGTTACGAATGTGATTTTGCTTTACAGCAATCTGGTTGCCCTTTATCAGAAGTGATGATTTTGAAAGTTTAGTCTCCTTTAGAATATTGGCATTTTCAATGATATATCCCATCCTACCACCCTTTTCGCAAACTATCCTCTTTAAGACAAGCTATGTGCAAGACTCAAAAACTATGACAGAAAAAAAGGCAAAAACAAAAGCTGCACGATGGCAGCCTTAGTTTTTTAAGCTATTTAAATGATTAAAGAAATTAGGATATGAAACTGAGATGGCTTCTGGGTCTTCTAGTTTGACCTGATCCTTGCAAAGCAGAGAAGCAATTGCAAGCATCATTCCAATTCTATGGTCACCATGACTGGATACTGTTCCACCACTAAGAATAGACCCGCCATGGATTACCATTCCATCTTCTGTTGCTTCGATAGTGGCACCAAGTTTTGTTAATTCATTTACAACCGTATCAATTCGGTTCGTTTCTTTAACCTTAAGCTCAGAAGCGTCTTTAATAATCGTTTTACCTTCAGCTTGTGTTGCCAATAAAGCAATAATTGGAATTTCATCTATGAGTCTTGGAATAACATCACCTTCAATGACAGTTCCTTTAAGACTTGACGTTTTAATAGTTAAATCACCTGTTGGTTCGAAGGCGTCAGCCTCATTTTGATGGATTTCTAAATTGGCGCCCATTTTATTCATAATTTCGATAATACCAGTCCTTGACGGGTTGAGACCAACGTTCTTTAGAATAATTTCACTATCGGGAACAAGAGCACCTGCAACTAGGAAAAACGCAGCTGAAGAAATATCACCAGGAACAAGAATATCAGAAGCAATAAGCTTTTGACCTCCCTTTACCGTAATAGTACGATTATCCTTATGAATTTCACCGCCGAATTTTCGAATCATTCTCTCCGTATGATCGCGCGATTCAGCTTTTTCAATTATGGTAGTTTCTCCTTCAGCTTGCATACCAGCAAGGATAAGCGCTGACTTTACCTGCGCACTTGCAACAGGCATTTTATAGTGAATCGGATTTAAGTGACCACCACGAATACTAAGGGGAGTAAATTCTCCATTCTTACGCCCGTCAATTTGTGCACCCATCATTTTTAGTGGCTCGGTCACCCTAGTCATCGGTCTTTTTCCAATTGAATGGTCACCAATTAGCGAAGAAAAGAAGGGTCTACCCGCTAAGATTCCTAATAATAATCGAATAGTCGTTCCGGAATTTCCGACGTCCAAAAGTTCATTTGGTTCCTTTAACCCTTCAAAGCCATTTCCATAGATCGTTAATTCTTGTTCATTTTCTTCAATTACGACCCCTAACTTTCGGAAACAAGAAATCGTACTTAAACAATCATCTCCAGGCAAAAAGTTCGTTACCCTTGTTACACCCTTGGCTATTGATCCAAACATAACGGATCGATGTGAAATTGATTTATCTCCAGGTATTTCAATAACACCCTTTAAACCATTCGATGTTGGCTGTAATTCAATTAATTCCATTTCATCACCTATTTTCAAATCAAATTATGTTCCCATTGAGGTAGCATAGCTTGAGCGGTTATGAATACACTTTTCCGCCCGCTCGCGATCCTCTTCAGTTTGAAAACTAATAACTAGAACTCCGTAAATCTCGTCTTCCCGCGTTTCTAATATACGAATATTTGTAATACTAATATTTTCTTTTGCTAAGTATCCTGTAACCTCAGAAACACTACCAGGATAATCCGGAACGTCAACAAATAAATCGTAAAATGAAGGAATGGCTCCCTTTTCTCTTACCGGCAGGCCATCACGGTATTGCTTGGCTTGCTGAAAATAGTGAAAAATTTCATCACTATTTTCTTGCTCGAGTAACGCCTTCACCTCATCCATTTCTTCCTTCCATTTATCAATTAACTCTATTAAAACCTCGCGATTATGAAGTAATATATCCTTCCACATTGCAGGACTACTAGAAGCAATCCTTGTAATATCTCTAAACCCGCCTGCTGCTAGACGTGGAATAAGACTCTCTTCATCTGCTAACCTTTCCGTTTGACGGACAATCGACGCCGCAATGATATGAGGGAAATGACTTACAATTCCTGTTAAATAATCGTGGGTTTTAGGTGTAACAGTTAAGAATTTTGCATTTGTCCCTATGAGCCATTCCTTTAATTTATCTACTTTTAATGTATCAATGTGGTCCTCTGGTGTTAATAGATAAAAGGCATTTTCAAAAAGAATTTCTTTTGCAGCTGAAACACCACTTTTATGGGAACCAGCCATCGGATGGCCTCCGATAAAGGTGTATCCTTTTTTCTTTAAGCCTGCAGCATTGGCAACAATTTTACTTTTTGTACTTCCTGTGTCAGTAATGATTACATCGGGTTTTAACGATTGCTCCGACAATAGGTGAATAATTGCTTCTGTTTCAATAACTGGTGCGGAAATAATAATTAAATCAGCGGTTTTAGCACCTTCAGCTATATCATCAGCCACTTCATCAATAACACCTAGCATTTTAGCTAGCCTTGCTTGTTCTTGATTAATGTCATAGCCCATTATGATAGAGTCTTTATGTTCTTTCTTTATACATAAAGCTAAAGAACCGCCAATTAACCCAAGTCCAATAACAAACACTCGGCCTTTCATTGGTAGTCCCCCTAGTTTCCACTGAGCTGTACGGTATGTTGTTCAGCTAGAAATTCACCTAATGCTTTAAGGACACCTTCATTTTGCTCGGGAGTGCCAACAGTAATTCTTAATGAACTAGGGAATCCTAGAGCTTTCCCTGATCTTACGATATAGCCTTTTTCTAAAAGAAATTGAAACCCTTGGTTTGCATCAGCATTAATATCAATCAAAATAAAATTAGTTTGAGAAGGATAATAGCTAAGTTTGTGTTGCTCACAGAAGTTATAAAATTGAGTCAAACCTTGTCTATTTTTCTTTTTACATGTTTGCACAAACTCTTGATCAAGAATGGCGGCTTGTGCAGCAACCTGTCCAAATGAATTAACATTGAACGGTTCGCGTGCAGGTTCCAGTGCTTGAATAATATTTGGATTAGCAACACCATAGCCTACTCTTAATGAAGCAAGGCCATATATTTTGGAGAATGTCCGTAAAACGATTAAATTAGGATACGTTCGTGTTAATTGAATAGAATCATAGTAATCATCCGCAACTACATATTCATAATACGCCTCATCCAGAACCACTAAAACATGAGAAGGAACTTTATTTAGGAAAGTAATTAAATCACTTTCCGATACATATGTACCTGTTGGATTATTAGGGCTGCATACCCAAACTACATTCGTATTATCATCAATCGAAGCATACATTTTCTCTAAATCATGTTGACCTTCAAGTAGAGGGATTTCCCTTACCTCTGCTCCCTCAATGACAGCATTATGTTTGTACTGTGAGAAGGAGGGGTTTGCCATTACAGTATTAGCACCAGGATGCAGCAATGATCTTGAAATGATTTGGATTAGATTATCCGATCCATTACCAAATATTAGTTCATCTTGGCTCACCTTTAAAAAAGTAGCTACTGTTTCTCTTAAGTTGGTCATATAGCCATCTGGGTAAATTGGAAATCCGGGTTGATTACTTTGTAGTGCAGAAAGCACTTTATTAGAACATCCTAACGGATTTTCATTTGAGGCAAGCTTAACGATCTTGTCTAAATTATATTGTTTTTTAACTGATTCTATTGATTTTCCTGGCTGATACGGAGTCAGGGTTAATAACTGCTTTTTCCATCTCAATTCTCTTCACTCCATCCGTTAGATACATTATTAAGCCAAAGTATTTCCTAAATCTGGTCTTAAAACCGCTGCCCCTTCTAAATAAACATGGATGATTTCTTCCTGGGTAACAGACGTATTCACGTGCATCATAATTCTAATGCACATTGGCAAAGCATTGGGCACAGGTAATTCCCTCATGCACATAACCGGTACATAAGTCCATCCAGGAAATTTGCGCAGTGCTCTTGCTGGGAAGGCAGCATTTAGGTCCTCAGTGGTTGAAATAAAAACAGAAGCAACCTGCTCTGGAAGAATGTTATTTCCTTCGATTAATTCTTTCATTAGTTCTTCTGTTGCTGATATGATTTCTTCTTCGGAATTACTAGTTACGGTGATTGCACCCCTCATCCCTCTTATCAAGATAAGTCCCCCTTTGTTCTAAAAACTCTTGATCTTGCCTAATAAAAAATCATCCGAAAGCTCTTGTAATTTTGGCTTTCCAATTTCCTCTAGTAATACAAATATTACTGCTCCACCAGCTGATTTTTTATCTGACTTCATTTTTGTAAGAAGTCGCTCTGGTGATAAATGAGATGGAATCTCTGTTTGATAACCAAGTTTTTGTATCCAGTTAATAAATTCTTCAGTATTAAAAGAAAACCCTAACACATCTTTACTTAGTTTTAAGGCAAATATCATCCCGATCATTACTGCTTCACCGTGTGTAAAGTTACCATAGCCCATTTCAGATTCAATCGCATGGCCAAGTGTATGACCAAAATTTAAATAGGCACGAATTCCGGTCTCTTTTTCGTCCTTTGAGACAAATTCATTTTTAATTTTAATCCCTTTTGAAAGTGAATCAAATAATTGTTCAGTTGGTAAGGAGTCAAGATGGCGAATATCAGTTTTTAACCATTCATAAAAGTTAACATCATAAATGAGGGCATGTTTAATAACCTCTGCAAAACCAGAACGAATTTCATGCTCAGGTAAAGTATTGAGTAGTTCAAGATCGTAGAAAACAGCCTCTGGTTGATGGAAAGCTCCAATCATATTTTTCCCAAGCGGATGGTTAATAGCTACCTTTCCGCCTACAGCACTATCATGGGCGAGGATAGTGGTTGGAACTTGAATAAAAGGTATTCCCCTCATAAATGATGCCGCAACAAAACCAGATAAGTCACCTACCGCTCCACCGCCAAATGCGAGAATGACAGATTTTCGATCTAAACGGTTTTCTAGTGCATTTGATAAGGCATCGTAATATACTTCGAACGTTTTAGCTTTTTCACCACTAGGCGCAGTAAAAACAACCGGGTCCCAACCAGACAAAAGCGGTACTAATTTATCCAGATGTATTTTCCCGACCGTTTCATCAGTAATAATTAATATTCTCGTAAGGTTTGGAAAATGATTGGATAAAAATGTACTAATTTCATTACGTATGCCTTCACCAACAAACACCTCATAGTTTTTGGAGCTCGTTTGTATTTGAATAGCTTCCATTAAAATTCCCTCGCGTAATCTCGTTGACGCTTAATTTCTGCTGCGAACGTATCAAAACGATCACTATTAAATTGATCAATCAGAGAATTAGCTAGTTCCCATGCAACAACATGTTCAGCTACAACTGCAGCGGCAGGAACAGCACAGCTGTCAGAACGCTCAACACTTGCTGAAAATGGTTCTTTCGAATCGATATCAACACTCATTAACGGTTTATATAGCGTTGGAATTGGCTTCATTACGCCACGAACGACAATAGGCATCCCTGTGGTCATTCCACCTTCAAATCCACCGAGACGGTTGGTCTTGCGGGTATAGCCATTTTCTTGATCCCAAAGAATCTCATCATGTACTTCACTTCCAGGCTTTCTTGCTGCTTCAAAGCCAATTCCAAACTCGACACCTTTAAATGCATTAATACTTATAATAGCTGCTGCAAGCTTGGCATCTAATTTTCTATCATATTGAACATAGCTGCCTAAACCCGCAGGCATTCCAGATGCAATCACTTCGACAACCCCGCCAATGGAATCACCATTTTTCTTAGCATTATCAATCGCATCCATCATTTGCTGTTCTACCTCTGGGTCGGCACAGCGAACTGGTGAAAGCTCTGCTCTTTCCTTTAACTCGTCAATGGTTAAATGAGCGTTTGCTTTAGCTTTAATACCACCGATTTCAACCACATGAGAAACGAGTGTAACCCCTACTAAAGTTAAAAGTTTCTTTGCAACTGCACCTGCTGCAACTCTTACCGTCGTTTCCCGCGCCGATGAACGTTCAAGGACATTTCTCATATCGCGGTGACCGTATTTAATTGCACCATTTAAATCTGCATGTCCAGGTCTTGGACGAGTTATTTTTCGTTTAACTTCTTCCTCTTGTCCTTCAATTAATGGGTCTGCTCCCATAATTTTAGTCCAATGCTTCCAGTCATTGTTCTCGACAATTAATGCAATGGGCGATCCAAGTGTTTGGCCATGTCGAACTCCAGAAGTGATTTCAACCGTATCCTTTTCGATTTGCATTCTTCTTCCACGTCCATAACCCTGTTGCCTTCTTGCAAGCTCTGTATTTATATCCTCTGCTAATAATGGCATTCCTGCTGGGAGTCCTTCTAGAATAGTCGTTAATTGTGGACCATGTGATTCTCCAGCTGTTAAATATCTCATTCCCATAGTTCTTTCCCCCTTCAACTCATTAAAGGATTTTTATCAATATACCATATTAACAACAATAAACCTAGTGAAATTATCTGAAAATAGCATAAACTGATAGAAATTATTTAATTAATGATAAACACGTTTCGTTCATTTGTACACCCATTATTCCTGAAATTTTTTTAAAACTCTGATGAATGCGCATACAAAAAGGCACCTGTATAGTAAGATACAAGCGCCTTTTTATAGTTAACCTAGTAAATCCACTCGTTCACTAGTTTAGAGTACTCGACAACTCCGCCATCTTTAAAAAACAACCCAATTTCACGCTCTGCACTTGCAGGAGAATCTGATCCATGAATAACATTTTTTCCAACAGTTAAACCAAATTCACCACGGATCGTACCTGGAGCTGCATCCTTAGGATTCGTTGAACCCATCATTTGACGAGCTGTTGCAATAACATTTTCACCTTGCCAAACCATAGCAAAAACCGGACCAGATGTGATGAAATCTACCAATTCACCAAAGAATGGACGTTCTTTATGCTCACCATAGTGCTCCTCGGCAAGTTCAGTCGGAATACTCATCAATTTAGCTCCAACTAATTGGAATCCTTTTTTTTCAAAACGAGCAACGATTTCTCCGATTAAATTACGCTGTACACCATCAGGTTTCACCATTAAAAATGTTTTTTCCATGAATTCCACTCCTAAAATAGTATGTATAATAATTGTCATAGTGGGACAATCCATCAAGATGTTAACATTTTTTTGAATATTTCACAAGTCGAAAACGATTTCATTGTATGAAAGATGGCAAAACAAAAAGAGAGTAAACCAAGGTTTATCTCTCTTTCACCTAATATTTTCGTCTTCCGATAAACTTTGCAATGTCTCGAAGTGTTTTTTTAGCTTTATTTGCAGGGAGATCTTCTAATACGGTCAATGCTTTATCTAGGTACCTATCACTTAATGAGATAGACCTTTCAATCGCACCTGATTCTTTAATTAACGTGATAATCTTGTGTATTTGTGCAGGTTCCATAGCCTCGTGAACCTTTTCAATCTCCTCGCGGATCCGATCATTTTCCATTGCATAAAGGGCGGGAGCGGTAATATTTCCCTGGAGTAAATCACTGCCTGCAGGCTTTCCAAGCTCTTCTTCTGTAGCTGTAAAATCAAGAATATCATCTGTAATTTGAAATGCCATACCCACATAATAGCCAAATAGATATAATTTATTATGAATGCTTTCTTCCACATCAGCAGCAATCGCTCCAAGCTGACAACTCGCAGAAATGAGCAACGCTGTCTTTCTCTTAATTCTCCGTAAATAATCCCTAAGATTTTGATCAAACCGATATTTATCTTTTATTTGTTGGATTTCACCAACCGCTACTTCAAAAATTGTATTCGCTAAAATTTTATGTGCTAAGGGCTTATTCATTTCGCTCATTAATTCAAGAGACAGCGCAAAAATAAAGTCACCGGTATACATAGCCGTTTTATTGTCCCATTTTGCTTTAACAGTTGGCTGCCCTCTTCGTAGATCAGCATCGTCAATTACATCATCATGTACAAGTGAGGCCATATGAATGAGTTCAAGTCCAACGGCAACATTTTTCATTACGTTAATATCGTATTGACCGAACTTACCAGCCAATAAAACAAAAACAGGCCGAATTCTTTTACCTCCTGCTTGCAGGGTGTGCAAAGAAGCCCGTTTCAAAAAATAAGAATCCGATTGGATAGTCTCTTCTAATTTTTTTTCAATTAAATTAATATCTGAATTCAAAAATGAATACATCATCTTTAATTTCATTTGTATTCACCAGCTTTTCGTCCTGTTTGCATGTCTAATATTAAATTACTTTTTATATCCTATATGAACTGCTGCAGCTCCTCCACTATATGGCTTATAAAAGACATCTTTAAAGCCAGCAGTTTCGAACATTCGAGCTAATTCTTTCATGCCTGGGAAATTACGCGCAGATTCATGAAGCCAGGAATATTCTTGATAACTCTTAGCAAATAACTTGCCAAAAAACGGCATAATATAACGGAAGTAAAAATAGTAAAGCTGCTTATACCCTATTAAGGTGGGCTGGGAGGTTTCAAGGCAAACAGCGATTCCCCCTGGTTTTAATACACGATTCATTTCTTTTAAAACTTGAAGATAATCTGGTACGTTTCTTAAACCAAAACCAATCGTTACATAATCGAAGCTATTATCTGGAAAAGGGAGCTCCATGGCATTACCATGTATTAAGTTAACATGTTTTAATCCCAAGCTCTTTACTTTTTCAATTCCAACATTTAACATGTTTTGACTAAAGTCAAGTCCAGTAACCTCACCGGAAGTACCAACTTCCTCTGCAAGTGCAATCGTCCAGTCTCCAGTTCCACAACATACATCCAGCGCTTTCGAACCTGGCTTGACATTCATTCTTTTCATCGTATCTTTACGCCATTTGATGTGCTGCTGAAAACTAATCACTGAGTTCATTTTATCGTAGTTATCGGAAATTTTTTCAAAGACCTTATGAACTCGTTGTTCCTTAGATTGCTGCATAAGCTTACCCTTCTTCCACTAAAGTTTTCGCAAATGGTTGATGTTCATTAATGATCGAAGTTATTCTAGCCTCAAGCATATCATTTAAATATGGCAGCTGATCTATTCCTTTTAGTAGGAATTGGTTTGCAGAATCCAGATAACGATCACAAATCACAAGCAAATCTTTTTGCTGTTTATCTGATAGATTTTTAATTGAAAGATTTTTATTCGGAATAGTTATTTCTTTCATAAATTCGAACAAGTGGCTGCTGCCAGCTTCTAGAAATTGTTTCTTCTCTGAAAGCAAGCGCTTGAAAAAAAATAAATTAACAATAAACTCATTCCATAAATCTACTTTAAAATAATTTGAGAATCTTATAAGGAGTGAGCTTTCAATTTTCTTTATGCTTTCCATTAAATTTTCAATTCCACCAAGTTCCTTTTGATAGACAAGAACTTTATGTTCATTGATTTCTTTTATCCCTTTAGAGAGTTCTTTTATCATCATGTTATCTTCAGACTCTGCCAAGAGTTTATAATACAAGCCGCTATAATAATCACCAGCTAGGACAGTTAATTGTCTATTTATTTCATCGACAGCCGCATTCGATATATGCTCATGGGTATCAAGGGCAATTTGGATTAGCATCGTAGTTGTAGCATAATTCTCCATTTTATTGTCAGAAAATTCAAGTCTATCCATAATAGAAACGAGAATAAGCAGTCGATCTTCATCAATTACAGGGGTTTCAATATATTTTAGCAAGTAAGGATGAAAAACTTTTTGCTCAACTTGCTTCTGTATGTCTGTATACTTTTGTTGAATGTCTGGCAATTTAATCACCCTTGCTTCCCCCGAATTTATATATTTATTATGTCCCTTTTGTTTAAACAAGGCAGTGACAATTATATCATAAAAGCTTATGTATGGGCAGTAATTCACAAAATAAATACAATTTTACTGTTTGGATAATGAAAACAAATAAGTACGACTAGAACATTTTTATTATTATTTTTTCAGTTCACTTTCAATTTCGCCAAATTGGGTCAATATTTTTGCATTTCCTCTAATTTTTATTGCTGATGTATGTTCTGTAAATTGGGCAATTAATACTTCCCCTTTATCCAGCTTTTCAGAATGATGAAATTTCGTATCCGTCCCGCGCGTCAATCCAATCACACTAACGCCATCATCGATTGCTTTTATCACAACAAAATCACTACTTTGTGGTTCACGCTTTTCCATAGTATCCCCCACCTAATTCATAATTAAAGTTAGAATCTCCGCTCGAGAAGAAGGATCAATCGCAAGATTACCCCTTACTGCTGTCGTCACCGTTTTTGACCCTGGTTTCTTTACCCCGCGCATCGTCATACACATATGTTCTGCCTCGATAACTACCATTACACCATGAGGTTCTAATTTATCCATCATACTATCTGCTATGGTTGTGGTGATTCTTTCCTGTAACTGAGGTCTTTTAGCAACTGCCTCTACCGCTCTGGCCAATTTACTCAATCCGGTTACACGGCCATTTTTAGGTATATATGCCACATGTGCTGTTCCGAAGAAAGGTAGAAGATGATGCTCACACATAGAATAGAATGGAATATCTTTAACCAAAACTAATTCTTCATGGTCTTCACTGAATATAGTTTCAAAATGTGTTTTAGGATCTTCATTCAGACCGCTAAAAACTTCTTCATACATTTTAGCTACACGTTTTGGTGTATCAAGCAGACCCTCTCTATCGGGATCTTCCCCTATCGCTGTTATTATTGAACGTACCGCCTCTTCAATCTGGGTACGATTGACTTCAGTCATGCATATTCCCCCTACTATATATCAAACAAGTATATACGACTATTACATATTAGCACAACAATAGTGATGTTCAAAGTCACTTGGAGCATAGAAAAAAGGCCATGGAAATTACCATGACCCTTTTGCCGAGGCAATAAATTTATGTAATTTATTTTACTGCGTCTTTAAGTGCTTTGCCTGGTTTGAATGCAGGAACTTTGCTTGCACCAATTTCGATTTCCTCACCAGTTTGAGGATTGCGACCTTTACGAGCAGCACGTTCACGTACTTCAAAGTTACCAAAACCGATTAATTGGACTTTATCACCATTTTTTAATGCATCTAGAATTGACTCAAAAACAGCATCAACTGCTTTTGTAGCGTCTTTTTTAGAAAGTTCACTTGCTTCTGCAACTGCGTTAATTAATTCTGTCTTGTTCATGCTATTCACCTCCTCCCAATAAGTTAAGTAAAGAATCGTAAATAAGATTACTTATCTACATTTCTAAACAATTTTTCTTATTTCTATACGTCATAGCTCAGTTTTATTGGCAAAGTAAATAAAAATAACTATTTTTGATATTTTAATCTACTTTTTTAATAAAAACCTTATTATATAAAGGTTTTAAGCACAAACGTAAGTCTGTTAAAAGATTATCACAATCATTTACGCTAATCAAGAATAATTCATGAAATAATGGTAATCTTTTCTTCATTTCTACAAATTTCTACTAAATTTCACAAATTTGGATGTAGTTTTTTGTAAAATTAGAAAAAGACTCCAATTAGGAGTCTTCATCTTAAAGGATTATCGCGATTAAGCCACCTGATCCTTCGTTTATAATTCGCTCAAGTGTTTCTTTTAATTTATACCTTGCATTCTCTGGCATTAAGGATAGCTTGGCTTGAATACCCTCCCTAACGATTGAGCTTAAGGAGCGGCCAAAAATATCAGAATTCCAAATGGATAATGGATCATCCTCAAAGTCCTGCATTAAGTAACGGACTAGCTCCTCACTTTGCTTTTCTGTTCCAATAATGGGTGCAAATTCAGATTCAACATCTACCTTTATCATATGAATGGACGGAGCTACTGCTCGCAGCCTTACCCCGAACCTCGCGCCCTGACGGATAATTTCAGGTTCTTCTAGACTCATATCCGAAAGTGATGGCGAGGCAATTCCGTAACCTGTCTGCTTCACCATTCTTAATGCATCTGAAATATGATCATACTCAGCCTTTGCATGGGCAAAATCCTGCATTAGCTCAAGGAGATGGTCTTTTCCTCTAATTTCTACCCCGACAATTTCTTTAAGGATATCATCATAAAGTTCATCTGGAGCAAATAAATCAATTTCTGCCACACCTTGACCCATTTCAATACCAGCTAACCCAGCTCGTTCAATATAGTCAAAGTCGCTAAATTGTTGTACGACCCTATCAACATCTCTTAATCTCTTGATATCTTTAACTGTTTCTTTGACGGCTTCTTGATAGCTTTCACGCAGCCAGTGATTTTCTCTTAACACCATTACCCAGCTTGGTAGATTAACATTAACCTCAAGGACTGGAAATTCGTAAAGAGCTTCTCTTAGAACATTAAGTACATCACTGTCACGCATGCTTTCCACACTCATCGCAAGCACTGGTATGTCATATTTTTCTGCTAAACTAGACCTAAGCGTTTCTGTACTTGGATGATATGGCTGAGCGCTATTGACGACCATAACAAACGGTTTGCCAACTTCCTTTAGCTCATTAATGACTCTTTCTTCAGCCTCGATATAATTACTTCTTGGAATTTCACCAATGGTTCCATCCGTAGTAACGACTACCCCGATTGTAGAATGCTCTTGTATGACCTTCCTAGTTCCAATTTCAGCCGCTTCATGGAATGGTATTGGCTCCTCGTACCATGGGGTAGTAATCATTCTAGGACCATTTTCATCCTCATACCCTTTTGCGCCTGGAACAGTATAACCAACACAATCTACTAGCCTAATATTAACATTAAGACCTTCGTCAACATGAACAGTAGCAGCTTGATTAGGAACGAACTTTGGCTCGGTTGTCATGATCGTTTTTCCTGCAGCACTCTGTGGAAGCTCATCCACCGTTCTAGATCTTTCTGCCTCATTGTCTATATTCGGTAAAACCACAAGTTCCATGAATTTTTTAATAAATGTGGATTTTCCTGTTCGAACAGCACCTACTACTCCTAAATAAATATCACCGCCGGTTCTTTCGGCAATATCTTTGAAAATATCAACCTTTTCCAAGTGATCCCCTCCCGATCATAGAGTAAAGTGGGATAATATTATCCATCAAGATATGTTTGGACAATATATATTTATGACGTTGTCCTATATTGTTATGACAGTTTTTTAAAATTTTTTTACCCCCTTATTAACTATTCCTTTAAATATTCTTGTATCTGTTGTGTCTGAACAGTTGATTGAATGAAGGTTTCTGAGGTAAAGCAGTAAAAATCCTTAGACCAAAAAAACCCTACTCCTACAATATATTTCGTAGAAGAAGGGTTATGACTATTTGACATTCTTATTGCGTTAAAAAAACTGGTTCTTTGTTCTCTGGGTCAACAGTATATGGCAAAGAATAGGCAGGGACAAACATTGAATCCTCGACAAGAATATAACGGATATCCTCGCCCGATTTTATTTGCTTGTCCGTTTTTTTAAGCTCCTGAAATAAATCTTGGCGATAATCCACATACACTTCAGCATCCGTTGTCACTACTAATGGGAGATTTTGATTTGAAAATGGACTGATGGCATATGGGTCTTGCTTATATCCTAGTTCCTTAAAATCAATGGTATACACATTATCCGCTAATTTTTCTTTATATGGAGGATATCCATTGGATTTGATTCGCATCTTAATATCACGAATTACATCAGCCATTCTTAAATCTAAAAGTTTTACAGTCGGATTGGTTTCGACATCAACGAGGACATATTGGAAAATCCCACCACTTTCAAACGCATTTCCAGGTGGCTCTGCGATATATTTCGGCGCAACTTTTTTAAATTCAATCGGATATTTTTGATAGATTGGAGTCACAGCGTCTCTTGTTTTAATCGGCAGGATTCCTCCATTATCCTCCTTAAAGGTATTAACCGCTTGTTGAACTACTTGTATTTGATCAGTATACGGGATTTGATTCTCTGCTAACTTCTCTGATGGATACATACATCCTGATAAAAATAAAGAAGTTAAAACCACTAGTGTACCAATAACTTTCCAATTCACTACTATCACCTATTTTTTTATTTTATGTAAAAAGGACAATAATCAACGTGATTCCCGAAACAAATAAAAAAATGTAAGCAAGGAACGCAGATAAAAACTTCAGGACACCTTTTAACTTATAACGGCTAAGATATATTGTAAAAATAGCAAGAAACATTAAGCCCATTCCTGCAATTGAAATCCACATTTTCAGCATACCTGGTGACAAAAAGACACCCCCCTTATTCCGAAAGCTATTATACCATATGGGAGATGTTTCATAAAAAATTTTGTTTTTTACAACCTAACTGCAGTTAGAATTTATTGTTTATATACGTGTTGGTTTGTGCGGAAGGCACGAGACTCCTCGAAAATGCTATCGCATTTTCTTCGTGCGTGGGCAAACTCAAGGTTGTAATTCAATGTCCTGCAGGAGTACGGGGCAGGGGAGACCCCGCAGACGCTTTAGCGTCGAGGAGGCTCCCCGTACCGCCTGCGGAAAGCGAAGTGCCTCGTGACAGGCAAAGAACGCCTGTCTCTGCGGTGATTATTCAATGAAGCTTTCCTTAGTGGAGCGCATACCAACACACCATGCAACAATAAAAAAACTGAAGTAAAGGGGGGCGAATTCCTTACTTCAGTCTTAGTGACTAATCAACCCAAACACTTTGGTTCATACTACACGTGTGCTTCGTTTGCATAGTATGCAATCAGATGTAAAAGCGAATCATGTGAATGCCTATTTTTCAATGAAAAAAGCACAAATTTTACTCTTCGAGGTTTCTTTCTTCAAGAATGTTAACTAAATCTTCCATTTCATGAGTTTTACCACGTGCCATTAATACATCCACTGCATCTTTAGCCATTTTTCCATTGAATAAAACATCATATAGGGCACAAGTAATCGGCATGCTTACATTAAATTTTTTAGATAGTTGATAGGCTGCTTTTGTCGTCCTTACTCCTTCAACAACCATTCCCATGTTTTCTAGAACCTCTTCAAGGTTTTTCCCTTTACCAAGCAGATTTCCTGCTCTCCAGTTCCTTGAATGGACGCTTGTACAGGTTACAATCAAGTCACCTATCCCTGCTAAACCAGAAAAGGTTAATGGGTTAGCTCCCATTTTGGTTCCCAGACGTGCAATTTCAGCTAATCCTCTCGTCATTAATGCCGCTTTCGCATTATCACCATAACCAAGTCCGTCCGTTATTCCTGCAGCTAGGGCAATGATATTCTTTAGAGCTCCGCCAATTTCAACACCAATGACATCCGGGTTCGTATAGACTCGAAAATTATGATTGATGAACAAATCTTGAATTTCTTCTGCAGCACTCATATCTTCAGACGAAACAGTTACTGTTGTAGGCTGCCTTTTACTTACTTCCTCTGCGTGGCTTGGTCCTGATAGCACTACTACTGCTTTCAAAAGTTCACTTGGAGTTTCTTCCTTAATCAGTTCAGATATTCTCAACAACGAATCTGGCTCAATCCCCTTACTAACATGTGCAATCGTCAAGGGGGAACTTTGAACAGTCCTTATTTTTCCTAGGACTTCGCGAATAGCTTTTGTTGGTACCGCTAATATTACCGTCTTTATGCTGGCCATAGCATCACTTAATGAACCATAACCAACAATCAAATCAGGTAATTTAATATCTGGCAAGTATTTATGATTTGTATGGTATTCATTAATTTCTTGAACTTGTTGTTCATTATGGCTCCACAACCTGACTTCATGTCCATTGTCTGCAAGGACCATCGCAAGTGCAGTACCCCAGCTGCCAGCCCCAATTACAGCTACAGCTTCTTTATTTTCCTGCATTTAGATCACTCCCACGGTAAAATTATTTTCTTTCTCTCGCGTAAATTTTTATCGGGGTTCCGTCGAATCCAAAAGCCTCTCGGATCCGATTTTCTAAGAAGCGTTCGTATGAAAAATGTACTAATTCTGGTTCGTTTACAAATACAACAAAGGTTGGCGGTTTTACTGCTACTTGGGTAGTGTAATAAATCTTTAAACGACGACCTTTATCTGTAGGTGTTGGATTCATTGCTACTGCGTCCATAATTACATCATTTAAAACGCTAGTTTCAACCCGCATTGAATGATTATCACTAGCAGTATTAATCATTGGTAAAAGCGTATGAATCCGTTTTTTCGTTTTTGCAGATAAGAAAACAATTGGAGCATAACTTAAGAAAAGAAAATGTTCGCGAATTTTTTGTTCAAGTTCTTTCATCGTTTTTTCATCTTTTTCAACAGCATCCCACTTGTTGACAACAATAACAATGGCTCTGCCAGCCTCATGTGCATATCCGGCAATTTTTTTATCTTGTTCGATGATTCCTTCTTCAGCATTAATAACCACTAAAACGACATCTGACCGTTCTATTGCCCTTAATGCACGGAGTACACTATATTTTTCTGTGCTTTCATAGACTTTTCCTTTTTTTCGCATCCCTGCCGTATCAATGATGACATATTTATCACCATTATACGTATAGGGAGAATCCACTGCATCCCTTGTTGTTCCCGCAATATCACTTACAATTACACGTTCTTCCCCAAGTATTGCATTAACTAGTGATGATTTTCCAACATTTGGTCGACCTATTAAGGAAAATTTAATAGTATCTTCGTCATAATCCTGCCCCTTATTCTTTGGAAAGTGATTGGCAGCCTCATCTAACAGGTCACCTAAACCAAGGCCATGAGATCCAGATATTGGTATTGGTTCACCGAACCCTAAAGAATAAAAATCATAGATTTGTTCCCGCATTTCTGGATTATCGATTTTATTAACAGCTAGTACCACAGGTTTTTTAGATTTGTATAATATTTTTGCGACCTCTTCGTCTGCAGCTGTTACTCCTTCTCTGCCATTTGTTAAAAAGATAATAACATCTGCCTCATCAATCGCTATTTCTGCCTGCTGACGAATTTGCTCAAGAAATGGTTCATCCCCAATATCTATACCACCCGTATCAATTACATTAAAATCATGCGTTAACCATTCTCCTGAGCTATAAATCCGATCACGTGTTACTCCTGGAATATCTTCAACGATGGAAATTCTTTCTCCAACTATTCTGTTAAAAATAGTTGATTTTCCAACATTCGGTCGTCCTACAATGGCTATAACTGGTTTTACCATTATAATCGCCATCCTTTCTATTCTTATATTTATCAATATTTTGTTATATTTATCGTTATTGTGTACTAATGATAAAGAAACCCTTCTTTCAAACAGAAGGGTCTAACCATATTATTTTAGCAATGTTAATCCTTTCTAGCAATCCAAATACTTGGAAAGAATTATTTTAGGATGATTTTTGCTTACCCTTTTCAAAAAAGTGAAAATGATTTTGAAAAATTGCACCTGCATTTTCAAAAAAGCTCCAACTTACTAGCAGCATGATTGTTAGGGCCGAAACATCAAGATAAGCAATGGTCCCTATTGGATAAGAAAATTCGAATTTACTTAAATAATAGGCATAGAGCACCTCTCCCTGCATCGTACCACTAACTACAATCAACAATCTATCTTTTAATGTCGTTTGCAAAAATATTGCCAGGCAGCTAAAGCAAATTCCCATCATCCATTCCTTTTCAAAAAACACCCAGATGGGATCATAAATCACAAATAAGTTAAAGGTAACATATGAAATGGTTAGAATCATTGAACAAACAAAGGCATATAGCAAAGCACCCAGCTTTTTCTTACTCAAAATTATATAAGATAATAGCAGCAAAAATAGCCCACCTGCATAAAACTCAAAGCTTGTAACGATAAAATGTACATTAGAAAGTATGATTACCACTAGAATGCCCGCTGCTAATTTAGTACGATACCGATTTTTCTTTTCCATAAAAAAAGTAATATACACCCAAAATAACCAAAGAATCCAATAAAACAATGAACCCTCCATTATCATACACCTCCTACTATTTCCATTATCGGTATTCTTTATGTAGTTTCATACTTCCCTGAATAATCTTTAGTCAACAAAATCATGTTAATAATAGGAGGTGTGGAGAAATGGGAAAAGACCGTCAAGAAAAAAAGTTAAAAGCAAGTAGAAGAGTTGAATCTGATCGCGATCAAGCACTGCATTACCCTGGAGCAACAAAGCTGCAAAGCCCCGAAGAAGCAAGAAAATTAAATGATGGGAAGTATAGTTAAAAAATAAAGCTCTCGCTGGGTGCGAGAGCTTTATTTAATACTACGCTGACTATATTTTTTAGTATCGATACCCCTTTGGGTTAACCAATGATGCATTTGACCAGATATGACTAATGGAGCTCTTTGTAAATCATGAATGGATTTAGCTCCTAAGGCAGTCATAATCATTTTTAATTCTTGGTGAAGTGACGAAATCTCTTCATTTAACGAATCCATTCCTTCTTCAACTAGGATTTTTAAGAAGAAACCCGCAAAACCAATTGCATTCGCCCCTAAAGCAAGGGCTTTAGCAATATCATTACTAGAGGTAATTCCACCGGAACCAATGATTGTAACAGATTTGGAAAACTGTGAAGCTTCAGATATAGATACGGCTGTCGGAATTCCCCATTGATTAAAAAACGCTTGTGATTTTTCACTGCGCTTATTTTCTATTTCAGCAAAATTTGTGCCGCCATAACCACCAACATCCACAATAGAAACCCCTACAGATACTAGAGATTCTACTGTTTCTTTAGACATCCCAAATCCAACCTCTTTAACAATGACAGGAACGTTTACTTCTTTTACAATATCTTCTATTCTCTTTAATGAACCACAAAATTCCCGGTCTCCTTCGGGCATTGTCAATTCTTGAATAACATTTAAATGCACCTGTAAAGCATTGGCTTCAATCATTTCAATTGCCACTTTTGCTTGTTCAGGGGTTGCTTCACTTCCTAAATTAGCAATCAATACACCAGAGGGGTTCTCTTTTCTAACAATTTCATATGTATATCTTTCAGACTTATCTTTCAGCGCTGACATTTGTGACCCTACTGCCATCGCAAGCCCAGAAACACGCGCTACCTGTGCAAGCTGCTTATTAAGGGTATAGGTTTTCTCGCCTCCGCCACCTGTCATCGCATTGATAAAAATTGGCGAACTTAAAGAAAGTTCGCCAATCCTCTGGTTAAAAGTAACATCTGAAACATTAATGTTTGGTAAACTTTGATGTATAAATTGAATATCATCAAATGATGTCGTTCGGTTTTGCCCTGTTTCCAAGGCATAGCGAATATGGTCCCATTTCCGTTCAGATCTAGACACTAATTATCACCATTATTTTCCTAGATTCTTTAATTTATCGCCAATCATTTCCCCAAGCTGAAATCCTTTAGATTCTTCAGGAAGCTCGAATTCAAAGTTTTCTTCTACATCTTTTTCAAGCAGGTCTTTGATGCTTAAAGAAAGTCTCTGTTCTTGTTCATTAGCATCCAGCACTTTGACTTGAACTTCTTGCCCTTCCTTTAATATCTCATGAGGCGTCCCAATATGCTTGTGAGCAATTTGTGAGATATGAACAAGTCCTTCAACGCCAGGGAAAACCTCTACAAAAGCACCATAGGAAACTAATCTTTTAACGGTGCCAGTAAATGTACTGCCCTTTGGCGCTTTTTCAGCTACATCCGACCATGGTCCTGGCTGTGTTTCTTTAATAGATAAGGAAATCCTTTCACTATCTCGGTCCACACTTAGCACCTTTACTTTTACTGTTTGACCTTCCTGCACAACATCTGATGGTTTATCAATATGTTGATAGGATAGTTGGGAAATATGAACAAGTCCGTCGATACCACCAATATCAACAAATGCTCCAAAATCCGTAATTCTTTGTACGGTACCATCAATAACCTGTCCAGGAGTAATCGTATTTAAGAGATTTTTCTTATGTTTTCCCTTTTCTTCTTCCACCACTGCACGATGAGATAGAATTAAACGATTTTTTTCTCTGTCAAGCTCGACAATTTTAAAAGTAAGATTCTTACCTTTATAATCAGAAAAGTCTTCAACAAAATGTGCTTCAACTAAAGAGGCAGGGACAAATCCACGTACACCTAAATCAACGACAAGACCGCCTTTAACTACATCTTTAACCTCGGTTTCAAATACTTCGCCACTATTGAAAAGATTCTCTAGGTTTACCCAAGCCTTCTCGGCATCCACTTTTCTTTTTGAAAGAACCAATACGTCCTCTTCTACTTTTAATACCTCAAGATCTAACTCATCACCCTCTGCAACAACATCTGATGCTTTTTCAACATGCAGACTGGAAAGCTCACTAATTGGAATAATTCCATCATGTTTACTGTTCTGAATATTAACAATTACTTGTTTTTCTTCTACCTTAGTGACTTGTCCAATGACTTTATCTCCAATAGAGTAATTTTTAACTTCAACTTGGTTCATATCTTCCGACATTATGTATTCCTCCTTAATCTAGCTACTAAAACGATTGAATATTCTAATAAAATCTCTAATTATTAACTTCTTACAAATAGCTTATTTTGTCAAGCAGAAACCTTTTGGTGTTCTTTTATAAGTTTATGGATTTCTGACATAATTAATTCGGTTACTTCTTCAGCAGAAGCTTTCTTACTTCTCATTTCTTCCATCGAGATTGGTCTCCCATAAACAACTCTTAACTTCCCAAAGCTTTTGTATGGTCCAATAATGGCGCAAGGGATTACCTTGGCATCTGTTCTTAGAGCAAAAAAACCCGCTCCCGATAACCCTTTTCCGATTTCACCTGTTTTACTTCTAGTTCCTTCAGGAAAAAGCCCAAAAACATTTCCGTCTTTTAATACCTTTAATCCAGCTCTTAATGATTCCCTGTCCCCCTTCCCTCTTTTTACTGGGAAGGCGTTGCACTTTCTAACGATATTACCCAATACAGGAACTTTAAATATTTCTTCCTTCGCCATAAAATGGACAGGTCTAGGAGCTGTAGTACCAACAACTAAAGGATCAAAATTATGAATATGATTTGTGCATAGGAGTACTCCTCCATCTTTAGGGAAATGTTCTAATCCAATAACTTCAATTCTATACACCGGTTTGAGAACGCCGGCTACAACCGATCTTGCAAACGAATAAAACGTCACACTTATCCAACCCTTTCATGCACGAGATCCATTATTTTTTCTACTACTTCAGGGATAGCCAAGGATGTTGTGTCAATTTCAATTGCATCGTCTGCTTTTTTTAACGGTGCATACGCTCGTTCAGAGTCTATTTTATCACGACGGGCAATTTCTACCATTAATTGTTCTAGGTTGGAAGGGTATCCTTTTTGCAGGTTTTCCGTATGGCGTCTAACTGCTCTTTCCTCAACACTAGCTAGTAAGAAAACCTTTACCTCTGCATTTGGAAGCACATGGGTCCCAATATCCCTACCATCCATCACTACCCCACCATTTACCGCAAAAGATTGCTGCATCCTTACCATTTCTTCACGGACTTTTTGGTGCTTAGCAACGATCGATACCGAATTTGTCACATCAGCTGATCGAATGGCATCTGTTACTTCTTGATGATCAAGAAATACCAATTGACCTTTTGCTGAAGGAAAAAGTTCTAATTTTGTTGTTAGCAGAGTTTCTAATAAAAAGTTCTCATCTTCTAGGTTAAGGTTATTAACTTGAGCTTTATAGGTTAAAGCACGATACATTGCCCCGGTATCGATATATATGTATGATAACTTTTCTGCCACCACTTTTGCTACAGTACTCTTGCCGGCTGCAGCAGGACCGTCAATAGCAATTGATATTTTTTTTTCCATAAATCCTCCTATAGTTAATTCATGATAGTCTCTAACATCCATATTTATATTTTACCATATATACTTTCCCCATAAGAAAAAAAAAGCAGAAACTCTGCTTTTTAAAAATAATAAATATAAGTTTTTGAACTTAG
>NZ_JBALNQ010000047.1:72116-88678 GCF_036961885.1 Neobacillus niacini | reverse complement strand
GTTTCCTTTATCTCAGTTGGAGCGCTCCACAAGGAACGCTCCGGCAGCATAGACTTCGCACGAAGAAAAAGCGTTAGCTTTTTCGAGGAGGCCATACGCCGCTGACCAGGGCGCTTGCGCTTTTTTAATGACCTCTAAAGGTTTGAAGGATTTCGGTAAATGTATTTTCATTTACTCCTTCATATTTTGTTAGCTGCTCTAATTGAGGGAAAATATCTAATTGATGTAAAAATAATTGGGCAAAAAACAGAAAGAAAAATTGGATAATAATAACCTTTATTAATATTCTTTCAACGATCTTCATCATACCATCACTCCAATTTACCAATTACTACTATTATTGGAGTGATGGTAATGTTTTATTCTTTAATCTTAGAGTACATCTTCGTAAGTTTCTTCAGCATTCTTTAATTTTTGGACTTCTTCTTCGACACCGTCTTTGGCATTGATAAAGATCCTATAGGTATCATCTTCAATTGTTCCTAAGAATTCATAACACAATACTTCCTTGTTTAAATCATTAATAATAATTGATTGTCTTTCTTCCATAATTTTGAAATTTGGATTTACCTTTGCGCGAGCCTGTTCACTCGTTAGCACTGGTTTTTCAACTTTTCTTGCATCGTTCAACGATTTCAAATATTCCTCTGCTGAGAATCCAATAATATTTCCATTATCAAGGGCCACTTTTATTTTTATAGCTTCAGGATAAATTCTTATATTATTTTCACTAGTGACAAAGTTAAAAACACCTGTTTGATCATATTGCGAACTTTCAAATAGCTCTAGATTTTTGTATCCATTTTCTTTTAGAAAAGCTTCAGCCTTCAGATTTGCGTCGTTTAAGCTCATTTTTTGCTCGGTTACTTCTCGATAATTAATAAACCATATTGGGTATCCTGCTTTTTTCGTAATATCCATACTACCCTCTTGGCCAGTTTTCTTGTTTCTTATTGAGACACTATAAAACCCATAATCCGAACCTTTCCCACTCTCAGTTACCTTTACTTCTGCATTTCCATCAAATTTCATATATTTTCTTGCAATGCTAACTGCTTCTTTTTCAGAAATGGTCTTTCCTTTAATCTTCTTGAAATTTTCATCCTTTTTTTGCATGTTAGCAAAACTGGGTCCAAAGTCGCTCTCATCATAACCTGATACTGTTTTCTCAACTGTTTTAAAGCCATCAATAATCGTATTATCCGTTGCTTCTTTTCCTGAAGCTAACGCCATTTCAACGTCCATCCAACGGAGATTATTTTTCAATGCCATATGCTGGACTTTACGAAGTTCACTTTGAATTTCGCCAGATTGCTTGTATAAAACCTTTAGTGTTTCATATTCTTCCTCTGTTAAAGGGTCCTTTTCTAAATCTCTGACTGCTGTTTGATAACTAAACTTTCCAATCTTCGCCAAAAACTCTTCCGTTTTATTAAATGGCAGTAACGTTAACGGAAGCTGCCCCACATCGCTATGTGCTTCAGATGTTAATCTCCAAACCTCTACTAACGAAGGTGACAGGGAATGCCTTGAGTTCATTGCAAGGGTTGTTCCAATTTTATCGTTTAGTAAATCTATTTCATAGGTTAGTTCATGAAACGCCCGCTGGTAATTATTTTCTGCATTTATTAAAATCGCATTTTTTTCCCGGTGCTCTTGATAACCCCAGTAAGCTGTACCGGCAACCCCCACTGCTAAAACACCTATGATTATTCCTCTAATCATCTAATCACCCCTCTATTCGCAAAATATATGTTTTCCAATCCGTTTAATTTGTGGCCTTGTCCATATCCACTTGCTTGTAGCGGTAACTGGATTAAAATAATAAAGTGCTTCCCCGGTTGGATCTATGCCATTTATTGCATCTAATACCGCTTTTTTAGCTTGTTCGTTCGGTGTGAGCCAAATTTGACCATCCGCGACAGCAGTAAAAGCACCCGGTTCGAAAATAACTCCTGAAACAGTGTTAGGAAAAGAAGCACTATTTACTCGGTTTAGGATAACAGCAGCTACTGCTACTTGACCTGTATAGGGTTCACCCCTGGATTCACCATAAACAGCATTAGCCATCAATTGTATATCGTTACTTGAAAACCCGCCTGGTGTATTAGCAGCAGTTGGTTTTTTAGGCGCTGCTTTTGGGGCTGTCGGCGCTGGTGCTGGTGCATTGGGTTTTGGCGCACTCTGCTTTTTTTGATCCACTCCGCCGTAATGAGTAAATTTATTTCCTTTATTAATTTGTTCCTTCACAAATTGCTTATTATATTTACTAGCTTTAACTAATTTAGCTTTTGTCTCCGTACCTGCAAGGCCATCAATCGATAATCCAAATTCGTATTGGAAATTCCTTAGTGCCCAATAGGTACTCCATCCAAATACACCATCAATTTTCTTGTTGTAAAATCCTAAATATTGGAGTCTTGATTGAAGTTCGATGACATCATCTCCGACAGCACCTTGTTGAAGAACCTGGTTTGAAAACGCTAAAGCCCTGTTATCCTCCGTAAAAGCAAATGGAATGATACAAAGGGAGAAAATGATTGGAATGATACATTTTACTATTTTCTTCTTCATGGTAAAGTAACCCCCCGTTGTAAATCTTTTTAGATGTAAACCTATTTTTTGTTTAAATGGCAAATTTATTCAAAAAAAATTCCCTTCATTAAAAAATGAAGAGAAATACCTCATTTACGAATGAAAGGAATTTTGAGTTGAATACTGTTTTTTCTTATGGTTCGTTGTTAAAATTCTTGCCATTTTAACCTTTCTTAGGCCAAACCACCAAAGAAAGATCATAAAAGGTAAAATAATATATAACCAGTTTTCTTGAGAAATTAAAATATAATCATAAGATCCGTGTAGAATAAAAGGCAAGGCTAAAGAAACAATCACCCATTTCGCTTTTTTACCTTCAGTAAATTTTGCTTTACCAATGTAAAACCCCATAATTACCCCGAAAAGAGCATGACTTGATACAGGCAGTAATGCTCTTGCCATTGCATGTTCAATCCCATTTGCAATTAAGTAAAAAATATTTTCAACGGTGGCAAAACCAAGGGATACAGCCACGCCATATACAATACCATCAAATGGTTCATCTAGCTCTACATGCTGGTAAATTGCATAGAACAGGATAAACCATTTGAAAAACTCTTCAAGAAGACTAGAAGAGAGAAATGCATCAATAAATCCAGATTTAATGATATTCTCTGTATGAAGTACATGCTGAATAAACATAATCGGAAACACCAGCAGAGCACCAAACATAAAAGTCCTTAGAACTACAGATACTGGTTCTGATTCATATTCATCTTTTAAATAAAAATAACTTAACAAGGCCAGTCCGGGGGCAATACCGGCCGATAATATTCCCAGCATGGAAAATCCTCATTTCAAATCAACTGTTTTCTTAATCGTAACATGATACTGACATTAATTAAATGAAAGATTATATCCATTTTATCATTTGGCCATTAAAAAATAATCTTCTTTAGCCCGCTGGCCAGTGCTACCCCTAATTTAATTCTAGCTTTTTTTGAGTCGTTATCACTGCCCAGGATTACACCCTTTTTATATAAGTCATAGGCACTACCTTCATAATCATACGTGGTATAAACTGAACCTTCTTCAGCACTCGTTGTGATAACCATGGCAATTCCTTCTGAAAGTGACTTTTCTATTTCCACCATCATTTGCGGCGCTACTTGACCACGGCCTACACCTTCAAGGACGATTCCTTTGACTCCTGATTCTCTAGCAGCCTTAATAAATTTCCCATCAGCACCAATATAACATTTAATGATTTCTACTTGTGGGATTGGTGATTGAATAGCAAAATATTCGCGTTTTATTGGCTTTTGAAAAATTTGCACCACATCATTGTCGATAATACCTAGATAGCCAAATCCAAAAACGCTAAATCCTTGAATATTGGAAGCATGCTCTTTTTTTACATATCTAGCAGTAAATATCCGTTCATTAAACACCACTACAGCGCCTGCATTTCGTAAATCCTCACAACACGCTGAATATATGGCATGCCTAAGGTTTATATATACATCACTTCCTAAATCATCCGGTGAACGCTGTGATCCAGTTATGACCACTGGCCTTGAATCTTTAATGGTTAAATCAAGAAAATAGGCTGTTTCCTCAAGGGTATCCGTGCCATGAGTTACGACGACTCCAGAAACCTTGTCATCCTCATAATATTTTTCAATTTTATTCTTTAATACAACTAAATCATCAAACGTTATATGTATGCTTGCCTTTTGGAATACAGATTCAATAATGACTTCGATATCTTTAGGCAGATTACACATTGCCGCAAGTTCTTCCCCTGTTAATTCCCCTGAAGCTAATTTCCCTGAGTCCTTATTTGGTTTACTGGCAATCGTCCCTCCAGTAGTTAACAGTACGACTTTTTTCATTTACTTTTCACCCTTTTATTCCATTTTCTTGAATTGATTGTGCAATGAGACTGCCATGAAACCTTCCATTTTCAATAAATATTTCATTGGCATTATTACCTGCAGCGATGACTCCTGCAATATATATGCCCTCAACATTCGTCTCCATTGAATCAGGGTTAAAGAAGGGTCTTCCGGATTCCTCATCAATTAATATACCCATATTTTTAAGAAATTGATGATCTGGCCGATAACCAGTCATGGCAAAAACAAACTGATTAAATATCGAATTTTCTTCTCCATCTTTGGAATAGCGTACTTGATCTTCCGTTATTTCTATTATTTGCGAATTGAATTCCATCTTTATGGTCCCGTTTCGAACTAATGATTCAAATTCTGGAAGGATCCAAGGCTTAATACTAGTGGAATATTCTCTACCACGGTAAAGGACCGTTACTCTTGCTCCTGCCTTAACGAGTTCAAGGGCAGCATCCACACTGGAGTTCTTTCCACCTATAACGCAAACATCTTTGTCAAAATAAGGATGTGCTTCTTTAAAATAATGAAACACCTTCGGCAAATCTTCTCCTGGGACATGCATGTAATTTGGATGATCATAGTAACCCGTTGCAATCACTACAAATTTAGCGTGATAGGTCTGTTTACCGCTAATAATCCGAAAGCCTTTTTCTTCTTTATGGACCTCTAAAACCTTTTCATAAGAATTTACTCGCAATTGTTTTCTTTTTACAACATCACGGTAATAAACGAGTGCTTGGTTTCGTTTTGGTTTATAGCTTTCAGTAATAAATGGTACATCTCCAATTTCAAGCTTTTCACTTGTACTAAAAAACGTTTGATGCGTGGGATAATGATAGATGGCATTTACAACATTCCCTTTTTCAATAACCAGAGAGGACATTCCAATTTCCTTAAAGGCAATAGCAGCAGCTAAACCACATGGTCCCCCGCCGATAATAATAATATCTTCGATTTGCAAATTGATCACCTCAATTAATTATTCCAAAAAAAAAAAATCCTACCGTCTTATGATAGGAGTTTTTTTATTATATTTCAATTGTAATGTTTTTATATCCAGCCTCTAAATCGACTTGCTTCAGCCATTTTCCTTACGCCTACCATATACGCTGCTAAGCGCATATCAACACGACGAGTTTGAGCCGTATCATAAATATTATTAAATGATTTTACCATAACTTTTTCAAGTTTTTCTTCTACTTCTTCCTCGGACCAATAATAACCTTGGTTGTTTTGAACCCATTCGAAGTATGAAACGGTAACACCGCCAGCAGATGCTAACACATCCGGAACAAGTAAAATACCACGCTCTGTTAATATCTCAGTCGCCTCAAGCGTTGTCGGTCCGTTGGCAGCCTCCACAACGATTCCAGCACGAATTTTATGTGCATTTTCTGCAGTAATTTGATTTTCAATTGCAGCCGGGACAAGGATGTCACACTCAAGTTCTAGTAATTCTTTGTTTGTAATCGTATTATTAAATAATTTCGTAACCGTACCAAAGCTATCACGACGGTCTAGCAAGTAATCAATATCAAGTCCATCCGGATCATATAATGCACCATAGGCATCAGAAATACCGACAACTTTAGCCCCTGCATCGTGCATGAATTTCGATAAAAAGCTTCCTGCATTACCAAAGCCTTGAACGACGACCCTTGCACCTTCAATTTGAATTCCCCTCTTTTTAGCGGCTTCACGTATACAGATCGTTACACCCTTAGCTGTAGCAGATTCACGTCCGTGAGAGCCGCCTAAGACTAGTGGTTTGCCTGTGATAAAACCAGGGGAGTTAAATTCATCAATACGACTATATTCATCCATCATCCAAGCCATAATTTGAGAATTAGTAAATACATCCGGTGCCGGAATATCTTTTGTTGGTCCAACAATTTGACTTATAGCTCGTACATATCCCCGGCTTAATCTCTCAAGTTCTCTAAAGGACATATCACGCGGATCACAAATGATCCCGCCTTTTCCACCGCCGTATGGAAGATCTACAATCCCACACTTTAAGCTCATCCAAATCGAAAGGGCCTTTACTTCAGTCTCAGATACATTGGGATGAAACCTGATTCCACCCTTAGTTGGACCCACTGCATCATTATGCTGTGCACGGTAGCCGGTAAATATCTTTATTGACCCGTCATCCATTCTAATTGGAATTTTTACTGTCATCATACGTAAGGGCTCTTTTAAAAGCTCATATACTTCTTCAGGATAACCTAACTTTTCAAGAGCTTTATGTATAACAGTCTGTGTTGAAGTTAACACATTATTTTCTTCCTCTTGATTAGTTTTATCATTGCCTTTTTCGGCTACCATCTGTAAACCTCCTACAAATCACTTTTATCTAAATGTTGTCGCTTTCAGAGACAAGTATACACGTTTACTGGATTTATGCAAGATGATAAAATACAATAATAAACAAAAAAGGAGCAATAGACTCCTTCTTCAAATTAGTATCCACTATTTAAAATATTGTTGGATTGTTTCTACCGCTTTATTATCAATAATTAGGTTTCCATATTCAGAAAGCACGTACGTACTAAGAATGGAAGGATCTCCGTATTCTGATAAAAAAGCTGCAATTTTTTCTACACTGGAAGGGTCTATATTATTCATAAGTAAGTAATATCGATGGTTATAAGAAAATAAACTGCCGCCACAAATTTGTAGTGAAAACAGCCGGTGTGAAAGTGCTATGATATCTTCTATACTTTCAAATTGATAAAGTACGTTTTCACAGCCTTCAACCCTAACTTGCATTTCAACAAAACCATCAAATAATATTTCATCATCTTCTTCATCTATATTTCCGTCAACCGTAATAATCATAATCATACCTTGTGCCTGCAAGGTGAAAATTTCAACTGCTACAGAACCTTGAATTTCAACATCAAATTCCTCGCTTGCCTCCTCTAGCATATCGTGGAAAAGTTGATGCCATTTTATTGAATCTTTCCATATGTCTTCTTTGGAAAGTCCCCTTTCATGTAAATCATCAGAGGTTAAAAAAATTTTAATCTTATTGACTGTTAAGCGTTCTAAGCGCATGCTCTTTTACCCCCTGCCGTGACATAACTCTTAACCCTAGTGTATGTCAATAGCGTCGGTTGGTGCTTTGTCTAGTATACCATCCGTTCGATTAGCCATTTTTCCCATTCATTTATTGATTGCCCCAAAAGGTACGTAGAAAAATGTTTCTTTTCAGAGTGATCCATTTCAGTAATTGCCTCCCCACCTAAACCAATAGTAAGACCCTTGTAGTTATGGGATAACTGATTAATAAGAGAAAGCGCTTCTTTTAAGTCTTTTTTGTCTTCACAGGAGATGATAAATAAATCTGGATGAATGATTTCCATAGTTAAATTAATATCCTCTAATGAATGATATGTACCTATATTTAATACCTCTATACCCTTTGTTCTTAAATAAAAGGTGAAAATTAATAGTCCAAAATGATCACCTTCTTTAGAAAAAGAGATACAAACTGCCTTGTGAAGATGAACATTATTCGGCAAACTGTGAATGATCGTTGTAATCCGAGCTTTTAAGAATGTAAAAGAAAAATTTCGTTGTGCGTTGGTTAGATTTCCAGACTTATAAGAAATCTCTATTTTCGTAACAACCTGAATAAAAATATCTCCAATAACCTTTTCCATTGAAAAAATACTAAACAACTTATTGATTACTTCGTTTACTTTATCAGATTCAAAATGGATTAAGGCATCATAAAGCGAGTCGGTTAAATTCATTAAAGGATTGGCTTGCTTAAGATTTATCGTTTCTGATTCCATTTGCGTATGGGTGTGACTCATTAATGAAATAGCCTGACTAATGGTAAATCCTTGGTTCACTTTCTTTATCAGCCACTTTAGTATTTTTATATGCTCATCCGTATATAATCGATGTCCAGCTTCATTTCTGACTGGTGCAATCATTTGATAACGTCGTTCCCATGCTCTTAGCGTTCCAGGTTGAACCCCTAGCATTAATGCAGCAGCTTTAATATTATACTTACCTTCTTGGTCCGCCATCCTAATAATTCCTCCGTATTTAAATAAACCCTGACTGAAATAATTTTATCTACCCATTCTTAATTGTAATTAAATGACACTGTGCAGGTGCCCCTAATCTAAGTGGAACTCCTGTCGTACCATAGCCGTTACTGATTAATAATGTAGTATTTTCTAACTTTTCCACTTTCCCTTTTTTAAATGGGCTATAACCAAAAATATGGATTTGTCCTCCATGTGTATGACCACTTAATACAAGCCTTATATTATGTTCAGGCAATACTTTTTTGGTGATTGTCGGGTAATGACTAGCCAAAATTTTGAAACTGCCTTCATCAGCATCTAATAACGCCAAGTCCAGTCTATCACGTTCTTGATCTACGGCATCCACGCCCAGCAAGGATAGTTTATCCCCGTTTGCAGATTCAAAAATCGCGGCAGTATTATCCAATATTTTTACTCCATAGTCCAAGAGAATGGCATCTAATTTACGATAATCCGTTTCATAATCGTTATTTCCCCAAACAAAATACACTGGACCCAATTGTTTTAGTTTCTCTAGGTTTTCCTTAACCCTTTCAAAGGGAACTCTCTTTTCTGTTAAATCCCCACCTATGATTACGATATCCGTTTTTCCGATAACTTCATTGATAATATTATTAGAAATAAGCCGCTTATGTATATCAGAGATAAAAAAGATGGATACCTCACCAAATGAGTTTGGAAAATCCGCAAAAGTCATGTTGTGAAGTTCCACATGATTTAAGAAAGCTTCTTTTAGCATATACAAGATAAGACTAGCTCCTACAATCAGGAGCAAAACAATAATATACCCCATATTTTCCCCTTTTCCACTAGATGTTCTACTTAAATCATACCATAAAGGAATCTATAACCAAACAGGACTAGCGCTTTCCCCGTTTTTTCTTTACTATCTTATACCAATGTTGCAGAATCTCTTGAAAAAGTTGCATACTGACGACTAATCCAAATAAAAAGGCTAATGAGGCAGCAAAAAATTCCAAGGGATAAATAATAGGACCGACCAAAATATCCGCAAACTGAAATGGATAAGTAATTGGAAACCATTCAATTATTAAATATCCACATACAAGAATAAAAATTAGCCGCATAATGATTCTTAACAAGAAAATCCCTCCCATACATTGTATGAGAAGGATATGAAATCTTTCCGTTTTAGATTACTAGTCTTCCTGAATACTTAGGATACGGAACCCTTGCTCTTCAAGCTTCTTTGTAAATCGGTCTATATTATCTTTCTTTTCAACCTTCATGACAATTCTCCGAACTAATTTATCTGTCTCATCAAACGTTACGAGTGAAATAATATGTTCATGGAAGTGATGAGCAATTTCAGAAAGTCGTGCAATACGCCCTTCTGTTTCTACGGATGTAAAGGCAATTCTTACCCCTGGGCGATTTACTCCGAAAGCGCTCTGAAAAGTGGAGAGAACATCTGAGCGTGTTACAACTCCAAGAAATTTACGATTTGAATCAATCACCGCTAGCAAAGGGAAGTCTTTTAAGTCAAGAAGTGTTTTTTCAAAAACTTCTTCACCCAATAAATACTTATCTTGATGGGTAGCAATGTCTTTTACTGTTGTAGAACTTAAAAATTCATCTTTTTGTCTTCCTGATAAAAAGAATTTCTCATAAATTTTAAAACGCGTGGCAACCCCAATATACTTTTCTCCTTGTAATACGGGAACACCATCAATTTCATTTTTCTCCAATTGTTCTAATGCAATTGCCAAATTTGTGTCTTCCTGAACTGTTACGCTATTATGATTTGGAATCATCATATTTTTTACAAACACTTACGATCACCTCAATGTAATTATCCTGCTTCCTACCTATTATACTTCAACAAAACATTGGAATTTCCTTTTTATAAAATTTTTATGTCATGATTATCTAAAATTTCCATATTTATTAATGATGTTATTCAAAGGAGGGTGACAATGTTTACACTTTATAAAACATATCGTCCAATTGTTAGCCCGTTTGATCCCTGTAAACCGATATTAGAAAAAACCTTTTCTACGCCACCTAATCTATACATCGGATTTCAACCGCCAAACCTTCCACAATTCACACCACAGGAAGCATTAAGAGCAGGAACACTATGGAAGGCCTTTTACGACCCCTACTTCAACCCATTTGAGAAAGCCAAAGGGGGAATCCCTAAATGAAACAAATTCCGCCAGAGTATTATCAAATGATGGAGCAGCTTCAAACCGTTGACTTTGTTTTAGTCGAATTAACCTTGTATTTAGATACACACCCAGATGATCTTGAAGCTATTAAGCAATTTAATCATTATGCAAAAGAAAGAAAGGGAATAAAAAAAGCATTTGAAAGTCAATTTGGTCCCCTATTACAGTTTGGCAACAGCTACTCTGGACACCCATGGAATTGGAACGAACCTCCATGGCCATGGCAAGTTTAAAACAATTTACATTTAAAGGAGGGAATAAGCATAGATGTGGATTTACGAAAAGAAACTACAGTATCCCGTTCGGGTAAGCACATGTAATCCAACTTTAGCAAAATATTTAATTGAGCAATATGGAGGTGCTGATGGTGAGCTATCAGCTGCTTTGCGATATCTAAACCAAAGATATTCCATACCTGATAAAGTAATTGGATTATTAACGGATATTGGTACCGAGGAGTTTGCGCACCTGGAAATGATTGCCACGATGGTATATAAACTCACAAAAGATGCCACTCCAGAAATGATGAAGGCTGCTGGTCTTGGCGACCATTATGCCAATCACGATAATGCTTTATATTATCATAATGCCGCTGGAGTTCCTTGGACAGCTTCTTATATTGCCGCAAAGGGTGACCCAATTGCAGACCTTTATGAAGATATTGCTGCCGAAGAAAAAGCTAGGGCTACTTACCAATGGATTATCAATCTGAGTGATGACACTGATTTAAACGATGGTTTACGTTTCCTTCGTGAACGTGAAATCATCCATTCCCAACGTTTCCGTGAAGCAGTGGAAATATTAAAAGAGGAGCAAGGTAAAAAAATATTCTTTTAATGGTGCTAGAAGCAGACATGGGCTGCTTCTATTTTTTTTCATGGTAAAGATTAATATCATAAATTTTTTTCATTATCTCAAAATCAATATGACGATTTTTCCAATGTTCTTCCTTCTTCCATAAATCCTTACTACGGTTTACAATTTCACACCTTAATTCTTGATATTCCTTTTCCTTCTTATCCTTTTGTTGCCTTAATACATTCATCGCTCCATATAAAATGGCAGTAACTGCCAATAAACCAATATTTAATGCATCACTAACCGAAGCTGAAAACATCGCAAAAAATGAATAAGAATATTGTTTGGCAATCATATTATAGAAATAACCAAAAAATAGAAAGGCAAAAAGCAACATAAAATAAATCGATAAGTAATGCCATTTTTTAGCAGTATCAAACTTAATCTTTCTTTTACGCACATTTTCTAGCATTTGTTTCGTTGCTTCATCTGTATGTTCAAGTAAGCGGATCGGTTTATCCATTTCTTAACCACCTCTTTAACATAAATATGAACTTGTCCGAGAAATTATGAAGGCTTCCTATTAAAAAAACCGATCGAATTTGATCGGCTACTTGTTTAATGGAATTTCTAATACTTGCCCTAAATAAATTTCATCCCCCTTTAAATTGTTTGCTTTGCGAATGATTTCCTCACCTGATTTTGAATGATAATATTTCAATGCAATTCGATAAAGATTTTCACCTTTTTTAACTGTATGATAGATAACGGTTTCAGAAACTGCGGTTGAATTTGGCTGCGATGCAGCTGTTTCAGTTGTTATAGATGAACCACCATCATTTTCAATAGTGCCTTGTTCTGTACCTGGACTCTGAACGGCAGTTTCCGGGCTAACAGGCTGTTCAACTTCGACTGCCTCTTCTTGATCAATCTCTGTTGATATATCTTTTTCTATTTCTTTTTCTGTTTCCTCTTCTTCTTTTTTATCAACGCTGCTTCCTGGTTCTGATTTTTCAAAATTAATGACTTCATAACCAGAGGAATCGCCAGAGACTTTTTCAGCCCCTTTGTTTTTCCCCTCTTCTAGATAAGAGTAGGCACTAAAAATTGCAATTGGAAGAAGGATAAAAAATAACACCAATATACGAATAATCGGATACTTTAATTTCCATTTCGTTTTCTTTCTTTTTTCCCTATGAATCTGTTCTCTAGGAGGTAATTGCTCGCGCACTTCAATTGTTTCCTCATTTAATTTTTCAATTCGCTTCTTAAGCCGTTCGGCTTGGTCTCTATATGGTTCTTCTTTATTCATTAAGTGGTCCCTCCTCTTCATTGACATCTATTGAGTGTTTATATTTAATATAAAGCCCTAATAAAAAATCAATTGTAAAATGCATGATCATTGTAACGGCTAAATTGTTGGTCCAATCATAAATGAATCCAATGAAAAAACTAAGGATAACAATATTTGAAAATAAAAACCAATTAAACAGGTAGCGATAATGGATAACGGCAAAAATTAAACTTGCAAGAATAAGTCCAACTTTTGTTTGAATGACACCACGGAAAAGTAATTCTTCACTCAGAGCAACAATTGCAGCAATCCAGGCAATGTGAATGACACTTCTATTCTTAAAAATTCTATCATTCAAACCGCCATCATCGTAAAAAGAAGCCGGAAGCTTTTTCATTAATAATATATCTACAATAACTACCGTTACCCCTGCAGGAACGCCAATCAGCCAAATTCTATGATCTGAAAAATCAATACCTTGGATAAATGAAAAATGATCAAATAAAAGAACACCTAATATAAAAGTGATTACAAGCAAAATGATTTGGGTCAAGTATAAATGAACGAGTAGTTCTTTATCGGTTAATGCTTTGATGATTTCATGATATTTATTTTTCATTTACTCAACTCACTATTTAGCAGGATTTTGGCTAAATAATCCTTCCACTTTTCTTCATGTGCAGAAATGATTTTCACTTTATCAGTTTCATGATATTGATTTAACTGCACACCGCAAACATCACAGCAGTTCTTTACTTTTTCTTTTATAGGTTCTTCATCAAAGTACTCTAAAATTAAATCTCTTCTACATGAATTTGAATTTATCCACTTTTTAAAATAATGAATACTTTCTTTCTTTACTGTTAATCTTTCATTTACAAATTCCCTCAAGCTTTGCCTTATCTGTTCAAGATTAGAAAGTAATTGTGGATTTTTAATAAAGCCCTGGATGATACGCCATTGGACCTCTGAAAAACCACCATTTTCCCTTAAGTATTGATTTTGCTCTAGAAAGTTATGATCAGTTAATTGTGAAAACAGCCAGTCAATTTGTAATTCTGTTGGCAGTTCTCCCTCTGCAAGCTGTAGTGGAAGCTGTTCATCCCCAGGCGATGAAAGTAGAATGGCAATACTAGCCTTACCATCACGTCCAGCTCTGCCAATCTCTTGCAGGTACGATTCGATTTGCATGGGCATATGGAAATGAATAACAAAACGAATATTTTCCTTATTAACGCCCATCCCGAAAGCACTTGTTGCGCAAATTACATCAAGTTGTCCATGAATAAACTGTTGTTGAATTAAGATTCGTTGTTCTTGGTCTAATCCTCCATGGTAGGCCATGGTCCTATTCATTCCCTTTGCAACTAAAAGTGAAGCCATTTGTTCAGCTACCTTTTTACTAGAGAAATAAATAATTCCTGGCTTTTGTATCTGGAGAACTAATTCTATCAACCGGGATTGTTTATCACGATAATTAGGTACTTCTTCAATATAAAAAGCAATATTTGGCCGGTCAATTGTCGACTCAACCTTGTTAAATCCATTTAAGTTAAGGGATTGGATAATATCCTCACGTACTTTTTTTGTTGCCGTTGCTGTTAGAGCCAGCGTGAGCGGATTCCCAAGTTTATTTCGAAAGTCACCTAACTTTGAGTAATCCGGACGAAAATCATAACCCCATTGTGATATGCAATGGGCCTCATCCACAACAAATAAAGCAATGTTAATCTTCTGCAACCTTTTGATAATAGCAGGTATACTTAACATTTCTGGCGAAATAAAAATATATTTGTATTTAGTTAAATTAGCTAATACGTGGCCCCTCTTTTCAAAATCGAGAAAAGAATTCAAAGCTATAACGCGCTTTTCTCCAAACTTCATTAATTGTTCCACCTGATCCTGCATAAGCGATAAAAGCGGAGAAATAATTAAAATCTGGCCATCAAGACAATAACCGGGAAGTTGGTAACATAATGATTTTCCTGTTCCTGTTGGAAGCATGGCAATCGTATCATTCCCTGCGAGCAGAGACAGGATCACTTCTTTTTGCCCAACTTTAAATGACTTATATCCAAAATACTTATATAAAAGCTTTTCTAGTTTCATTGCCTATCACCATACTTTGCAAGAACCAGCCTGATTTGAAAATATGAAGCTGATTTTAAACTGTTTCTAATTACTTTAAGCTGCCTAGTGGCTTCTTTCCGTGAAATATCTAGTATCTTTAGTTGGACATCTTCATCTACAAACTTATTAATAGAAAAATCCTTTATATTTATAGCAAACTCTACAAAATGGTCTTCAATGGTACTTACTTTTAAATTTCGAATTCGTGCAATTTCATCTGGTGAAAAGCCTTGTTTTAAAAGCGTCCATGTTTTACGTGAGGAAAGTGTTAACGAATCCTTTTGTTCTAGATTAGCAAGCAGCGATGACAACACCTTAAAACGAGCTGGATCTTCTTCAACCGTTTGCATCAAACAATGAAGGATATTGATGAATTCTAAATGATACTGTACAGTGTCTATATTACACATTTTTGCAACTTGCGCTGAGGTCAATCCAATTTTCTGATATCCAGTTAATCGAAAAACCAGTATTTCAGGATTGATATCTTCCCTTGAATGTTCAAGACAATCAACTAATTCCGAAAATAGAAATTCCCCCAGCTTCTGCTTTGGTATTAAGGAATCTTTTAAAATATCCTTTAACCAAATGTGAACCTCAGTGTTTTTTTGAATGGGGATGTATTTGGTTTCTTGAAATGTAATGTTGGAAGCTACTTGGATCAGCAGAGACAATCTTTCCCATACCAATAATGTATAGGGTTGATATCTCCAACCATTCATGTAATATGGCAGTGGAGTATGTAATAAGTAATCCTTACCTGCCTTGGTAAGTTGGTATCTTTGCTCCCCACATGGTTCTATCAGTTTTTTATTTAGTAAGCTGCTAAAAATTTGATCAAAAGTCTCGCGCGTTAGATGTTCAATGATTCGAAAATACTTCTGTAGTGAAAATAAATGTGCATCCTGGAGTGTTTGTGAAGATTTTTTTCCATTTAAAAGATGATAGATGGAATAAATTGTTCTTTCTCCATTTAGCTGATTTAAACAAAATAATAAAATGTTCTCAATATAACTCATTCCATTTCCACCACTTTTTGCTGATAATCGACAAAATCACCTAATTTTCTATCCCTATTCTATCATGAAACGGTTTGTCATGTTGCTATAAATTGTGGAAGATTAGGGAATCCAATTTCTATAGCGTATTTTTCTATTGAAAAGTTACTCATTCAGTTTTACAATAGGAATGAGTAATGCGTTTCCATTATTATTATGGAAAGGTTAGTAAGTTATTTTATTGGGAGGTTTTTTTTTCATGGCAAAGTATACGATTGTTGACAAAGAAACTTGCATTGCATGCGGAGCATGTGGAGCAGCAGCACCAGATATTTATGATTACGATGACGAGGGTATTGCATTTGTAACGCTTGACGATAACGAAGGTATTGTTGAAATCCCTGATGTATTAATCGACGATATGATGGATGCATTCGAAGGATGTCCAACAGATTCAATTAAAGTTGCTGACGAATCATTCGATGGCAACCCAACAAAATTCGAATAATATCTTGTCATTGAAAGATCGTTAAACCCACAACCCCTGCGTTTATAGGCAGGGGTTGTTTTCTACTTAAAATAAAGGCTGTGTTAATGGATACTTTTGATTTAAGAGCCTGTTGATTGGAGCGAAA
>NZ_JBALNQ010000047.1:0-72010 GCF_036961885.1 Neobacillus niacini | reverse complement strand
CAGCCCAGTTTAACACAGCAAAAATAAAAAGGAAACCAGCTGCCTGGTTTCCTTTTCGATTTATGCACTTTTTACAGTAGTAAATTTATTAATCCATGTCTGCATTCTGATGAAGATCACCATAAATATAGAAGACATGATTATGCCCTTTAAGATATTGAATGGTAAGATAGCTGGTACCACTAAATTACGCATGTCAGGGAACTTTAACAGTGTTGTGTAAGCCGGTAATATGAATAAGTAATTTAATATACTCATGAAAACCGCCATAGAAATTGTCCCCACTATGAGTGCGTATGTCATTCCTTTTCTTGTTTTCATTTTAGTGTATACATAGTACGTAGGTAATACAAACAGAATACCCGCTAGAAAATTGGCAATATGACCCACAGGAATTCCCGTTGCACTTCCAGTAGCAATATAATTGAGTGCATTTTTGAAAAAACTAACTAATATACCTGCTACCGGCCCAAAAATTAACGCAGCGATTAATGCTGGAATATCACTGAAATCAATCAATAGGAAATTTGGAAATGGTGGAAGCGGAAAGTTTATCAGCATTAAAAGATATGCGATACTACTCAGCATTCCAATCGATACAATTGCTTTGACACTCATTCTTCTTTTATTCATTTTTCCTCTCTCCTTTTAGATCCATCGCGTTAGGAAGAGAGGTTCAGCTGTGTTAAGGTGCCTTGAAAAATAAAAAACCTCAAGAAAAGAAATCTTGAGGGAGTTAAAAGGCACGCTTAATAAACGTTCGTTATACCAGCATTTTTTGAACGTTGCGGAACCTCTATCTTCTCCCATCCAGACTATACTGTCGGCTTTGGAATCTCACCAAATCCTGCCATAAAGGCTCGCGGGCTCAAGAGTTTTACTCTAATACCGCCGATCGGGAATTTCACCCTGCCCCGAAGATAGATCGATATTTAATTACCACTTTATTATACTAGTAAAAATTAGTTTTGAAAAGGAAAAAGCACTAACCTTTATGACAGGTAGTGCAAGTGTTTGATTATTTGTCAATAACTAAAATTTGTTCAGGTTTAATGAGATCTGATTTTAGTTGATTGACTTCCTTAAGTTCCGCAACGGTAAGGTTGCTCTTTTTTGAAATCGCAGTTAGAGTGTCCCCAGCTTGTACTACATAATGGGCTTTGTCTCCCTTTAAAAACCCGCTGGCTGCTAAACTTTCCGTGTTACCTGGCATCCCTTCTTTTACTGCCACACCTACCTCAGCGTGTCCAAGAAGCTTTTCTGGATCAATTGCATTTTTCTTATCAAATGTCCACTCCATTTGGTGGCTCTCAAAATGAAGATGAACACCTGTAGATTCGCCGGTTCTTCCCATTGTTCCGATTCTATCACCTTGTTTAATCGAATGTCCTTCCTTAACAAGACGGTTATCTAAGTGAGCATAAACGGTAACAACGTTATTTGGATGCTTTATAAAAATGACATTCCCATAGGTCTTCGAAAAATAGGATTTACCTACTACTCCATCCTCTACTGCAACTATAGGAGAATTCAGACTACCCGCTATATCGATTCCCTTATGCGTTCCTTGCCTTGTTCCATATGTATCAGATATGACCCCGTCTGCAGGCCATATCCATCCAGTTTTTATTTCCTTTGCATCTTGCATACTCGCTTCTGTCTGTTTTCCACCTAAAAACAATAAACTGACACAAAGCGCCATAATTGCGGCAATTAGAAGCCGCCTTATGTAGTCTCGCATTTGATTTTTTTCCTCCTTAATCTTTTCCTCTCCTCCACACCATATGTTTACCTGCTAGTGTTTAGAACATATAGTTAGGTATGTGAGGTTAAGCATACTTGTTATAATTTGGAGAGAAATGATTTTTTATACATAAAAGGCTGTTTTCGAAACAATTTTTGTTAAAATCTTAAAGCCGATTCTAACGCGGAAATAGTTATTTTGTACCTTTGAATTTAGTTTGCAAGCTCTTTTCTTATTAAATTTAGGCTGTTCTTTGCGAAAACACAGCAGACTCATTAATTTTCGTTATAAAAAGCAACAAAGTTTAAGAAAAGAGCCTTAATAAAAGGAAATTGAGAGGAGAGTTTATTTTGGAGGAATATATCAAGATAAGCCAAATGGTGCATTCGATTACAAAAATGGATGTCACATTAAATGATAGGGATGGAAATACACTATTTGACTCAATCCACCATTCCATTCCTGTAGTGTTAGGTCACCCTGATGATGAGTATGTCCATACCAATGAAATTTTGAATAAACACCATTCAAATCAATATTACCATCATATCAATCCATATGGTCTCGAGTATATGGCTGTTGGTATTTGGAGAGAACACTCCTTTTATGGGAGTCTCATAATAGGTCCCTTTATTTCAAGTATATTGGTTATTGACCTTATCAAAGAAATTATGATAAAAAATAGTCTCCCAATCGGCGAACGTAAACAATTGGAACAATTCTACCAATCCTTGCCCGTTTTAAGTGAGATTGAATCTAAATATATCGGAGAATTGCTTGTAAATTTATGTAGTCATGAATATATAAATTCCGGGCAAATTTCCTCTAATACCATAAAACCAGTCATTAACTATGATCAACTAAAAATAACGATTGAGGAAAATAAAGATATAATTGAAAATAGGTACCATCACCAAAATAAACTGATGGATGCTATTACAAAAGGGGATCGTGCTGAGGTCCAAATCTTAATAGATTCTTTGATCGATGTATTCGTAGGGTTTTCCGATCGAGTACCTGGAAATCCGATTCGTTCCTCCAAAAACATGGCATTTGTTTGCAATACTTTGTACCGAGTTGCGGCTGAAAGAAGTGGTGTCCATCCAGTTTACCTTCACAACATTTCAGAGAGGTTTGCAATTGTAATCGAAAGAACGACTACTATTCCAAGCTTAAAAAAATTAATGTTCTCAATGGCAAATGAATATTGTGATCTGGTGAAATCTTTTTCTACAGGTCATTATAGCCCGATTGTGAAAACGGCCGTGGATTATATTCTATTGAATCTAGGATATCCAATATCACTTACTACAATTGCGAAACAGATACACGTCAACCCTTCACATCTTTCGCGTAAATTCAAAGAAGATACAGGGATGAACATAACTGATTTTATTAATCAAAAGAGAGTTGGGGAAGCAAAATTATATTTGCAAAGAGGTAATATATCAATGACCGATATCGCCTTTATGGTAGGTTTTAACGATTTAAATTACTTTAGTAAAGTATTTAAAAAGTTGACGTCTGTAACCCCATCACAATATGCAAAAAAGAGAAAGTTGTGACATTACCAGGTCAAAGTAATGGTGCCTGTTACCGCACGAGCGGTGACAGGCACCAAAATGATCAGCTTCCATACTAATTATTCCAATGAAATCTTTACAACATCATCCAAATATTCCATTTTATTATATCCAAATAGTACAAGTCTTTTCGGAATCACTTTGTCACCGTGTACCTTCACCCTATAACTTGTTTCGAAGTAACGGGGCTGCTCTATTTCTTCATGAGGGATAGGTTTATTCATATCGTATTCAACCCCATTTTTATCAACGAGCACTCCCTCAGATTCCATCTCCATTGACCAGCTTTGATTTTCACCTTCACCCTCAATATTGAAGTGAAGCGACTGAAAAGCTCGATTTTTACTATCACCAAGGCTTATGACAGCAGTGGTAGGCTGCCCAATTTCCACCTTGTCTATGGAGATTGTACTGTCTGCGTATTCAAAAGTTTGAGAATATCCTTTAGATGCATCTAGTTCGATCGTTTTTTGGTCGTCAAATGATACATAAACAGATTCGAATTGTACTTTAACCTCTTTCGGTTTTTCACCAAAGAGCGGGGAAAAATGTGTTTGAAACATATACCAATTCATGTCTTGCTGTAAATCCAAAAAAGAGCTGCCATACATACCAGGTTTCACCTTTTTATTGTTCACTTCTAGATTGGCAAAAGTAAGATTATCTATCCGCTTCACTTGTTGTTCAATATTAATACCATATTGCAGAACCGTCGCTGTTGGGGCCATGATTAGTTTATAAAATCGAACCGGAATCCCCTCGACTTTGGTTTCTTCATCCAATGCATATTCAATCGAAGGCTGTTTTGTTACAGGGATCTCGAAATTCCATTCCCCTGTTTTATATCCTAGGTTTTCGTTAATCCTAAACCCATTTTGGTCTGAGGAATCTTGAATCAAATTCAAAAGGCTTGTAATTTTGAGTTTGATTGTCCCGTTATCTTTAGAGAGAGGTAGCAAACTAATCTTCCCTTGATACACATTCTTTTCTTTATTATTTACTTCCGATTCAAAGTCAGGAGGATAGTAAGTTGGATATGTTACAGAGCTCATGATTTCTTGTTCGTTCTCCACAAAAAGACCATCACCATAATTCAACATAAATTGGTTATCTTCATTTGTATCTTCTATTTGATAAAATACAAGTGTCTGAACATCATCTGCAATCACACTCTTAATCTTAATTTTCACCCCATCGCTTTCCGCTTCCAGGTTCAACCTTTCACCTAGGTCTTTTTCGAGATAGGTACGCAACTCTTGATTTTCTTCTGTCCATGAATAGTAGCGGTTGGAAAATACCTCTGTAAAAAATTCTAAACCAATAAATATTGCGAATACACCTGCAAAAATAAGCCCTTTTCTAATTCGTTTCTTATTTTTCAGTTGTCTATGTTTTTCCTTTTCTGCCAGTCTAGCTTTAATATTCTCCATAAAACCAGAAGGTACATGCAAGTCTTCCATTTTCTCTGCAAGATTTAACATGGTTAGCATGACATCCTGAAAGGTAGCTAAATCCTCCTGACAGTCTTGGCAATGATAAATATGTTTCTCTAAATCAATCTTTTTCGACCGGTCCATGGTTCTTTCTAAGTAATCGATGTAATCCTTATGATACTCCTTACACCCCTCAGAGGGTGTTCCGTCCACCAATACTTTTCTAAGTGACCGGATTCCGGAAAACAAAAGCTCTTTCAGCTTTTCCAATGAAACCTGAAGAAGATATGCTGCTTCCTCCTTAGAGATTCCTTTAATATATGTAAGGGCCACCGCTTCTTTCTCTTCTAGCTTCAACTGATCAAGTGCTTTAAAAATATCCTGACGTGATTCTCTTTCCACTGAAACTTGTAAACTATGATTATCTGAAAGCTCACGACAAATATGTATAAAAATAGATGTAACCCACGTTTCGAATGATGTTTCACTTTTAATTCGAGGCAATTGCTTGTGGACTTTTATGATTGACCTGAAAAAGAGCTCTTCGATTTGCTGCTGATGGCTTAGATAGGTGCAACCAAGTATATAGAACGATTGTTTATGCTGCTCGAACCAATCGAAGATGGAGTCCACGCCTTTTTCAGCTATTGGCGTGATTGAAATAGGATCCATTTTTGCAGGGATCATTAAAATGTATTCCCTCCTTTTATTATTCTATTACCAATATAACAAATTTTGGGTTTTAAATCTCTTAGACTACATAAATTAATATACAAAAACATTCACAGACATTGTTAAAACAATAAATGTGAATGTTTCATTTTTACCTCTCCCCTTCTCTATAAAACTCTGGTTTCCGATTTCGGACACTTGGCAGTTTTTCTCTTACACGAAGGATACGCTCTAAATTCATATCGGCCATAATAATCGTTTCTTCTTCGCCTCCACTTGCAAGTATTACACCCATTGGGTCGACGACCATACTTCGGCCGGTAAAATTTTTACCCACTAGATTAGCTCCGCAGACGAACATCGTATTTTCAATCGCCCTGGCACGAATAAGCGTCTGCCAATGATCCTCTTTCATCGGTCCTGCTATCCATCCTGCAGGAACTAGTAGCACATCCGCCTCCTGAAGCGCAGATTGTCTTGCGATTTCTGGAAACCTCAATTCATAGCAGACCATTAAACCGATTTTTCCAAACTCTGTTTCTACTACTTTATATTGATTATCGCCGGGGATAATCGTATCAGACTCTTTATAGCTAAAAGCATCGTATAAATGGGTCTTTTGATAGGAATGTAGCAGTTGCCCCGAACGATCTATAAATACGGTTGTATTATAGGCTCGCCCATCATCATTTGTTGATGATTCAAACATTCCACATACCACATAGATCTCGTTTACCTGGGCAGCCTCTTTAAGGGCAGAAACAAACGGGCCATCCAAAGGTTCAGCTACTTCAGCAGGCAGTACGCCAGTCTTTGGAGTTGCAAGCGCCATATAATATTCTGGTAAGACAACAAAATCTGCGCCCAAGCCTTTTGCCTTCCCAATATATTGGATTGCCTTCTTTAAATTAGCGGCTTTATCAATACTAGTAGATAATTGTGCAAGAGCTATTCTCATGAAAGATCCTCCTAAAAAATTTCAGGTTTTCATTTATTTTAATGTATTGTAGGATGCCTAGGTGCACTTTTTTAAAACTATCTTGGTTCCAGCCCCCGCTACAGTTGCACTTTGTTCCAGCGGAGGCAGGTACCTGCATTTTTACTCTTTTAAAATAGGAGCTATTACATCAATTCTATTAGTCCATATACCTCCATTATAATTTTTGGGAAGGCGTTCCAGATCTTGACTTGTATCAAAACCTTCTGACCAATCACCATCACCCGCAACAAGGATTACCCTTGTATTGACAGATTCCATTCTGTTTTGAAATCTGTTTGGAAATCCCCACATATATGAAGTGAATTTTTCTGGAATATGCAATTGTGTGTTTTCACACGCTGAAGGAACATATCCTGTCCAACCAACTGCAATGTATGGAAGTAGACAACTTTTCATCGTAGCTAATGACATTACACGTATTTCGGGCAAGGTTTCTTTTAGAGAAGCAACTGGTTCGTTACCACCATAAACGGATAGATTTCTTAACCGACTATCTGAAAGCTTAGAGAGATATTGACCTAGTTGCTTCCCTTCATTTGGATCATTACTTTTAATATGTATTAAAAAGGATTGCTCAGGAAAATGTGTCAATACTTCATCAAGAGTAGGCATAAGCCCTATCCCTTTGCCACGGAAAGGATAGGTTTCTCCGTTATCGGCCGTATAACCATATCCAATATCTAATTGCTTTAGTTCTTCCATTTTATGTTCCCTAGTTACTCCCTCTCCATCAGTTCTACATTCTAGTGTCCAATCATGGAAAATAGCAAATTCTCCATCAATGGTTGGTTGAACATCAATTTCTACAATATCCGCCTCAGCCTCAAAGGCTGCTTCCATTGATGGTATTGTATTTTCTAAAAATGGGTGCTCAGGTTCGTATATTCTCTTCGCTGTACATGTTTCACTAGTAATTCCATCCATATGGAAAGTCTGGGCTAGACCGCGATGGGCTAGCAACAAAGGCTCACTATTACTATCATTTGTGAATAATGATGTGTTATTTAAATACACAAAGGCGGTCAAAATTAATAACAATATAAAAAACCATTTGATTGTTTGCTGGAACTTCTTCATATTTCCTCCTGTATTACAGATTAAACGAACGTAACATAATCCCCTTCTTTAATTTGATTCTTTTCAAACCATCCAAAATTGACTTCTAAAGCATAGTGATAAAAAAGTTTCGGATCATACGTAGGACATTCATCCTCTTTACAAGGCATCATATCTAGTATTTTTAGAATTCTTCCATCTGAATCAAGAAAAGCAATTGACAGAGGTATTAGGGTGTTTTTCATCCAAAAACCTCCATATGTTTTTCCTGAGAACACAAATAACATCCCCTCGTTTTCGGGTAGCTTTCTAACAAACATTAAGCCCTTTTCTCTTTTTTTTTGAGTATCTGCAACATGAACGGTTAATTTGGTAATCCTTTCTCCACTGGATACTTTTATCATTTTTGTTTGAAGACTTGCATTTTTTTCTTGACGAAAAAGAAAACCGATAAATTTTATTCTCTTTTTCACAATAATCACCTCACATTGTCTTTTCACTTCCAATACTTTATATAGTTTTATATCTATACTTTATTTCAAAGAGAAAAAGACATTCCAAATTTAAGGAATGCCTTCAAGATTTCATTCGTTGTACGCATATTAACATTATAAATGAAATACCAATCATACTCGCCACCCATAACCAAGCCATTTCCATATTACCTGAATCAATGGCCACATATATAGCCGTTGGAATGGTTTGGGTTTTTCCTGGGATGTTTCCAGCAAACATTAAAGTCGCCCCAAACTCCCCTAATGCTCTTGCAAAACTCAATATTGCGCCCGAAATGATGGCTTTATATGCAAGAGGAATGGTAACATACATAAATAACTTATATTCATTTGCCCCGTCAACACGTGCTGCATTCTCAATATCTTCATCAATCGCTTCAATTCCTGTCTTTGCAGATTGATACATAAGAGGGAAAGCTACAACGGAAGATGCAATAACGGCAGCCCACCACGTAAACATAACAGGCTGCCTAAACAATTCTTCGATCATTTGTCCTATGGGACTATTTCTTCCAAAAATAACAATTAATAAAAAACCTACAACAGATGGAGGTAATACTAACGGTAAAAGGAAAATCGTTTCAACTAAGGCTATGCCTTTAAATTTCTTATTAGCCATTACCTTTCCTAAAAATAATCCAAAAACTACAACTAATATACCTGAGACAGAGGCAATTTCAACGGAAAGCCTGACGGGTGACCAAAAATCAGTTGCCATTATTTAAGCACCTTAAAGCCAAGCTTTTCAAAAGTCTTCCTCGAACGATCATTTTGTAAATAGTCATAGAATAATTGAGCTTCTTTAGGATGGGTACTTTTCTTAATTACACCCAAAGGATATATGATTGGGTCGTGTGAATTTTCATCTGCTGTTGCTGCAATCTTAATCTTTTCAGAAATCAATGCATCTGTTTTGTAAACAATTCCTGCGCCGACATTGTGGGTTTCTACGTATGTAAGTACTTGCCGCACATCCTTGGCATATATCACTTTTCCTTCAATGTCTTGCCATACATTTAATTTTTCTAATGTTTCCTTCGCATATTGTCCCGCCGGTACGGCTTCTGGAGTACCAATGGAAATCCTATCTGTTTTTGTAAGGTCCTCAAATGCATTGATTTTCTTTTTAGAATCACTTGGTACTATTAAAACTAGTTCATTTCCAACTAAATCTATTCCTTTTGATGCTTCAATTAGGCCGTCTTGCACCAACTTATCAAATTTATCCTTTGCAGCAGAAAAGAAGAGATCAACAGGTGCTCCCTGAATAATTTGTTGCCCGAGTGCTCCTGAAGCTCCAAAGTTATAGTTTACTTTTACATTAGGATGTTCCTTCTCAAAGTTTGCCTTAATCTCATTTAAGGCATCTTGTAAGCTAGCAGCTGCTGAAATGGTCAACTCCACCTTCTCACCAGTTACTTCTTGGTTCTGCTCTTCTGGCTTTTTTGCAGATTCATCGGCTGAGCAACCAGCCGCTATAAGTAAAAATAACATCATGGTAAAATATAAAAGATTTTTCATTCTTACTCTCCCTTACAAACTAATTACAACTAATTATAACTTATAATAATTAGTTGTAACTTAAACGAGCATGGTGTCTGCACTTCTATATTTACCTCATCTTGCCGAAACTCTCAATAAAAAGTCGTTAACATCATTTTCTGGACCTGCAAAGAGTAAATCCGAATTGATTGCGTCAAAATGTTTCCTTGCAAAAGATATTTTTGCTTGTTCTTCAGGTCGTAAATACTCTTCTATATCTGTTCCTTTTGTTTCTAATACAAAATATAGCTTGTCCACACCATTTCTTGTATAAACACCTGCCCAATCAGGATTATATGAACCTACAGGAGTATCAATTTTGAACCAGCTTGGTAATTTAACAAATACCTTTACATTTTCATCATGTTCAAACCGTTTCGCAAAGCTTTCTTCAATTTCCGAATCATAAATGACATGATCGTACGGTGATTTGCTGCTTTCAACCGCATTATTATTTATATACGCAAGCAAATCCTCTTTTTGGAAAAGTTCTATAGGATAGTAATCGTTATCCATTTTGTCATACTTAATTCCATCTTGAAGAATAAATTTCATTTCTCTCTGGATAATTTTTGTAATCTCTTCGATAAACTTTTGTGGGTTGTTTTTAAAATCATCCAATCGATTACTACCTGTCAAAATTTGAACGATCGTTCTCCTTGTTAAATTCGTTCGATTTTGCAATTCAGTAATTAAATCAGGCAATGTATGTTGAATCGTTACAAAGTCTTCCATTCCCTCACTCAATGTAACACCTTGAACTCCTGTTATTCGGTCAATCGTAGCGATGGCATCTTTTCGACTAATGATCCGAACTTTATCAATTCGCTTCATTTTTTGGATACTGTTAATCGATTTTTTAATTAGTTCACTACTATCAAAATCAAGTGAATAAACTGATTTGTATTTTATCTTTTCCCAAAGATCAATAAATTCTTGGCTATTAATGACAGCCTTATTTAATTTGACTTTTTTCTTTTTACTGCCATCTTGAATGGGTAGTCGTTCGGTAATTCTTTTTAATTCTTTTATAATTGTTTTTTTCCATGGAGTGAGTTCATCTGGGATATCCACTTCATTCTTTTCAATTGCCTCTTTTAAGATAGAGGTCGCTTTATCCTTTGCATCAATATAGCCTTTTGACTTAAAATCATCATACAATTGCTTAGACAGATCGTAACCTAATTGGATAGGTTCTTCTGTTTCTTCGTCTAAATAGATTAGCTTAGCAAAAATATGTTTTTCAATTTTACCAAATGTTACACCCGTTTGTTCTTCAATTTCTGTTTGTAAGTTATCGACAAACTCCTCATATGATTCATTAGCCATAACTGTCAGGGTATTGACACTATAATCCGGAACCCTTTCACCATTCTGGTTTACAGCTAAACGTAAACCACGACCAATTTCTTGTCTGCGACTTATATACGTTCCACTTGAATCCTTCAGCGTACATATCTGGAATACATTTGGGTTATCCCAACCTTCACGTAACGCAGAATGTGAAAAAATAAACCTTAGTGGTTCATCAAAGCTTAATAACCTCTCTTTATGCTTCATTATTAAGCTATAAACATCAGTATCAGCCTGGGTATTACCTTTCGTATCCTTTAAGTTCCCCTTTTTATCCTGAGCAAAATACCCATTATGAATTTTACTTACATCGATATCACCATCAATATCTTCAAACAAATTTCTATATTTTGATTTTCGAATCAGCTTATTATATTCCTCTTCAAACATGATCGCATACTTACCTTTTATGCGGTTACCATCCTTATCATAGGAGCGGTAGTTAGCTACTTTATCAATAAAAAATAAACTTAAAACCTTAATACCACGGCTCTTTAATAGTAACTCTTTATCTAAATGCTCTTCTATTGTTTGATTGATCTGGTAACGTTTAATGGTATCATCGTCAATCTCTCCAATTGAATCACCGACTCTTAAAGTATGACCATTTACTTCAATTGATTCTTTCCCTTCGGTCCAATCAATTTGTTGTATTAAATAGTTTCGATAAATCTCTCGTTCTCCAGATACATCAAATAAATCATCACCATATTTCACCATTTTAGCGACACGTTTTACCGTTCCTCGTGTTTGATTGTCGAGCTCAATTTTAGCCTTTCTCTCCTTTACTTCTAATAATTTTATATATGGAAGGTTGAAAGATTGCTCAGAGCGGACCGACATCACTTCAATTTTCTTAACCAAACGTTCATTATATGCATCCACCGCATCTAAGCGATAAATCATATTATATTTATCTACATGTGTCGCAGAATAACGAAGTGTACATAATGGTGATAACGAGTTTATCGCCACTTTTGATTTTGGTGTTGTGTCAACACTTTGCGGTTCATCGATGATAACAATTGGGTTGGTTTGCTGAATAAACTCAATTGGCCGGTAGCCATTCAATTTATCAATACTACGATGAATGACATTGGCTTTGGCTTGTTTTTCTGGATTCTCAAAACTTTTGCGGAAAGCATCAATATTAATAATCATCACTTGTATGGTTGTTGCTGTTGAAAAATTTCGAACTTTATCTAACTTCTCAGAATCATAAATAAAATATTCTAAAGGTTGACGATCATAAAGCTCTTTAAAATGCTGTTCGGTAATTTGTAACGACTTGTAAACTCCTTCACGAATTGCCAAAGATGGAACGACGATGACAAACTTTGAAAAGCCATATTTTCGATTTAATTCATAAATCGTCCGTAAATAAACATATGTTTTCCCGGTTCCTGTCTCCATCTCAATGGTAAAATTCAACCCGTCCAATGTTTCGCTGCGCGGAAGTCCATTACGGATTTCAATCTCATTTACATTTTTGATCATTTCTTCTTTTGTTAAATCTAACCGATTTCCAATCCCTAGAGCTGTCTGAATCATTCCAGCATCTGCACCGTAAGAAACCGTAAAATTCGATTGGCGGACAGGTTGTCCCTGAAAAATATCAACTACTGAACGAATTGCTTGGAGTTGGTATGCTAAATCTGATTGAAACTGAAACTTCATCCTTACACACTCCTTACATCAGTAATTCCATTTTTCTTCAACATTTGAATGGCATTGGTTTTTACTGAATCTGTTAAGAAACCTGATTCTTTAAAAATAACCTTAGGCTCAAAATCCTCTGGTTTCAGTGTAATCAGTTTTTCTATCATATTTAGTTCAATTTCATCTTCAAGACATAATAAAACCGCTCCATAACCTACACTGTAAATAACCTTATCCTGGACGATTATTTCTTCAATTTGACTGGTTAAAGGAATGCCAATTTTCAATAGGATTTCAAATAATAGATCCTCTTTTGTACGGCCTTCTTTAATAATATCTTGTAAATCAAAAAGATTTTGATCAAGATTTTCAGAATCAGGATTCCAAAGTTTCACATTGGAAGTTTCCAATTTAAACACCTTAAAACCTATATCTAAATCATTATTACCTGAATCTTTAACAATTTTATCACCTGAACGGCGGATGCGTTCTTTACCAATTTCACAAATGTTCGTAAATCCTTCTTTTAAGGCTTCTGAATTGTCTTCGGTCTTTTCCGGTAATTGAACTAAAATGAAGTTTCTTTTTCCATTATCCCGTGCATTATAGTGAAATAAAGCATGAGCGGTAGAGGCAGACCCTGAGAAAAAGTCTAAAACAAGGCTGTTTGCATCATCTTCCAACCCTGCTAAAGTAAATAGATGTTCTATGAATTTAATCGGTTTTTTTCCATTACGGAACGAAACATCACCCTCATAGCCAACATTATTAAATACATCTACCAAATCAAGAAAATTAGGATATGGAATTTCAATTAAATCTGTTTTGTCCATTGGGACACCTTGGAAGTAAGCCCCATTTACCACTTTTTCAGATTGAGGTAACATAAAGTATCTAAACGGGTTCTGGTCGTTCCCCATTTCTGGCACTTTATAAAGCCATCCATACTTCTCTTTGATACCATCTAAATGCTTCATATAAAACCTTCCACTACTATTCCCTTCCTTAAGAGAACCTCGTATACTAATTCGCTTGAAAAGGGCTTCAGAAGGATCTAATTTTTCTAATTGATATTGATGCGGTGCAAACACTTCTACTAGTTTATTTCCCATCTGAATTTTTTCAATAGGGGGTTCAAGTTCTGTAATGGAATAGATATATTCATCAATTGAAGAATTATCCTTTTTCCGTTTAAACTGTTTGTATTGATCACTTTTTTTATAGATTAAGCAATATTCTACTACCTCATGGAAATCTTTGTCACCCTTTAATATTCTATCTTCATGCCTCTGCTTAATCGAAAGTGCAGTTAAAAAATTATCTTCTCCAAAGATTTCATTTAACATAGATTTAAGATTCGAAAATTCATTTTCATCGATACTTACAAAAATAGCGCCGTCCTCTACTAACAAGTTCCGTGCTAATTTTAACCGGGGATACATCATATTCAGCCAATCTGTATGATATCTGCCATTTGATTCTGTATTGGACTTTGTATTTTGTTCCGTAATCTCTTTGTAATTTTTAATATTATCGCGAAAATCATCCTGGTAAACAAAATCATTTCCAGTATTATAAGGAGGATCAATATAGATCATTTTGATTTTACCAAAGTAGGATTTTTGTAAAAGCTTTAATACTTCTAAATTATCTCCTTCAATATAAAGGTTTTCCGTTGTATCCCAGTTTTTACTTGACTCTTTATCAGGAATTAGTGTGCCTAATGAAGGTGTTTGTGCTAATTTAATTGCATTAGCCTTACCATTCCAAGTAAACTCATATTTTTCATTACTGCTTTCGATTTCTTCACCTAATACCAATTTAAGTTTTTCAAAATCAACTTTCCCATTCGTTACAACTTCAGGAAATAGTTTTTTTAAGTGTTCAATGTTATGCCCAACCAAGTCCATGGTTTGCCCGGATAATTTGTTCATCTTTCCACCTCTACAAATTCAATTCTCTTTTAATCGTTCTACATTGTTGTTTTAATTCTTGTACCTTTACATTATATTCCACTTTTTTATTAAATTGGCTCTCCTTTTTCATTAACTTTCTGTACCGGTCAATTTCCATTTCGAGTACGGATATTTGTTCCAAAAGCATCGTGACCCTATTTAACTCTTCTTCTTCATAGGAAACAAAGTCCCCTGTATTCTCTGCTACTTCTAACAAACGAAGGGCATAGTGAAAATCGGAGTAAAAGTTATAGAATGTTGTAAATGATAAAGAGGATATATGAATACATTTAAAAAACTTTACCGTTGTATCCTCGTTATTCTGCAATCCTAACCATGGAGAAATCTTTAGTTCTTCTATGATTACTTTAGACAGATTATTTTTATTGAGTCTTTTTAATGCCGTACAAAGAAGTATTTTTTCCTCGCTAGTAAAACAAAATACGGTTGGATTTGGTAAGGATTCATGGAGCAGTACTGCTACCTGTTTTACTTGTTTCATGGTTAGTTCTTTCTTTAATGATACCGTAATAAAGGTTACATTTTCATACTTTTTGTCTTCATCAACATAGGGATGAATATTTATATTTTGGGGTGCTAATAGGTAGGCCATTGTAATTCGATCAATCCATTGTGTAAATTGTTGCTTTTCTTTTGATGAATACTCCATTTGCTCAAAAAACATTTTTTTGTCAATTTTACGATTTATAGGTGTTAATCGGTCGGGAAGACCGATTAACTCATAAAATTCATCATTCACCATGATCATCACCTTGTATGATTAAGCAGCTTATCACTTCATAATCTCTTACATCACTATTGGAACTTGTTAATAACGAAGTTAAGCTTCCCACTGAAAAAATATCCAATGTCGCTTGTTGTTCGTTTTTACCGATTATATCTTCAATGGCAGCTTCAAGGAAATTCTGATACTTTGTCATATTTCTACCATCACGTGTTTCTCGGTAGAAATAGTCATACAACTCTTTTTGGACTTCTTTCTTTCCTAGACATAATGATCGGTATAAATCGAGAATTTTCTTCACATGACCGTATCCATATAACACTTCACCATCCTGTTGAATATAAACAAGATAGAATGGATGTAAAGCATTCTTTTCTGCATTTGATGAGAAGTTATTAATTTGCTTTAAACAAAATATGACTCCTGGCTTTATTTCATCAATTACATTTTTGTTTTCATTTTTAGTCACACTAAAAATATGATGTTTAATACTTTTCACAATTTGCGTATTATTTTTCATGTAATTGACTAAATCAATCCGAAAATCATCCATTGTGAAATCTGTCAATGACACATTTCCAGAAATATCCTCGATGTCAATGACTTCTTCTTGCAATCGTTTTAATTGATTACGCCTGTATTCTAAGTCCTTCATTTCACTACTTTCAGCAATAACATTTTCTTCTCCGGTGGAGGATATATCCATAATGATCATCCTGTCTTTTACCCGGCCAACTAAATTAATGTATTCGTCTAATTCCATCGGCGGATAGAAGTTCACAAGTTGAACGCAATCATTTTTACTTCCTAACCGATCAATTCGCCCGAAGCGTTGGATGATACGAACTGGATTCCAGTGGATATCGTAGTTAATTAAGTAATCGCAATCTTGTAAGTTTTGCCCTTCTGAAATACAATCCGTCGCAATTAATAGATCAATCTCTTCTAGGGAATCCGGCATTAATTTGTTCCTCTCTTTTGAGAGAGGGGAGAAGTTTATTAGCACATTATTAAAATCTACTTTTTTCATTTTGAGTGTTGTTTTTGGGTTGTCGGATCCTGTCACAAGTGCAGCATATAACCCATATTCTTGTTTAAGCCAACCATGAAGATGTTCGTATAAATATTTGGCTGTATCTGCGAAAGCTGTAAAGACAATTACTTTTTTATTTTCACTGTTAATAGGATGATTAATTTTTTGGCGAATCAAATTTTTTAATGCATGTAATTTTAAATCCCGCTTCGCATCAACTTGTCGAGCGTAATTATACAACTTATCCAAAATAATACGGTCATTTTCTAAATCTTGCTTCCAGCGAATTAAATCGATATCTTTTATTAGGACCTTTACTTTCGAGCCAACAGCCATATCCTCTAGTTCATTACTATCCATGTCTTCAATGTCTCTAATATTTTGTGAATATGCTTCTTCAAAATCAAGACTATTAGCCTTTTTTATCGTCATATCAATATTATTCATGATTTTTTGAATAGTGAGGGTAAAAGAACTAACCGAACTTTCTAACCGTTTTAATAAACCAGCCTTCATTAAATAAATTAAACTATGCTCTCGGTCTTCTTGCCTTAATGCGCCCCGACCTTCTATTTTCGTATCATATTTTTCTTTATACTGCTCTTTCATACTCGGCAATATGTATTTCATAGGTGAGTATATCGCTAATCTTAAACGCAAAATATCATTATTAATATTTTCGAGCGATGGGAACTCATCCTGAGTATCAAATTTTTCTTTTATCGTAATTGGTTGTAGGCGTTTGGGGAACTTACCGATATCCTCCATGTTATAATATTTTTCAATATGACGCCGCGAACGTGCAATGGTTAATGAATCTAATAGTGTAAAGTAGTCCCAATCAAGCATTTCCAATAAGCGCTCAGTGGTTCGATGATTTTCTGAAAGTTCACTCCACTTATTAAATACGCGTTGAGCATGTCGGATGGTTTCAGATATATCGTTAATATTGGCTGATTTTTGCAGTGCAGTATCATTGCCTTCGGTAATAAAAGCAAGCTGGTTTTTTAAATCGTCTAATTTATTATTAACTGGTGTAGCCGATAGCATTAAAACCTTTGTTTTTACACCTGATTTAATCACTTCCTGCATCATTCGCTCATAGCGTGTCATTCGATCTTTTCTTTTAGGGTTATTACGGAAATTATGTGATTCATCAATAACAATTAAATCATAATTGCCCCAATTAACATGTTCAAGATTAATATCACCACTATATCCGCCTTCACGCGATAAATCTGTATGATTTAATAAGTCATAAGAAAAACGGTCATTCGCTAAAATATTTCTTTTATCATTTAATCGATAAACAGACCAGTTTTCCCTTAATTTCTTTGGCGCAATAACCAATACCCGATGATTTTTCAGTTCATAGTATTTTATAACGGCCAATGCTTCAAATGTTTTACCTAAGCCAACACTATCCGCAATTATGCACCCACCAAAGGTTTCAATCTTATTAATGGCACCTACCACACCGTCTTGTTGAAAGGAATATAATTTATTCCAAATCTCTGTTTGATGAAAACCTGTTTTTTGTTGTATACGGTCGAACCCTTCATTTTCCTCAAGGAATTTTTTAAAAATATTATAAATAGTAACAAAATATGCAAGTTCAGGACTATTCATTTTATACATGCTTTGAACTCTATTTAACACGGTATTTTTAACATCCTGAAGTTGCTGCTTATTTTCCCACATTTGATTAAATACTTGTTTAATCTTTTTATTTGTCTCTTCATCTTGAATAATTGTATTCAAATACATATTGTAAGAATTGGTATATCCTAAGCCTGCACTGGAAAACGGTGCTCCACCAACAAGACTTAATTGAGAACCATCTTTGTTTTCAAGATGGTAAAACCCTGCGTCTACTCGCTGGTTCACTACTGACTTGATCTGCACTTTTTTACTTAACCAATTCGAGAGCTTTTTAGCAATATATTGTTGACTCAACTCATTTTTATATTGAATTTCTTCGTCAACCCCATATAGTTTTGCTTCATTACTTTCAATTCGCTCGACGGGCATATGACTATCCCCAACAAATGCTGGCTCAGTAAAAATGAACCGAATTTCATCAAGCTTCTCTAACTCATTCTTTAACTCCTTAAATGCATATAATGTGAAATGAGCTGCGGCAATTGATAACTTCCCGCCTTCGCGAATATGTTCTTTCAACACATCACCAACAAGCCCACTTTGTTTGTTATCAACAATCCCTCTAAACATTCAGTCACCGCCATTAACCATAATGTAAATTCCACTACACTGTTGTGGAGCCAGAGCAATAATAACACGATCTCAAGCCATTGCCCCTTAAAATATATTAACACCTTAACTAGAAACAAAAAAGTAGCAGGCACCTTCAATTAGGTGCCTGCCACTTTTTTTGATTTCTATCATTCTACAATTAAAGCTTCTTTTTGTGGTATCAAACAAAGTTCAGCAGCTTTAAATGCATGTTCTTGCGTCATTGCTCGTTCTTCTTTCCTTTAAATAATAAACAATTGATTGATAATCACCCCCAAGACTTGCTTTAAGGTGATTGGCACCATTAAATTCAGTGGGCAATGTTACTCCGTGATACATCAGTTCGTCACCATAAAAAGCTTCCCCTGTGTTTTCTATTTCATATAAGATAGTGGTATCCAATCCTTTTAGTCCAAGTACTTGTTGTTTTTTGGGATTAGGTGTTGCCAGTACTTTATACCAGCCAACTAATGATTCGGTTTTGTCCTTAGAAACAATCATCCACGCTGTTTCATTGTTTTCAAAAGGACTTACAAGTCGATAAAAATCCCCATCCCGTACGAGCCTTCGATGCTTTTTATAAAACTGAACTTGCTCCTTAATGATCTTTCTTTCTTCCTCACTCAACTCAAGTGGATTAAGTTCATATCCGAATGTACCAAAGTATGCAGTATTTGCTCTTGTATCAAGTGAAGTCGAACGCATGGTTTGATGGTTTGGCGATGCAGAAACATGTGAACCCATACTATATATCGGATAGACGAGTGAAGTACCATACTGGATTTTTAGCCGTTCCACTGCATCCGTATCATCACTTGGCCACGCTTGTGGAGCATAATAAAACATGGCTGGGTCGAACCTGCCGCCGCCACCTGCACAGGATTCAAATAATACTTCAGGAAATTCATTTGTTAATTTTTCATATAATGAATACACACCCAAGATATACCGGTGGAAAAACTCTCCTTGCTGATCTAGTCGCAGGGCGGATGAAAAAGCATCGGTAATATTTCGATTCATATCCCACTTAATATAGGACAGGCCTGTTTTTCGAATGATGCCTGCCATTTTCTCATAAATGTATTCCACCACGTCTTGTCTCGAAAAGTCTAACACAAGCTGATTACGTCCGAATGTCAAATGCTCTCCCTTTCTTCCGACAACCCATAAAGGATGATTATTATATAATTGGCTGTTCGGACTTATCATTTCAGGTTCAAACCATAGGCCAAACTTCATCCCTATGTTATTAAATTTTTGTGCCAATGAAGTTAAACCATTCGGTAATTTTTCTTCATTTTCAAACCAATCTCCAAGCGAAGAAGTATCATCATTTCTTTTCCCAAACCAGCCATCATCTAACACAAATAACTCAATCCCAAGTTCCTTCGCACTTTCTGCAATGTTTACAAGTTTTTCTTCGTTAAAATCAAAATAGGTTGCTTCCCAATTGTTGATCAATATTGGTCTCTCATCCGTTTTCCATGGATCGCGGATTAACTGATGACGATATAAATCATGAAAGATTTGACTCATTCCATTTAACCCATCATCAGAATATACCATCACGACTTCTGGAGCCTGGAAACTTTCATCATGTCCAAGCTTCCATTTAAACTGATGTGGGTGAATACCCATCATCACTCTTGTAACTTGGTAATGGTCAACTTCAACCTGGGCCAAGAAATTGCTGCTATAGATAAAATTAAACCCGTATACCTCATTAACATGCTCTGTTGTATCGTTTCTTTTTAGTGCGAGAAACGGATTGTGATGATGCGAACTTGCTCCGCGTATACTGGAAATGGAGTGGGTTCCTTGGACTAATTCACGTTCTTTAATATGTCTTTCTCGAGACCAAGTTCCTGATAAGTGCACCATACTAAAATTTTGATCCGGAAAGTCTATCGAAGCGCTCATTATCTTTTTTATATATAAGTCGTCTGAACCTGAATTTTTGACAGCTGCACTTCTCGTGATAACAGAATAATGATGAAAGATGGAATACGTTAAAAGCAGTTCGGTATCCGTTGTATCATCAAATAAGGTAATGGTTACTGTTGTTGCCCCATTTCCATCAGCATAAGTAGCAGGCAATCCTTCTAGCTTTGGTTTTCCTTGTGAGATTTCATATTTTTTGTATGTAAATTGGTTCCCGATTCTACCTTCACTCGTTTCAAGTTCAATTGCAGCATCACGAAAATCACCCTTCCCATAGACAGGGTACTCCTGGCGAATGGTTTCTAATGAGAAAGCTGGATCATCTTGAAAGTAGTGACAACTAGCAGGTGTAGGAATATCATTCCTCATGAGATGTGAGAAATCGTCGCGATGCCTAATTGCTTTTCCAAAGTATAAGTGACCAAGGCTTCCGTTTTTTAGGATATTGAATATATAACTAATCTTACCGTTTGTTAGATGAAATTGATTAGATTGTTCGTTAACAAAGATATGCATACATATCCCCTTTCCAAGAACGACTTTTCTTCTGTAATAAGAGTAAAGAGCCTGAGATTTAATTCAAGCTCTTTACCACTACATTATTTAATTGGTTGAATCATAAATTCAAATTCCATGTCTTCATTAGCGTTCACTAGATGTTCCGGGTAAACAGGTGCTCCCCAGCTATCATCTCCACCAACGCCCATTTGTTTGCCTGCTACAGTTACAACCGTATAGTGCACATTAGGCAGTTCATAATGATGTTCGGCATTCTCTAATTCAAAGGCAGTAAAAGGTGAAAAGTTACATTCTACTGGACGAGAAGTAGAAGAAATTTTAATACCATGTCCGTCACGATTTGTGAGATTTACCCAGCGTACGCCTGTACGATTGCCAGATTCTTGCGGTTTTACATATCCTGATAAATTGTCAGTAACCTTATTGGTAAATACCCCAAGCCTTGCCCCAGCTGCTCGGTCTGAATAATTTTCTTCAGGTCCCATAGCATACCATTTTAATTGGTCATAATCCGCGGAAACCTTGAATGCAACGGCAAAAATCGGCATTTGTGGAAGGTCTTCAGTACCATGATAGACTGATTTAACGCGCACACATCCATCTGCAAATACGGTAAAAGTGTTTTTGACTTCAATTTTTGAATGAATTGAAAATTTATAGGTAAAAGTAACCTCTACTTTGTCCTTCTGTTCCGCTACTTCTAGCCCCATAGATTGACGAGCCAGGCTGGCTGCATACCAGCATCCTGAAGTAAAACCTTGAGAAAATCCTCTATCATTATCGGTAGTAGCTCTCCAGAACAGTGGAAGTATCGGAGCTTCAATCATCTCTCTACCTCCATATTTCATAGAAATAAGACTTTTAGCCTTTCTACAAAACATGATGGTAAAATCAGTGCCATGGACACCAATGTTTTGTGTACCGTATGCTACTCTTAAATTTCCACTAGGAATTTGAGCCATTTTTTGGATATCCTCAAACACATATTGGCCAAAGGCAACCTCATAACCAGCATCACCCCAAAGCTCCTCTTCTTTTAGCTTGAAGGATGTATGAATGACATATTCACCGGCTTCACTTAGTAATTCAGCACCCCAGTTAAATTCAACTCGACCTTCACTTTGTGGCGGGATCACCACTAGGTCCTGATTCCGATACAATTCTTTCCCCTCTAGGAATAGAATGTATTCCAAATCATAGCTGGATGTATCTTCAAATAAACTTTCATTGCGAATGGTAACCCCTGATTTATCAACATTTAGCTTGATATTCTGGTATAAATATTTAACTTCCTGCATCTTCGGAGATAGCTCTCGATTTGAATATACGATCCCATTCGTACAGAATCCGTAGTCTGAAGGACGATCGCCAAAATCTCCTCCGTATGCAAGAAACTCTTGGCCATATCGGTCTTTCTTGATTAGAGATTGATCAATATAATCCCAAATAAATCCACCTTGGTACATTGGATATTTATTTTCAAGGGCAATATATTTGTCCATACCCCCAAGAGAATTACCCATGGCGTGCATATACTCACAGCTGATATAAGGTTTTTCTGGGTTATCATTTAAATATTCCTCAATATCTACTGGCTTTGCATACATACGGCTCTCCATATCGCTGCTGTCGTTATAGTCACGATTATGAAAAACACCCTCATAATGTACAAGGCGACTTGGATCAACAGATTTGAAGTAACGGGTAACATTCAGAATAACTTCACCTGCATATGACTCATTACCACATGACCAGATTAATATGGATGGATGGTTTTTATCTCTTTCGACCATTGAAACAGCTCGATCTAAAACAATATCTTGCCATTCTGGCTTGTTTCCTGGAATATTCCATGAAGGTTCAACCGCCCCCATTTTTTGCCAGGAACCATGTGTTTCCAAATTCATTTCATCAATCACATAAATTCCATATTCATCACATAACTCATACCAATAACTTTGATTTGGATAATGAGATGTTCTCACTGCATTGATATTGTGTTGTTTCAATGTTCTAATATCCCAAAGCATATCTTCTTTTGTAACAGCACGACCTCTTCGGCAGTTGAATTCATGACGATTTACACCTTTGAACATTATTCTTTCACCATTAAGCCGCATGATTTTATCCACAAGTTCAAACTTTCGGAACCCAACCTTTTGTGGAATGACCTCAACAAGTTCACCTGAAGCATTATAGATTTGGATATAGAGTTTATATAAATACGGATTTTCCGCACTCCAAAGTTTAGCTGCTTCTACTTCTATCAATACTGAACCATTTTCACCAGTAAGTTCGGAGGTTTTTTTCGCTACAAAGTTTCCGTTTTGCTCATAAAGTTCTGCTGCTATTTGGGAACCTACAGGAATGTTTGGCAGGCATTTTAAATCTACTTTTAGTTCTGCATTCTTATAGGCTGAGTCAAGAGCCGTATGAATGTGGATATCCTGCGCATGAATCTCAGGTACTGTATATAGATATACATCTCTAAAAATACCGGAAAATCTCCAAAAGTCTTGATCTTCAAGCCAACTGCCCGTACTTCGTTGGAACACCTCAACCGCCAGTTTATTTTCTCCTCCTGTTAGAAAAGAAGTTAATTCAAACTCAGCAGGAGTGAAGCTGTCTTCACTGTACCCAATAAATTCACCATTCAACCAGACAAAGAAAGCTGACTCTACACCTTGGAATGAAATATAAACAGGCTTGTGCTCCATATTCTCTGGAACTTCAAAGTACTTCACATAGCTTCCCACTGGGTTAAAATCCTTTGGGATTTCTGGAGGACGTACATCTCTATGCCCATCCCATGGATAGATGGTATTCACATATTGTGGAGTTCCATACCCTTGTAACTGAATATGCCCTGGAACTTTGATATTCCCCCAAGCCGAACATTCAAAGTCAAGCTCATAAAAACGCTTTGGTCTTGAGTCTGGGTTAATAGAATAATTAAATTTCCAATTTCCATTCAAATCATGACGCATTTTCATTGCTGAAGCTTCTTTCGCTTCCTCTATGGTTGCATAGTACACATGATCAGAATGTGCCGGAACCCTGTTAACGGCAAACACATTTAAATCAGTAAGCCAATCTATAGACGGAGCTTGCGCTGGTGTATTTACTTTGATTTGAGATTTTGTCATTCTAACTCGTCCTTTCTATTCTTCTATCAATCGATGGTTATTTATTTTACTGATCCCATCATTCCTGCTACGAAATGTCTTTGAAGCAAGAAGAAGATCAGTGCTGTTGGTAATGTTGCGATCACAATGGTTGTCATAATAATCCCGAAGTCAGGTGAAGAACTAGAACCTAGATTAGATATAAGCAATGGAATCGTATGATTTTCAGGAGATTGCAGCACAACAAGTGGCCACAAATAATTATTCCAGCTTGACATGAATGTAATAATGGCAGCTGCTGCATAGGTTGTTTTCATTGTAGGTACATAAATACGGAAGAAAACACCAAGCTCTGTTAAACCATCCATTCTCCCAGCTTCAAGCAGCTCTCTTGGAAACATCTTTGTATTTTGTCTGAAGAAAAAGATCAGAAATGCCGTTGTAATGCTTGGTAACATGGCAGATGTTAATGTATCAATACCAATCCCAGGTGCAATTTGAGAGATGGTCCCAAACATTCGAAATAATGGGATCATTAGTGCAGCAAAAGGAATCATCATTGAAAGAAGCAAAATAGTAAATATAACATCCTTTGCTTTACTTCTATAAATTTCAAAACCATAGCCAGCAAGGGAGGCAATGATTAGAGATAAAACGGTTGTTGTAATCGATATAATGGCTGAGTTTGTTAATGCAGGAACAAGGTCTACCGTATTTAAAAGATTCTGGAAATTTTCTACCAAATGAGTTCCAGGTAATAATCTCCCCTTTGTAACATCAACGGATTTATTTGTCGCACTAACAATCATCCAGATAAATGGAAAAATAGATACGATTGTAAAGATTGATAGAATGATATAAATGAAAGTTCGTTTAATATTATGCATTTTTATCACCTGCTACTTTGAACTGAATGATAGAAAAGATGACGATCATGATCACAATTGCATAGGAAACAGTCGCTGCGTAGCCAAAATCAGGCGTATATTTGAAAGATAGATTATAGATATACTGAGAAATGGTTAACGTTGAATTTCCTGGGCCACCCTTTGTTATATTCATAACCTCATCAAACAATTGAAGCGTACCGATGGTTGATGTAATAGAAGTAAAAAGAATAATTGGCTTCAGCATTGGAATCGTAATTTTAAAGAATTGTTGAAATGCATTTGCACCATCCATTTTAGCTGCTTCATAAATTGAGTTATCCACGTTTTGAAGAGCAGATAGATAGAAAATCATATTGTAGCCTGTCCACCGCCATGTGATAGCAATAATAATGGTTACCTTTGCCCAAAAAGGATCAGTTAGCCATTGTATCGGCTCTGATATAAGCGAAACATTTATGAGCATTTGGTTAATGATGCCATCTGAACCAAATAGGTATTTGAAAACTACAGAATAGGCAACTAGTGAGGTAATACACGGTAAAAATATCGCTGTTCGAAAGAATCCTTTAAATTTCAATTTCTTATTATTTAATAAAACAGATATAAGCAATGCTAGAATGATCATGATTGGTACTTGGATAATGAGATAGGTGACTGTATTTTTCACAGCAGCAATAAATGTCGGATCTGTAAATAACCGAATGTAATTATCAAACCCAACAAATTGTAGATTTGAACCAGCACCTGATTGAAAAGAGAGAATGAGTGCTTGGACCATTGGATAGAAGTAAAATAAACAGATCATCGCCGTTGCAATTAAAATAAAGGACCAGCCGATTAGTCCATTTTTAAAACGAAGTTTGTTATGAAATTTTCTTGGTTTCGGCTGTATGTCCTGCTTCGTAGTTGCTTGTATCAATTTTTTCAACTCCCGACTTATATCTATATAAGAATAGCCTCGGAAGAGCTCGCCCAACACATGTAATGGCTTCTTTGTTCCTAATGGAGAAGCTGGCGAGTTCCGAGGCTTAATCTCTTATATTTTCTTAATTTCTAATAAAATATTATGAGGTTAAATTCAAGGCAAATTATTTAATTTGCGTTTCCGCTTGTTGTTGTGCTTCTTTTAATACCTTATCCAGATCTTGACCATTAAGGTAATTCTGCATAGCAACAACTAAAATATCCTCTATCGCATATGTGTGCATACCATAGTTTACTTGTGGAATTTCTTCAGCCCACTTTGAAAAATCAGATACAATGGACTGTCCGCCAAAGAATTCATCACCAGTCTTATATGCTTCTCCCTTAGTAGCTGGAATATAAGTACCGATAGCACCAACATCTGTAACTAATTTTTGATACAAATCTACATTCGAACCAAAAGTTTTTGTAAGGAAATCTACTGCATTTTCTTTACCCGGAGCATTTAGGACGTACCATGATGCACCACCTAAGTTAGAAGCATTTACTGATTCCATCCCCGGCAGACTAGGATGTGGCACTACTGCCCATTTTCCTGATTGTGACGTTTCAGCTTTTATTGAAGGGGTAATCCAGTTACCAGTAGTGACTGTAGCAACTTTTCCACTATTAAATGTAGCTAAAAACTCATTCCAGTCGGAATGGAAATTCATTAAATCATTATCAACAAGTTCCTTATAAATTTCGAATGATAGTTTGAGCGCTTCATTATTCGCTAAATCAGGTGTAGTACCATCTTCCTTCACATACCACTTACCTGCTGACTGAATCATTGTACGAAGAATTCCTAAATCATTTGGGTCGTAAGTCAGCAATCTTTTACCTGTTGCTTCTTTTACTTTCTTTCCAATTTCAATGTATTTTTTCCAGTCGATGTTTTGTAGATCTTCAACGGTATAGCCTGCTTCTGCTAAATAATCTGTTCTAACATATAATCCAGTTACTCCAGTATCAAAAGGAAGTCCATAGTTTTCACCATCAACACTTGTTGCTTCTACTTTGTATTGAACAAAATCTTCAGTTTTATAAGATCCAGTTAGTGGATGGAACATATCTGGATATGCTTGCAGGAAACTCTTTGCACGATAATCTTCAATTAACACGATATTTGGTAATCCCTTAGTAGTACCAGAGCTTAAGCTAGTATTAAGTTTTTGAACAATGTCGTCCTGAGCATTTTCAATAACTTTAACTTTAAGGTCTGGATTCTCAGCTGCATAAGCTTCTTTCGCTAATTCTAATGCTTTGATGTTAAAGCTTGGATCCCATGCCCAAACAGTAATTTCATTTGCATCCGCTGAGTTTCCCTTTGATTCTTTACCATTTGAAGACCCAGAAGAACAAGCAGCCAACAAAAGCATACTTACTACCAATAATGCAAATATTTTTTTCATCTATAAACCCCCCTAAGATTCCTTGTTTCTCTGTAAGCGCTATCTCACTTACAATTACTATGGTACCATCACTTAGAGAGTACGAGTTAGGACGATATTTTTGTAAACTTGTGATATTTTTGTTTATTGAATACGCTTCCAATTATTTGCTTGTACTATTTTTATGTTATATGACTATTTTTAGTTTTCTACTGGAAGTGAAATGTGAACTTTTGTCCCTTCACCTATCTTACTTGAGATTGTAACACCATAAGCTTCACCATAAATCAGTTGAATACGCTCATCAACGTTTTGAACACCAATCCCACTAAACATCTCCTGTTTGCGCTTTGTATCCGGAAGTTTGTTATCCGCTGATATTTCCATTCCGTCACCATTATCCAATACCTCACAAATAAGTGAGTCTCCTTCTTTCCAAACAAGGACATTAATGGTCCCTCCACTCTTTTTATTGAAGCCATGAAAGAAGGAATTTTCAATAAAGGGTTGTAAAATTAGTTTTGGAATTTTGATTTCAAAACACTCTGGTTCAATAAAATAGTTCACTCTAATTCGTTCACCGTAGCGTTTCTGATTAATTAAGACATAGCTTTTTAAATTGTCTATTTCTTGCCTCACGGTTATGGTTTCACTAATATTGCCTATCGTATTTTGTAATAACGATATCAACGCATTGACGGTGTCGGTTGCTTCTTCTTTTCCACCATGCTGCACCATGAATTTGATAGAAGCTAACGTATTATATAAGAAATGTGGATTTATTTGCTGCTGTAGTGCCGCTAATTCCGCATTACGTTTCTGCTTTTGGATAAGTACAATTTTATCAACATACTCATGAAGCTCATCAAGCATAGAGTTGAAGGCTTGACCAATTTGCATAGTTTCGTACGTTCCCGTTACAGGTATATAATGATCAAAGTCATTTTCCGGGGTATTTCCAATTTGTTTTACGAGATTTGACAACGAATTGGTTAACCTTCTTGAAGAAAAATACACGATGATGATGGCTAGAAAGATGAAAAGGATTCCGATTAGTACAATCGATTTTTTATCGATGATATCTGCAAATGCAGCTTTTTTATCAATTAAATTTACCAAATACAAATCAAAGGTAGGTAGATATTCAATCATGATTAGATGGTCTTTACCCTTAAAGTCTGCATTTATATAATCCTTTTGCTGCTCCTCTAGTTGGTTGGCAAATTTCAGGAGCTCTGTTTCTTTATTACCAATGAACTCATTAAGATTACTGGATAAAATGGTCCCAGACGGATCCATCACTAACACATTATTTCCCAAACTTGTATAACTGCTATAAAACTTTCTAAAATCCTGTTCTTGTATAGTAAAGTACATTGATCCATAAATAACTTTTGAAGTTGGTTCCATAAATGCCTTAGAAGCAACAATAACCCAATCTTCTTGTGTTTGATCTCTTTGTTGTTCAAGATGAAATAGTAGTTTTTTAGGTTGTTTGAGTGTAGAGCTAGTGATGAAGTGATTTTGTAACTCTTCATCTGATTTGACCCATGAAGGTCTATCTGTTGCATAACTAATACCATTAATACCATAAACTAGAATACCAACATCATAAGCTTCTACACTTGTTTTTAAAGTGGTCATTTGTTTTTTTACATTATAATAATACGAACCCAACATTCTGTTCGAGTGCTCACCTGTGAGAAAACTCTTGATTGTTCCGTTGTTCATAAGGCCATTAGAAGCGATAACAATCGAATATTGAAAAGTACCTAAGCTTTCCTTTATTTGTTCCATAACCTTGCTATTGTTAAGACTAAACCGATCAATAAAAAATTCCTCTGACATCCTCATTGTGGTCCATGTTATCATCGTGGATACAGTAACAATGATTAGTATGGTTATAAGAAACATTTTATAAAATAGGCTATTATGTTTAAGTCGATTCGGTATTATTCTCATTTACATCCCATCTCTTAACCTACAGTATGTTTTCTTCTAAATTTACTAGGTGACATTCCATTCATCTTTTTAAATACTTTACAGAAATAGCTATGGTCTGAATAACCTACCATTCCACTAATTTCTGATATGGAGGCTGAATGCTTAAGTAACAGCTGCGAAGCTTTTTCAATTCGAACCTTATTCAAATACTCAATAAACCCTTCTTTATTATGTGTAGAAAAATAGTTAGATAGGTAGGAAGAATTAAAATGAAAATGATCAGCTACATCTGCAAGGCTGATTTGCTCTGCATAATGGTCTTCAATATATTGCAGGATTCTCTTCATATTTAAATTACTAGGTTGATTTTTCTCCGAGTGTAAACATTTGTTCACTTGTTCAATAAATTTATTTAATTGTTCTACTGTTTCATTAAATGAATGTGCCTCGTTAATTGCCCTAAAATACTCATATTTGGCATTCTTTATTTCAGTGACATCGTATTCCATGTTGTTTAGGATGACAGTAATGTGAAAGATAATGTTTTCAAAGAAAGATTTAAATTCAAAAATATCTGTTGTATAACATTTAGAAAATACAGATACATACTCCTGTAAATAACTAAATGCTTCATGAAAGCGACTACGCTTACATTCACTGGTGAACCAATCCATTTTAAAAGCTTCAATATTTGGTACTTCTCGTGGTAAATCCTGTTCTCTTAAAAGAGGGATATTTGGAAAATAAAATTGATATTGCAGCAATTTTGATACCTTTTCATTATAAATAAGCCCTACTTGTGAAAAATCAGTGAATCGTTCACTTAGAACAAAGCCTACATCTTTATTCGTCTCCGCAATCATTTTTACAAAATCGATTGTCTCTTTGGACTGTTCTTTATTTACATTTAGAATGATTCCTGTTTTGTTCTTATCCAAGGTAATTGAAAAATGTGTTGCTTGAGATATAGTAGAAAGATACTGATTTTCAAAATGATTTTGAATTTGAAGCAGCTCTCCTCTAGGAAGATGCCCATTAAAAACTACACCTAATAAATAGAAACAGTCATAGGGAAATACTCTGGAAAGTAGCTCTGCATCATAATCCACTTCAAAACCAGAAATTAACTTATCAATGACAAGATTTACCGACATCCGATCCTGCTCTTTTGTCTCATTTGAATGAGTAGTTGACATCTTATCGACTGCTTTTTTTAGTGCGTCTAACAGTGTACTTGCATCAAGCTTAGGCTTTAATATATAATCAACCACTCCACTTTGAAAGGTAGAACGAACATAGTCAAATTCCCCAAAACTACTGAGTATAATGATTTCAATATCTGGATATTTTGACTTAACGATTCTTGTCAATTCTTCCCCATCCATAACAGGCATCACAATATCGGTGATAACGATTTTGGGATGGGTTCGTTCAATGATCTCAAGTGCTTCCATTCCATTTGAAGCCTCTCCCACAATTTGAAAGCCTTCTTGCTCCCAATCAATGTAGTGTTTTATACCTTTTCTAATTAAGATTTCATCATCTACAATAATAATTTTACAAAGTTCTTTCGTTGTCATCATGTTCACCTCAGACGGATAGCCTTTCACAAATATTCTTACATATATTATACACATCAAATCTAGTATTTCGCCTATTATCTGTGAGGTTGTACTCTCTTAATACCTAAGAGAAACAGCTAAAATAAAGAACGTTCCTTACAAGTGTACTGTAAGAAACGTTTTTTCATCGTTATATAGACTTTTGATCTAACAAAGAAATTAATTGTGTTATTGCCGGTGATAGATGTATCCCTCGATGATGAACATAGTTTATCCCCCTTAAAAATTTTACCCCTTCTATCGGAACCTCAACTAATAGTTTATTTTTTAACTCTTGTTTAATCGCTAAGCTTGAGACGATGGATACACCAAGACCATGGATGACGCTTTGTTTGATAGCCTCTAGACTGCTAATTTCCATATATTCAGGAGAGCTGAACCCGTATTTTTTAAATTCCCCTTCTAAATAGGTACGTGTAGCGGATTTACTAGGTTTCAGAATCATCGTTTCATTTACTAAATCCTCTAATGTACACCCTCCTTTTTGGGCAAGTTGATGTTCGTTATTGACGATAAGTACAAGTTCATCTTGATAAAAGGTTTTGGCTTGAAAGCGAGTCTCATCAATTGGTATTCGATTAGAAAGAACCAATAATTCAACCTTGTTAGATTCCAACATGTTAATTAAATGCCTTGAGTTGGTAATATTCATGTTAATCTTGATTCCTGGGAATTTTTTATTAAAGCTACTAAGGATAGCGGGAAGAAAGTAGACTCCAACAAAATTACTTGCTCCGAAAGATAGCGTTCCATAAGCTAAATTGTCAAACTGCTTAATATGCTCTTTCGATGTCGAAAAAAGATTAATTATTTGCTCCGCATAGGGTTTGAAATGTTCCCCCTGTTTGGTTAAGAATAACTTTTTTCCAATCCGATCAAAAAGCGGAAACCCTAAATCCCTTTCCAAACTTTGAATTTGCATACTAACAGCAGGTTGTGAACAATAAAGCAGTTCTGCCGCCTCGGTGAAGTTTAAACACTCCGATAGAGTGATAAAGGTTTGAAGTTTCGTTAGGTTCATATTGAAGCACCCCTTCCTTCTACTTAAATACATTAGGAACTAGTAAATCTTCTATGTTTCTATAATTATAAGATATACTTATGATTATTAAAAGTAAATCAAATTGTTTTATAGTATAGATTTTAATATACTGAAAGCGAATACAAGACAATCACTAGGAGGATTCATGATGGCTGATGAAAAAGTCAAAAAAGATGGAAATGAAACATCTATTAAAAAGAAAGGAAGTTTTGAGGCTGGAATGAAAAAGTGGGGTATACCCATTGCAATTATTGTTATTCTTTTATTACTGTTAATGCCTACTCCAGAAGGATTAGAGCCAGCAGCACAAAAATCAATCGCCATCTTCGCTGGTGCATTGGTCCTTTGGATAACAACTCCAATTCCAATATACCTGACATCGCTAATTGCCATTCTATTGCTTCCGTTAGTGGGAGCGGTCGAAGATCAAGAAGTAGCTTTTGGAACATTAGGGTTTGACGTCATTTGGTTAATGGTTTCCGCTTTTGTTTTAACTTCTGCTATGATGAAGTCAAATTTAGGTAGAAGATTCTCGTTATGGATGGTCACGCAGTTTGGTAAAACTCCAACTCGGGCTTTGGCTGTTTTAGTCATTATTAATTTTGTTTTGGCTTTTTTCGTTCCTTCGACTACAGCACGTGCAACACTTATGTTGCCTATTTGCTTAATTTTGTTGGAAGTCTATAAAGCTATTCCTGGAAAAAGTCGACTTGGTAAAGTAATGATGCTGCAAGGTCTTCAAGCTGATGCCCTCGCAACTTCAGGTGTTATGACGGCTACTTCAGGTAACATTATCGCTGTCGGTTTTATTAACGAGCAAGCGGGTGGCAGCATCGGTTATATGGATTGGCTTTTTGCCTCCATGCCTTCTGCTATTATCACGATGACAATCACCTTCTTTATCGGGTTAAAGTTATTCTCTATTAAAGAGGAAGGTAACTTTGAAAATGTAATGGATTCGCTAAAGGGCGAATTGAAGAAATTAGGTTCTTTCTCCATAGCGGAGAAGAAAGCATCGGTTATCTTCATTCTTACTGTACTTTTGTGGGCTACTGGAGACTATCACGAAGCTTGGTTTGGTTTTGAAATTAGTACTGAGCAAACTGCCGTTATAGCAGCACTCCTCTGCTTGCTTCCAAAAGTAGGTATGCTTGAATGGAAAGATGCAAATATCAAATGGGAACTCATGATTTTCGCCGCAGGTGCCTATGCTGCAGGAAATGCATTGGACGAATCCGGAGGCGCGGTATATCTTATCAGTAAGGTAGTGGATGCTCTAGGAATCGATCAGATGAGTCATGCTATGGTTGCTGTAGTGGTCATATTCCTAAGTATGTACAGCCATCTCATCTTTACGAGTAAAACCGTTAGGGTCACGATCTTGATTCCTGCTTTCATTGCTTTAGCGAAAACATTAGGAATGGATCCTGTACCACTTGCACTCGCTGCCGCAATGACGATGACATTTACGATTACGCTTCCGCCACATTCAAAAGTAAATACCATTTATTTTTCATCAGATTACTTTACCATAGTAGATCAAGTAAAGTATGCGGTTATTACATGTTTTATTGGCGCATCCGTTATCTGTTTAGCCTATTTCACATGGTTTGGCCTACTGGGATTATAACGTTAGGAGGAGAACATCTTGTTGAACAGAAAAGTTATTATGGCGATTGCCGACGGACTGGGTGATCGACCACATCCTTTGTTAGGTGGTAAAACACCATTGGAACATGCCCGAACACCAAATCTGGACCGACTCGCTTCAGAGGGAATCAATGGGCTCATGGACCTGATTGCTCCTGGCATTCCTGTAGGAACAGATATGGGACATTTAATTTTATTCGGTTATAAACCTCATGATTATCCTGGTCGTGGACCGATTGAAGCTTTAGGAATCGGAGTGGAAGTTAAACCTGGAGATATTGTTTTGCGCTGTAATTTTGCCACAGTTGATGAAAACGGGATTGTTGTTGATCGCCGGGCAGGAAGAATTCGTGAGAAAACTGATGAATTAGCACAAGCTATTAGTGGTTTGGAGCTTGAAGAAGGGATAGAAATTCTTTTTAAACCGGCAACGGAACATCGTGCCGTACTCATCTTGCGTGGATCTGGGTTAAGCGATAAAATCAGCGACTCCGACCCAAAGGCACCAAATGACGGTAAACCTTACCATAAAGTAGAACCCTTAAATTCCTCCGAGGAAGCTATAAGAACTGCCTCTATATTAAATCTTGTTCTTGAAACGGTACACATCATATTATCATCCCATCCCGTTAATGCGGAACGTGTAGCAGATGGGAAGCTTCCAGCTAATTTTATCCTTACAAGGGGAGCTGGGCAGATGATAGACCTAAAACCTATATCTCAAAAGCTTAAGATAAATGTAAGCTGTATTGCAGGTGAAAGTACGGTTTTAGGCGTTGCTAAATTAGCAGGTTATAAGACTTTTACGGATAGTAGTATGACTGGTAATATTGATACAAATATTGAATTAAAAGCAAGGTTGGCTATAGAGGAAATAGCAAACAATGACTTTGTGTACGTTCATATGAAGGCGCCGGATGTGAAAGGACACGATAATGAACCACTTGAGAAAGCAAGATCAATAGAGTTGTTCGATCATATGGTTGGGCTAATTCGTCAGCAGTTACCTGAAAATGTCTACTTCGTTTTGGCAGCGGATCATTCTACACCTTGTGAAGTCGGGGAACATACTGGTGAACCGGTTCCAGTCACAATAGCTGGTCCAAGTATACGAAGAGACCGGGTCTTGCAATACAATGAAATCGATTGTGCTCAAGGTGGATTAGGACATTTAACCGGGGAAGACTTCGTACGAACACTCCATGGATTATTGGGATTTGTTAAGAAGCAAGGGAATTAGGATGCTTTTGAGTGGCGGAGACAATTACCCCACCACTATTATTAATTAAAGTCTTGGCAGAGTCGAAGTGGATTTGATTTTCCATAATACGGGTTTTGCAAAAAAGTATACAGTGCACCTTCCATATTTTTGGATGGTGCCTGTTTACTTTTTAGTATGCTCTCAACAGAGCTAACCTAATAACAACTTTGCTGCTTGGATCCATGTTTTTGCCATCAGCATATTGCCCATCGAATTCATATGGACACCATCTATTGTAAGCGGATTTTCATTACGTGACTCCAAAAATTCAATAAATGCCTGATGTGTTGGGATCAAGGTTGCAGAATATTTATCTGCTAATCTATGAACACTTTCAACATATGGTTTGAGCAATGTATTTCCTAAAGACTGAACATCTTCTCCAATAATCGTAGGCTCCATTAATATAATAGAAGCATTGGTTTTTTCATTGATGTTCTTAAGGAGGGAGTCATAAATTCCTTCAAATTTCTCTGGATACACTTGATCAATCTCTGGAGAATCGACTTGTCGCCATACATCATTGATACCGATTGAGATAGAAACAATATCGGGGCGTAAGGAAATGACATCCTGCTCCCACCGCTCAGCCAAGTCTGTCACACGATTTCCACTAATACCTTTATTAAAAATTTCAAAATCTCGTTCAGGATAGCTAACCTTTAAATAATCATGCAGTAAACGCACATAACCAGTACCGATTGTCTCACCTTCATCAATTCCCCACCAAGTAATACTATCTCCAATAAAAACAATTCTTTTTTTCATATTAACCTCCAATGTTCTCGAATCTTACTCTCTCTTGTCCTTCCATTTAGATAAGTAATCATCTAATTTTTCATATAAATAATTTATATAAAAGCAAACCATGCTATATGGATCAACAATCTCTTTTACAGCATTTCCTTTTAATGGTTCGATATCGTTTTTCCACTTTTTAATTTCGTTACTAATCAACTGTAGGTCGTGATGATTTTCTACTTTTTCTGGATCGATGATCCGGTTCGGAAATAATGGCACATTCCATTTAGATACTCCCGAGATTACTGTTTCAATTTTTCCAAGGGCTTGTTTAACTTCGGCTTGATGTTCTTCAAAAATGGAGTAAAAATCCTTTTCTACTTCTTCAAAAGCATCTCCCCAGCTTAATCGTGCAAAATAATAACCATTCATTAACTGAATTGATTTCCAAGGATACAACAAATCCAATTCAGCAGCATTTTCTTTCGGAAGATAAGGAACAATCAGATTAACAATATTTTCAATCCCCAGCTGATGAAACAACTCGATATCTTCATGAATTCGTTTAAATAATGGTGGGAATAAATCACCAAGCATAAAATGATCACTATAATATTCAAAGACCGTTAACTGTTTTTGTGTCACATTCGTTGCATCACGCCATTTTTGTAAAGCGTTAATTGCCCTCTCTTCTTTTCTGAATGATTGCTGATAATTTCTACCCCAATAAGCGAATAACGTATTCACAGATTTTGAACTTTTCACATCGTCAGTTAGCTCTAACATTTTCCACGAAAGACCAGCATTGTAGGCGATATGTTCTACGTTAATTTGAGGAAGCTGTATTTTTATTTGTTCAGAAAACGCAATATAATGTGCTAAAAATGGCTGGTCATCTTCTATCCCAATATCAGCTGGCCATAATGATAATCTTTCTATAGAACTTGTTTCACTGCAAAAATCTCTTATTTTATTGATGATTAAGTCCTTCCAACTAGCATCTGCAAAATTGATCTGTTTTTTCTCCGAAACAGGAATTTCGTTTAATAAATAGTGCATACTATGCCCGCCCAATGTGATGGACATTCCACGTTTTTCAATTTCTTTCGTCACAACATGTTTCACTTTATCCCATAACATGAAGGTAAAGAATAGTTCATTAATATATTGTTTAGCCGCCCAGTCAATTAATTGCAAAAGAAAATCAGGTTCATCATAATTCTCTACAACCAAACCCCTTCGTCTCATTTTTCCAGTATTAATAGTAGGAACAAGTATTTTTTCTTTGTTAAAATTAATTCTTTCATTTGGAAAAAGGCTTGCCCACTTATACCCAAACAGTTTTTTACAAACTTCATAAACACCAAAAAGTACAGATCGTGGATTTGCACCAACAATATAAATTTCATTTTCTTTTTGAATCAGTTGAAAACCATCAATTGAGCAGCTCTCTTGAAAAAACGGTTGTTCAATGAAGCCATTTTGAATAAAATCATTCTCCAACCCTAATACAAATGAATATTGGATGGGCTGTTGAACGTCTTTGGCATATTTGTGTAACTCTTGTTTCGCAAACATAATAGGGTTTTCATCATTTAAAATAGTACAGATCATTGCGGCCACACAGTCCACTCCTTACTTTTTCTTTGTATCCTATTCTAGTAGTGACTGATTTAATTCCTTAAATAATAAACCAGACAATATAATGGCATTCGTCCAACCGCTTTCTATAACATAAGCACCCCATCCAGTATCGCCATTATTGCCAAAATACTCACTACGATTTAGATGAAAGGAACGCATCCAACCGCCATCAAATTCGTATTTCAGAGATGAGATTTGAATGGAAGAGATAAATTGGACTATTTTTTCATGGAAATCCTTTAAATCAGAATCACCAGTTGCCTTAACTGCTTCCCAGGCATTTATGCATAAGAAATTATTTGTATATAACTGATCAGCAATCCCCTCATGATTCAAACGAAAAACACCCGTATCTTCCGTCCCATACCGTTCTGGATCAGGATTATCCGCTTCCTCAATAGCTCCGAGTTCATGTTGATGTTCAGATAAATAATCAAAAATTTCATATAGACCTTTATGGATTCCTGCATCTTTTGTTACGGCATACAATTGCGCTACTGATAATAGGAACCTACTATACCCAGCAGTTTTGCTATACATAAACTTCAGTTCCTCTTTATTGTTCAACAAGGTTAATGTACCCTTATAAGCAGTCTGTAGAAAAGCATCATCATTTGAAACAAGATAGGCTTGGATGAAGGCAGCATGAACAATTGCTTCGAAATGGGGATTCATGCTCGCTTCCGTTGAATTTTGGAAATGGGCTTTTCCGTAATCAACTAATTCTTGTTCTCGTATACATTCTGGACGCAGTCCATTCTTATTTTGTGTGTTTAATAGGGCATACGCTGTTATGAGACCCCGTTTTTTATATTCTTCATTCCCTGTTTTTCGATAAAGATATAATAGAACAAGGGCAACCCAGCTATTATCGTCTGAAAAAATTTGATCCGGCTTACTCCTTGGACTCTGAAACCACTTCCAAAAACCATATGTTACCGAATTCGGATCACTATCCTGGTAGCCCGCTTTAAACAAATAGGTTAGTAGCCTTTCAGATATGTTACTCCATTTACGATCCTTTGAATATTCTCCATACAGGTAAAACATTAAAGCAGTGTGAGCATGACAATCAGGCCGTAAATCCTTACTAATATCACTTCGAATCGAATGAACATTTTCATAAACTCCGAGACTTCCATCAGTCTTCGGCAAAATACCGGAATGTAAAAACCAATTCACACCCTTTTCAATGGTTTTTGCAATATCGGCATTCTTTGAAATTTGAATGACAGGATCTATCATTTTTATTGGCAATTGATAATCCTTTTGCAGCCATTTCACGACATCATTCCACAGCCAGTTGGGGCGTAACGTCCAGATTTGCTCATTACCTAAAAAGGAAAAAGTAGAAAAAACAGCCTTCCCTTTACCATGATTTCTTACAACGATTCCAGGATATAGCCCTTCCTCTTCCGTCCTATGAGTTTCTTTAAAATGACCAATATCTAATAATCTTTCCGTATCAAATGTAAAACCAGTTAAAAAAGGACCTTGCCATTCGAGCAGCTGACCTTTTTTACCATAGTGGCTTTCATTGGAAATGACTAATTTCTCAAGGCGGCGATTGGTCACAGCAAAATCTTGTTTGAAACCAAAAAGTCTTGATGCTGGAAATTCCTCACAATTAATTAGTTCGCCATATAAAATCCCGCCATACTCCACAAACTCCCATAACTTTTCTATCATTTCATAAGGTATTTCCCTTGGGATCCCATTGTCGTTTCCATTGATAAAAATAAACTCATACTTTAGTAGATTTTCTTCTTGTAATTGTTCGATATTGGAAAAATAGTTTGTAAAGTTCACAAACTTATTCATTCGCTTCCTTTTGTCAACCAGAGCGATCAATGCCATTCCACTTCCTTCTAAGAATAGGGTTTATACTTTATGAATTTTTGGCCATTCTAGTTCGATTCCTGCCGCTATTAAACGTGACTGAAAGTCCTTTAAAAATGATGGTTTATTTCTCACTTCATGTGGAGCGATATTTTTATCAATACAATAAGAAGCCAAATGTCCCGCCGCTTCACCGATATTCCACTCAACGGGATGAAGCCGGTAACAGCCATTGGTAAGATGAGTAGTGCCAATATTTTTACTAGCAGGCAATAAGTTCCGAACTCGTATCGGAATTAAACTGCCAAGTGGAATCTGGAAAGGATGGGCAGAAATATCAATGTAACTATTCATTCCTGTACTTGGATGGAGGTCTAAACGGTAACAGCCAATTCCTACACTATCGTCAAAAAATGTGGCACCAATCTTGCCATCAATTTCACCACTAATATGCTGTTCTTTCACAGTAAATTCTGCTTTAATTCTTCTTGATTCCCGTATATATGGGTACATCGCCATACCATCTTCTGTACCTAAAATATCTTTTCTTAACCGTAGACCTGGATAGCCGAGACCACCATCTGGACGAGGGGCTTCGGTTTGCATCCAATAAAGCAAAGATAAACTTAATTGTTTTGCATTAAATAAATGCTTTTCTCTCTCTTCATCAGACACATCAATAACTGGACCTAACCAATAATCATTTTGAGGCCAATTTACAATGGTAATATCACTTTGAAAAGTTCCCGGAACAAAATTTGTTTGATCAATAATTCTTCGGTAATTCCATAATGAAAAACGATTCGGCTCGTAAAAAAATGAATACTCAATCGGTTTTAATGTATGCGGTACAAGCCCCCACCAGCTTAATTGCTTTGCCGGCCAAAAGGGCGCCTGATATTCCTTCCAAAACTCATATTGGACAGGTTTTTCGATTGTATGGTCTTCACCATCGAGATAATCCATAGCAAAACAATAGGTAAACGCCTGCATATTGAACGGTTCTGCATCCCCACTTACTGCATGGTCTTCACCGGTTTCTTCCTGTGATTCGGCTCCAATTACATACTCAACATTCGCTAGAGGCAATAACTCTCCCGTTTCTGTTGCATCCAAAAAATACTTTCCCTTTAATAAGTGCGAATTTCCTGTCAACGGATTATTAACTGTAAGCGACAGTACTTGATCCTTTTCAGTTTCAGCACTATAAATTTTGTACTCTATTAACAATGTAAGCTTGCCACTACTCAAATAAGGGGCAAACAAATCATATAGAACACGTAATGCTACTCTTGGCTCATGACTAATATTACTAACAAGTGCATTACCTGGATTAAATGGCTGGTTGTTCTGTTGGTTATTCTTCACTGGATAGTTAGTAAAATAGTAGTCTCTAATTTTTCTTCGGAATGTTCGATAATTTCTGGTTGCACCAAAACTTTCAATCCATGGATGTTCATCTGGTGGTACGCCTTGGTTGGTTATTTGCCCGCCAATCCATTTTGTTTCTTCTGCTAAAATCACCGATTTTCCGGTCTGCAAGGCAGCAAGTGCAGCTGCACATCCTCCAAGACTGCCGCCTATAATGACAAGATCCGCAGATAATTCTTGTGAAACTGTCAATTGACTCACCCCTTCACTTTGAGCTTCATTGTCGCATATGTGCATGCCATTAGCGCAGCACCAAGCATACCAGCATTATTCTTTAATTTGGCTTTTCTTATAATCAAAGATTGATTGGTAATCGTTTTCAATTTATTTACTAGTTGATCCCACCAATATGGACTAGAATCTATGACCCCGCCACCTAATACAAAACAATCTAGATCTAGTATGTCTTGTAAAGAAGCAATACCAACCGCTAGATTGTCAATAAACCGTTCTACTATTTTTACAGCGATTGGATTTGAATCATAGGCATGCTTAAAAATGTTTTCAGGAAGAATAGTTTGATTTAAAAAAGTACTTTCCTCCTTTATATCTAATGTTAAAGCAGTACCTGAAACATATTGTTCCCAACAACCCCTTTTACCACAATTACATTGTCTGCCGTTTGGAATAAGAACCATATGGCCAATTTCTCCAGCACCACCGTTTTTTCCACGATGCAAATTTCCATTTAGTATAATACCTGCACCCACACCAGTTCCTATTGTGATACAAATAAAATTTTCCACTTGTATTGCTGAACCTATTTCCATTTCAGCATAAGCTGCACAATTGGCATCATTATCTACAACTGTTGGAATAGAAAATCGCTCTTCAACCATCTCTTTCACCTTGATTCCCGTCCAACCAGGCAGGTTCGAGGTTGCATAAAGGACAGAACCGTTCTCAACGTCCACCCTTCCAGCTGTTGCAATTCCTATTCCCTCAATTTTAAAATCATCATTATGTAGTAGTCTTTCAATAAGTGATAATAATTGATTCATTAATTCCTGTTTATTTGTCTGTTCTTCTATAAGAGACAATATTTGACCTTCGTGATTAATGATGCCTGCTTTTACCTTTGTTCCGCCTATGTCAATTCCAATCGTATTCAAATCAACACATCCTTAAATAAATCATTATTAAGACAGTCATGGCAGTTCTTGAACAAATCGTTTCGTAATCTCTTGAGGTCTTGTGATTGCAGAACCTACGACAACTGCATAAGCCCCGAGACGAATACATTCTGCAGCAAGTTCGGGTGTATCAATCCCTCCTTCTGCAACGATTGGTATGTTTGTTTCATTCACTAAATTAGTTAACAGGTCCTTATTAAATGAATGATACTGACTCGTATAAGGTGTATAACCACATAATGTCGTTGATATCATATCTACCCCTAAATCTGCTGCAAAAATCCCCTCTTCTAATGTAGAGATATCACCCATTAATAACTGATTCGGGTATTTTTCCTTAACCGCTTCAACAAACTCAGTGATTGTTTGACCATTTGGCCGAATTCGATTGGTTGCATCGAAAGCAATAATATCTGCCCCTGCACGTATAACTTCATCAACTTCTTTTATAGTTGGAGTTATATAAATTTCACTATCTTCATAATTTTGTTTTACTAAGCCGATAATTGGCAATGAAACCGCCTTTTTAATTTCGATAATATCGATCCCTGTATTGGCTCTTATTCCAACAGCTCCACCTTTCTTAGCTGCAAGTGCCATTTTCCCCATCGTTTCTGAACCAAATAATGGTTCCGCTTCAAGTGCCTGACAAGAAACAATTAAGCCGCCCTTAAACGTGTTTATAATGGGATTCATATAACAACCTCAATTCCTTTTATATTACTCTTGTAAAACAATCAAGGAATCAAGTAATCCCCTTGATTCCTATCCTTTATTAACTCAATTTTATAGGGATCTTTTTCTCATTAGATTGATAGGCTGCAAGTGCTACCTCAACTGCCTTCATACCAGAAAATCCAGTTGCCAGTGGAGATTTACCTTCTCTTACACTCTTAACAAAATCCTCGATAAGTCCTGCGTCCATATCATCTCCCCAGCCAATCCATTTGACACCATCATGATCAGAATATAAATCAAGCTTTTGTGAAAAGGCATCCACCTTTACCGTCCCATTTTTCCCAATAATTTCTAAAGTTACATCTCCCCATGTAGGATAGTAACTATTCCTAGACCAGCTACAATCTAAAGTAGCAAACATCCCATTCGTAAATTCCATTGTAATAATTCCACAATCATCAATAGGATGGTTCGTATATACACTGCCTATTTCTGCATAAACTTCTGTCACTTCTGCACCTGTGAACCATCTCATAATATCGACAACATGGACAGTATGGTCAAGAACAGCCCCACCACCGGATTTCTCTTTGTCAATAAACCAGCCTCCAGGATTGGTTCCGCGATTGGTTCCTTTTATAACTAAAATTTCACCTAACACACCGTGTTCGATCATCTTTTTAGCCTGTTGAATCGGGGTGTTAAATCGGACTGGAAAAGCTGTTCCTAATAAAACTTGATTTTTTTCACATACAGTAATCATTTCTTTCATATCTTCTAAATTCGTAGCCAATGGTTTTTCACATAACACATGTTTTCCTGCATTAGCTGCAGCCAAGACATGTCGATGATGTAAGCTATTCTCTGATGTAACCACAACCGCATCTATATCGGTTTCCAGCAAATCATGATAGTTTTTATAATAGGTCGTATCAAAAATGTCAGAATATTTTTTGCCTCTTTCTTCATTATCATCGGCTATCCCTGCTAGTGTGACACCTTCCAACCCTTTCAATACGGTTGCATAACTATGGGCATGCATATGGGCAAAACTGATGATTCCAATTTTCATTTCAGATCGCCCCTTACTTTATCTAGGGATACAGGTAACCCTGTTTTTAAAGATTGTAGAGCAGCGACTGAAATTTCCATTGCTTTATAGGCGTCTTCCGCTGTGACAATTGGCGTTTTATCCGTTTTTAAACAGTGTAAAAAGTGCTCAATCTCTATATAATAAGGTGATTTTTTCAAAGGACTTTGTGGTACTGCTACACCGCCTTTTTCTTCATTCGAATTTCTAATTGACAGTAACACTGGCTCATCTTTTAAACTATCATATTCAAGAATTCCGCTTTTTCCGGCAAATTCAAATTGCGAAGAAAATGTTTGATGGGCCCATGTTCCTTCTACATGTGCAATAACTCCTGATTTAAACACTACCGTTACTAACGCATAATCAAGGTGTTCGATGTTTCGCTCAGCAAGTCCTTTCGCAAACACTCTCTCAACCTCTCCAAAGGTCCAGCGCAGGAAGTCAAAATCATGGATGATTAAATCAAGAATTACCCCGCCACTTTTCGTATGGTCGGCATACCAATCGCTCCATCCTGCAGGAAAATTCCCACCCCGTTTTGTACGAACAACACCTATATCACCAATTGTTCCATTAGAAACGAGGTCGTGTGCTTTTGAGTATTGTGGGAAAAACCGAACAACATGCCCAACAAATAATTTCACATCTTTATTTTCACAGTAATCAATCATGTCACGCGCGTCTTCCAGTGTATAAGCTAACGGTTTTTCACATATTACATCGATACCATAATCGGCTGCTTTGTGCACATATTCTTTATGCAAAAAAGTAGGAACACAAATATCGATGACATCAATATGTTCTAGAGCATTTACCGCTTCCTCTAACGTTTGAAAAATCTTTGTATCATTTTCACCAATAATTTGTTCAGCTTGTTCTCTCCTAAGATCTACAATTCCAACTAAATGAACATCTTCCATAGAATAATAGGAATTCGCATGTTCCATCCCCATCGTTCCTGCACCAATCAATAATATCTTTTGCATACGATTAATCCCACTTTCGACATATTCAGGATTCTTCAAGCCCATTTATATTTCCATCCAACCATTGGCGATTACTTTTTTATACCAATAGTAGCTATCTTTTTTAATTCGTTCCGCAGTATTGAAATCTACATAAACAAGACCAAATCGTTTTCCATAACCTTCTGCCCATTCGAAATTATCTAGTAACGACCATGCCAGATATCCTATAATATTAATTCCCGATTCAATCGCTCTGCTTACCGCTGTTAAATGCTGCTGATAATATTTGATTCTATCTTGATCCATTACTTTTCCGTTCTCAAGCTTGTCAATACAACATGCCCCGTTTTCAGTAATAAATAGTGGAATGTTGCCATAGCGCTCAGCAAGATAATGAAACACTTTATATAAGCCGTCTGCATAGATCGGCCATTCGATATAGGTTTGGTCATAATCAATTTCAATGTTTTCAATATCCAATAAACCATCATTTTCTTTATAACGAGCTATATTACCTGAATAATAGTTTACTCCGATGAAATCGATAGGCTGACAAATGATTTCCATATCGCCTTCTTCGATATGGAGGTCTGCACCTTTGTTTTTATACCAATCAACTAAATACTGAGGATATTCACCCTTGAAGATGGGATCTAGAAACCAGTCAATATTATGACCAATTTCCCGCTTGCAGGCTTCAATATCTTCTGACTTATTGCTAAATGGCTCCCGCCATGTTGTATTGGTTGCGGTTCCAATTTTGCCTTCTATTCCCAAATCTCTAAATACCTTGACTGCTCGCCCATGTGCCAAAACTAAATGATGGGAAACATCCACAGCAAGCTGTAAGTCTTTAAACCCGGGCGCGTGAACACCTCGATAATTGGATAAGAAGGCGGCACATAAAGGTTCATTAATCGTTTGCCAATACTTTACTTTTCCATTAAATTCTTTGAAAATGGTTTCAGCATATCGACTAAAGGCATCAACGGTTTCTCTGTTTGCCCACCCGCCATGATCCTGTAGGGCCTGTGGGAGATCCCAATGGTAAAGGGTAAGCATTGGTTCTATTCCTTTTTCTACTAGTTTATCAATGAGATCATGGTAATATTTCAACCCTTTTGGATTGAGTTCTCCTTTTCCAGTTGGATAAATCCTTGGCCAGGAAACTGAAAAGCGATACACATTCGCACCTAATTGATCCAATAATTCTATATCCTCTGCATAACGATGATAACTATCACATGCAACATCACCATTATCTCCATTCTTTACGTTTCCGGGTGTATGGGAAAAGGTATCCCATATAGATAACCCTCTCCCATCCTCGAATGCTGCCCCTTCAATTTGATAAGCAGCTGTAGCCGTTCCCCACTTCATTTCTTTTGGAAACTGAATAATTGGCATATGTTTAACCTCCTAAATTATGTTGCCCGCTGTGGCAATCCGATGATAGAAGTGGTTCCCTAAAGAACCATCAACAATTCCATTGGGACCGTCATGTATCAATCTCTCAGCTTCCAATTCTTCAATGTTCGTAATCTTATCTTCTAGCCATTGCTGTATACGGAATTGTGTGGTTTCCAACCTAGCTGCTAAACCACCATAGCGGAGTTCCAACACTTCCCATCCAAATGGTTTATATAAGGAAAACCAAACTTCTCTGTGCTTTTGCCGCAGAACCCCAACCTCTTTGGTCAGTTCTTTAATATCTTCTAAAAGAGATACCATTTTCCCTTTATCCTTTTGGTCATAGGCTGTCTTTAACTGTAAGCCCATTTCTGCCTTTACACTTAAAACACGGGCTAATTGCTCGTAGAACTCAAATAAAGGCAAGGCGTTAGGGTTTCTATCCTTGGCACGATTTAATAGTGGAGCAAGCTTTTGGTAATGCTCATTCATTTGTAGTCCACGGATATTTTCATCAAATAAGCCTATCAGTAAATCCTGCCACAACAAAAACTTCGAAGCATTTGATGACTGTAAATTATTTTTCATAACACCTGGAGTTTCATCCAATTGATTTAAAATAAGAAAATCATCTAAATGATTGCCAGTACTGAAATGGAACCGTTCTGCTAACATATCTTTATCAACTGTTTTATTGTAGGTGTGTTCAGCAAAAAGCTGAATCACGGGCAGTGCCGTAGTAAGTGGGGTTTCTGCTCCATTGTCACCCCATAATGTAGTGAAAATTTCTTGGATACCTTCTTTTTTACAGGCCGTTAATGCGGCTTCGGTTGTCGCAAACGCTCTGCCATAATTAGGTGATATACCATTCCAAGTCCAGGCGCCGCCAGCAAAAACAGTATCTGGTCCCAACTCTTTATGTTTTTCAAAATAAGAGCGGTAAAAGTCTTCCTCTTCGTGGTAGTAGTCCCAATAGACAAGCTGAACATTTTCTGGAATCGAATCAATTGCTTCTTTAGGAATAGTAACTTCATCATCATAATATTCACCATGCTTTGATCCTAATCGGAAGTACATGTCACTCCAAATCATGGGCTTTAAACCATGACGTTCTGCAATGGAAACAACCTGACTTAAATGTTTATTCATGATTTCAAAGCGATTCTCATAACCATTCAGATCTAAATAACGACCAAGTCCCAGTTGATGGGCTTCATCCATTCCAATATGAATTCGTTTTGATTTAAATGGTCTAGAAGCAGCCTCAATCATGCTTTCAATAAATTGATAGGTTTTCGGTTCACCGACTAGTAATATATCAGCGGTATCTCTAATATTTGTAGCATAGCCCCACTTTAAAGCCATTGTTAAATGGGCAAGGGTTTGGATGCATGGGATCATTTCAATTCCAAAAGTATCTGCATATTCATCACAAGCTTTCAGTTCTACCTCTGTATATCTTCCACGCATGTAACCAAAGTACGGATATTCTGGAACTTCATACGTATCTTCTGTATAAAGCATGACGACATTTAATCCCATGATTGCCATTGTCCTAAGTAGTCCGTTTACTTCATCTACTTTTAGGACGGCATTTCTTGAGACGTCCAGCATTACACCACTCGTTTGGAATTGGGGATGTTCAGTCAGTTCAAATTCACCATTCTTCCTGTAATTTTCCAGCCATAAACCGATGGCCCGAAAGAAATGGATTTTTTCTTGAAAAGTGATTTCACCTTTTCCATTTTCATTGCTAACTTGAATTGGACCTACCCTTTGTGTTACAGAAATCGGATAACCATTCTCATGGAGTTGAATGTTCAATTCATCCGATAAAAGCTGTAATCCTGTTATAATTGAATTTGTTTCGCCTATCAAATTGATTTGCATCCGCCATACCTCATTTCACTTATGTTACTATCCATCATTCGATTTAATAAAACCCATTGTATTCTAACAATGGGTTACTTATATTCTTTGAAAGGTTTATTTTTTACTTAAAGTGAATTAATTTTGTAAGTGTTGTAGATTCTTTATTAAACAATTTTTCAAATTCGTGCGGTGCTTCTTCAAATTCAACTACTTCTGTAATAAATGGTCGAACATTAATCCGTTTTTCTTTGACAAGTCGAATATATTCTTCTACATTTCTACCTTCCGTCCAGCGAACATATTCATATGGATAGTCAATCGCTTCTTTTTCATAAACTTTGTCATATCTGCCAGGTCCACCTGCTCGAGAGATAAGAAGCTCAGCTTCTTTAGCAAACATTAAATCACGTGGAAAATCTGGTTCAATATCGCCAACAATGACAGCCTTGCCTTTATTGCGGATCCACTTCAAACATTCTTGTGTTAGTGGCGACCGTTTGCCACCTGCACATAATAGAACAGCATCAGCGCCATGGGAGTTCGTTTCAACCCGAATCGCCTCTTCCATATCCTCTATCGTAGAAAATGATTTAATATATTCACTCTGAAGCATTTCAACTCGACTTTCGTGAAGATCATAGGCGATAACGTTGTATGCAGCCGCATTAGCGATTTTAGCAATTAATTGTCCTAATACACCTAAACCAACAATAACTACTGTTTCACCAAACTGAAGGTTCGCAATACGTAGTCCATGAATGGCAATAGCACCGAGTCCAGCAAGAGCTGCTTCTTTTGGATCAACGGATTCAGGAACTTTCGCATATAAGGTTTTCGGAACTAACAAATATTCATCATGGTGTACATAGGGAGCCCCATAACATGCGACCAAATCCCCTTTTTTCACATCGATAATCTCACTACCGCATTCAACAACTTCACCCATCGCACTATAACCAAGATGTACTTGCTTATTTTCACTATTTGAAAGAATCGTTAGTTCCGTTCCTGGTGAAATGACTGAATATAATGTTTTGACTAATATATAAGAAGGCTTTCCTTCTATTTGCGGTAACTCATCTTCAATGATTTCAACCTTTTTGTTGTGTGCTACAATTCTTTTCATATGAAATCTGCCTTTCGTCTATTATTTCGCGAACCACTTTGATAAATTTGCTTTCACAAAGTCATCATCATGTAAGTGTGGATAGCTAGCATAAACTCGATTTAACTCGTCTGCCTGGCCCGGACTTAAAACTTCACGGTCAAGCAAACACCAATTCCCTTGTAACAATCCTTGTCTTGCTAAAATTTCATTAATACCTGCAATACTTCCTTTAAAAGCATTTCTAGAATCAAAAATCGCTGCATTTGCGTCAGTTATCTGTTGACCCAGTGTTAACAGCTCTTTTGGAATCAATTCTTGATTTTGCACTTCTTTTATTTGATCAAATATCTCAACTACTTTTTTTGTCCAAACTGACCAGTGGCCAAGAAGACCTCCCGCGATTTTCTTTTCCACCTTTTCATTTCCAATATTGAATTCAAAAGTTGTAAGCAAATCATTTATAATGTTATCGTCATTCCCTGTATATAAGGCAATTTCTTCATTACGAGGAGAATGGCAAACGGCACGTACAACATCAATCGAACAATAGCGATCAAATGGAGCAATTTTTATCGCATAAACATTTGGGATTGAAGCGAATCTATGCCAAAATTCATAAGAAAAAATTCTTCCTCCTACTGCAGGTTGTAAATAAAAACCAAATAGTGGAATGACCTCTGCTACTTTTTCAGCCCGATCAATTAGCTCATCTTCTGACAGGTGATTTAACCCGCCCATACTTAAAAGTCCTAAATCATAACCAACTTCTTTACTAAATTTTGCTTCTGAAAGAGCCTGTTCAGTCGGTCCGCAAATCCCGGCTACTTTTATAAAATCTTCCGGAACATTTGCCTGTTTTGTTTCTTCGATCGCAAGGGATAATACCTTTTCATAAAGATTAAATTCAGGATCACGAATTTCAAATTGGGTTGTATGTACCCCAACTGCAATCCCACCTACACCAGCATCAATATAATAACGTGTTAAAGCCCGTTGACCAGATTCATCCAACTGTCTTTCCTTCGTCAATGCTAGAGGATGTGCTGGAATAACTGTACCTGCATGAAGCTTTTTCTTAACAGCCTCTTTTAGCATTAAAATGCACCTTCTCTTTCTTGGAAATGTGTTGGTTTATTAATGGTCTGCCCATCACTGATAACCCAGTCAGCAATCAAATCAATCATTTGTTGAACCGTTACCTTTGGATACCCAAATAGTTTATGTGCATGTGAAGCATTGTTAAGCAGTGCAGTAGGACTTTCTGTATTAACAAACAACGGTTTCTTTTCCATTCTTTTGCCGAATTCCGTTGCCAGCCATCTTACTGATAATGTTTCAGGTCCGGTAACATTTATAATTTTAGGAGGGTGATTTGTATGTAATAAAGAGCGAATAGCATATTCATTTGCATCTCCCTGCCAGATCACATTAACATTTCCCATTGCCAAATCAATTGGTTTTTCTTGAATAACATTTTTTGCAATTTCCAGAAGTACTCCATAGCGTAGATCAATTGCATAATTTAAACGAAACATAACCATTGGTGTTTGATTTTTATGAGAAAAATAAGTAAGAACACGTTCTCTTCCTAAACAAGATTGAGCATACTCTCCAACCGGGTTTGCCGGTACATCCTCCGTACAACTATTGCTTAAAACAGTTGAAAATGGGTACACATTGCCTGTTGAAAAGGCAACAATCCGTGAGTCCTTAAATTTTTCTGCTAATCGCCCCGGCAAATAGGCATTCATTGCCCATGTATAATGCTCATTCCCTACTGTCCCAAATTTATTTCCTGCCATATAAATAATATTCTTCACAATCGGTAAGTCTTGAAGTTCTTCTTCTTTTAAAAGATCTGCTTGGATTGTTTCAATTCCATATTGTTCTAATTCTTCTCTTAAACTACTATCGGTAAATCTTGCTACACCTATTACCCTTTTTGGTATACCAGCTTGATCAACAGCTCGCTTCGCCATTTTTGCTAGCGTTGGTCCCATCTTTCCGCTAACACCTAATATCATGATATCGCCATCCACCTGATGGATGTCCTGAACCAATTCTTGGCTAGGTGTGGTCATAAAGTCTTCTAACTCTGCAATCGTTTTCATGTTAATCCTCCTAGAGTAAATATTAATGCCATTTACAATGAAATTAATAATTTACTATTTTGATTTCATTTTATATTTAGCCTTATTAAAAGACAAGTCACTTAAAGGTCTTTTAATAAACATCCTTTTTCTGAGGAAAAATTAATGTTTGACAATTGGAAACGTTCATCTTAATCTAGTAGTAAGATTATATAAAGACATTTCTTTAATATGTCTTTATACTGGAGATGACATGATGAAAACAAATCAATTAACACACAACGGTCCCGAAATAATCATTGGAATCGTTGGCCCTGAAGCACTTGACAAAGAAATAATGAAAGCGCTTGAAGCCTTCCCAAACTTTCATCCCATTTTTCTAAATGCAACACCGTCTACAATCGTCCCGGAAGTCATAGTTACCTTGATTAATAAAGTCGAAGTTCTACTATTCACCGAATTCCCCACTTACTTTAAAACAAAACAGCTTATGGACTGCTCAATTCCAACTCATTATGTCCCTTTAATGGGGACAGGTCTTTATCGGTCATTGTTTTTAATTAAAAATCAATATGATTCAAAACATTTATCTATCGATACGGTTGAAGAAAAATACATCCAACATATTTTTTATGATTTGGGCGAAACCAAATATGAATGTAAATCTTTTCCTAAATATAATCAGGCCGAATCCATCCACTCTATCGTTCAATTTCATCGAGAAAACTATCAAGAGGTTGGTTCCATTGCGATTACTGGTATCCAGGAGGTTTCACTTGAATTATCAGAAATAGGCATTCCTAATGTATGGGTTACACCAACCTATCAGGATATGATTGTTTCCCTTGAACGAGCATTACTCGCCACGGAAGCCCGCAAAAATAAGGAATCACAAATTGTCTTTGGTATTATCGATATTGATAAATTTGATAAAGCAACTGAAAAATATAAAACGGAACATGAAGTGCAATTATTAAAGTTGAAATTTCAACAAATGATGCTGAATTATACAAAACTCCTTGATGGCCATTTAATTAATTCGGGTGGCGAGGAATTTTCTTTTATAACTACACGTGGGATTTTTGAAAGAGAAACACGTGGTTATAAATTTATTCCCTTATTAAATTCCGCAAAAAGCGAACTTGGTGTGTCATTAAGCATTGGTGTGGGTTTTGGTCGCTCTGCAGCTGAGGCAGGCAGCCATGCCAGGATGGCTCTACGTCAATCAAAAGAATTAGGTGGTAATGTCTGTTATATCGTTCGCGAAGACCAAAGTGTCATAGGACCAGTTGACATCATTACAGATACCCAATATGAAAAATATGATTTATCGATCACAGATGCAGAGCTGCTAGAAAAGGCAGAAAAAGCGGGAATGTCTGCAGCCTATATGACTAAGTTAATGGCAAGGGTAGCACGTCATAAAAAATATGATTATACTGCACAAGAGTTAGCTTCAACATTAACTATTACAACGAGAAGCGCACATCGAATCCTGTTAAAATGGATGGATGCGAATTTGGTAGATATTGTAGGCGAAGAAAAAATCACCTATAAAGGCAGGCCGAGACGAATTTATCGGCTTAGCTTTATAATGGATAGCAATAAATAATAAGTATAGGATGAAACAGCGGGTACAGGAAAGTGCCCGCTGTTTCATCTGTCTGCCCCACTCAATCGCCAAACTTCAAATCCGTATTTGTTTCCCATTCACTTTGCTGTCATTCGCCGCCTCAATAAAGCGAATTATTTCCTGTGTTTCACTTACTGGTACACTCTGTTTTCCTTCTCTAAAGAAAAGGATAATTTGTTCAAGTAAACTAGCATAATACGGCTTTGATGACGAGTCGATAACAACATATTCATTCCCGGTTTCATAATGAATAATTGCACCAAAGTTATTATTGCCTTTTCTATTCCCTCTAGCTGTCCCTATTCTGCCATCTTCCCATTGTGAAATAATTAAATCATAATCCTGATTGGACACTGTCCGTACATTTTTTGCCCCGCATCCTAAAATGGTATAAAGCATTTCAATTGTATGTATTCCATACCAAAAATACCCCGGCTGTGTTTCAACTATTTCCATTGGACCAAAACAGTCTGCTCCAATTATTTTGCCTTTATCTTGTTTAGAAAGTGCTTGGCTTAAGTCTTCAGCAAAACGAAGTGCAGAAGTACTCATGATGGGAGTATTATATTTTTCTGATAGTTTCACCATTTCAGCAGCATCAGATGAACGTAAACAAAATGGCTTATCAATAAATATTGGTTTATTAAACATGATCATTTTTTGTAGTTGCTCTAAATGTACTCTGCCATCAACAGACTCTACTAATATTGCATCACATTGCTCTGCCACTTCTTCTATAGTCCGAACGATTTGTACCCCGTATTGTTCAACTTCCTTTGTTATCCCATCAATACGAGAATAACTTAAAGCAAAATCAAATGATCCGACTGGGCATGCCATCATAACTTTCCCACCAGTTACATGAAACCGGTTATTCGGATCATTTAATAATTTCGTAAAAGCCACTGCATGAGAGGTGTCTAGACCAATCATTCCAATTTTTAAATTCCCCATATTCCCTCTCCTCTATTAAATGAAAGAGACTATTTCAAACCTGACATCTGTATGCCTTCTGTAAAATACTTCTGGAAGAACAAAAAGATTAAGAAGGTTGGAATAAATGATAAGGTAGCTCCTGCCATTTCAATTCCAAAATTCCCTTCCTTACTCAACGTAGAAGCTAAACCTACTGTAATGGGATACATTTTTTCATTTGTCATATAAATTAATGGCTGAAATAAATCATTCCAGTTGCTTACAAAGGCAAAGGTTCCAACCGTTGCAATCGATGGAAATGCTAATGGCATATAAATTTTCCGAAAAACTTGAAAGTCGTTGGCTCCATCCATACGAGCGGCTTCATCTAACTCCATTGGAATTCCTTGCATAAATTGACGAACTAAGAATACACCCATAATTGCCCAAAGTTCTGGAATAATTAATGCTTGATATTCATTAATCCAGCCAAATTTTGAAAACATGATAAATTTTGGAATGATTAATAATTGTGACGGAATCATAATGACTGCCATAAATGTCCAGAAAATGACTTCCTTCCCAAAGAATTGCTTCCGGGCGAAAATGTAACCTAAAATACCAGCAAAAAACATTTGTGAAAAAACAGGGATGATTGTCACAATGACCGAGTTATAAATCCAGCGCAGGAAATTGTCGTTTCTAAACAAATAGATAAAGTTATTTAATGATGGATCATTAGGAATCCAAAATAATGGATCCAATGCTGCATATGTAGTTTCTTTAAGTGAACTTAATACCATGATTAAAAACGGTAGGAGAAAGCAAAATCCTAAGAAGATCATCACAAGATATTTTAATATTTGCTTTAACAAGTTATTTCATCTCCCTTACATATCGCTGTCTCATTAATAAATATTTTGATCATCTCCAAAATATTTTTTCTGAATAAGCGAAATGATTAAGATAATAGCGAATAATACATAGGATAATACGGCTGCGTAACTAAAATTTAAATTCGTGAAGCCAATCGTATATAGGTAATACACAATCGTACTTGTCGAGAAGTTCGGTCCGCCATTTGTTAATAAATAGGCTGAGTCAAAAATTTGGAAAGACCCGATGGTCGTAATAATTAATACATAGAAATGAATAGGTTTTAATAATGGAAAGGTAATCATCCAAAAGGATTTAAAAGGTGAGGCACCATCGATTTTTGCTGCTTCATACATCTCTTTTGGTATCGACTGCAATCCAGCAAAATAATAGATCATTGTACTTCCAGATACTTTGAAAATACTCAATCCAGCTAACACGATCAGTGCTTGTGTAGAATCGGATAAAAATAATTGGGTATCCACTCCAAAAAAGCTTAACAGATAGTTGATAAAGCCCGATTCTGTTCCCGAAAATAACCATTCCCAAATTCCGGCTACCACGACGAATGAGGTAACAACAGGAAGGAAAAATATCCCTTTAATCAATTTGGTGAATCGAATACCTGACTTGATAACAAGTGCCAAAATTAATCCAAGAGCCATAGTAGGGACTATATAATAGAAGGAAAATAATAATGTATTCCAAATAGATTTCCATGCAATATCGTCACTAAACAATTGCTTCCAATTTCTTAGCCCAACGAATTCTGAAACACCAATAATTCGATAATTTAGAAAGGTTAATATAAAACTATAAATAAATGGAATGACTTGAAACACAAGGAAATGAGCTAAAATGGGAACAAGTATAATATAGACGAGGGCATTCTTTTTCCATTCGTCTTTGATTCTTTGCTTAAGAGGACGCTTTATTTTTTTTTCATTTTTCAAAGTCATTTTATTAGGGTTTACCATGACCTTTTCCAAGCTATCACCTTATTTCCTTTTTTGTGAAGTAACAGAGAGCTTTATTCACGGTGGAATAAAACTCTCTAATTTAAGAAACTATTCGTTTACGGCTTAGCTAATTCTGCTTCGATCTTTTTAGCTGCTGCGTCTGCTGCTTCTTTAGGAGTTTTTTCGCCAGACATCATAGATTGGATTTCTGCTTGAATAAATGGCATTATCGCACGGCCTTTAGGGTGAATAACACCAGGTAATGCATATTGTGTATAGCCTGATAGCTGCTTCATATGTTCATTAGAATTAAAAATGTCTTTCGCTTCTTCTTGTGTTGGGATATATTGTGTCACAGTATTGAAAATTCGTTGGTTCTCAGCATTAGTAATTGCTTTAACAAATTCTGCAGCTGCATCTGGATTGTCAGTATTGGAAGGGACTACAAACATCCCAGTTGTTCCATACGTTAATTGCTCTTTATTCTTCAATGGTTCGGCAATAGCAAACTCAAACTTGCCTTCTTTTTTCAACATCGTAACGTCAATACCTGAACCTAGAACAGCCATGATTTTTCCACCAAACCATAATTCATTTTGATTGGTAGATGTAATTGAATCTTCAGGAATATATTTATTTTGATACATTTTGTTAACGATTTCGAACGCTTTAACGCTATCTGCATTATTGATTAAAACTTTATTATCTTCTGACACAACACCACCGCCAGCTTGCCAAATCCATGGATAAATGGTACCGTTCATGGAACCGCCGCCAGAATAAGCTAATGCATAGAAATCTTTTTCTTTTGCTTTAGCTGCCCAAGCTTCAAATTCTTCCCAAGTCTTTGGAAGATTAGCTGGATCTTCACCGATTGCTTTAACAACATCTACATTATAGAAGAATGTATAAGCTTCTTGTAAAATTGGTAATCCATATTTCTTATCTTTCCATGTTGTTGATACTAATGAAGATTCAACAAATCCTTCAAGATCTGCATCATCTAAATATTTGTCTAATTCTAGAAGCATACCTACATCCGCATATTGTGGCATTTGGTCAGGTATGGCATAAAATACATCTGGTCCATTGTTAGCAGCTAATGCGGTTAACACTTTTTGATCGCGATTAGCCCAAGGAATCGTTTCAATATTTACCTTTACATCAGCAAACTCTTTATTATAATTTGCAATAATCTCTTTCCACATGGCTTCTTCTTTTTTAGCATCACTCGTATAAGGATGTACCCAAACCGTTATTTCGCCATCAACTTTATCTTCACCTTTATCTTTACCAGGATCTGAACTTGTCTTATCACTACAAGCTGCAAGAATTAAGCTAAATGCGATCATAAGTATCATTAACCATTTACTTTTCTTTTTCATGTAATTAACCCCCGATTTATTATTAAAATAAAAAGCTTAATATCTTTAAATCTGATAAACTTTTATTTTTATTGATCCCCTCCTTAAAACCTATATTCTTTTTTTGAAAAAACATTTAATTGAAAGCGTTAACAATGGGGTGTCAAAAAATGATACCCATTTAAATTCCTAATAACTACATTTTAGGTTTTTTTTAATATTGTGACAAGTCTATAAAGTGTCTTTAATAAAAAGCTAGAATTAATATAGTACCTATACTAATTAAGTCTAATTAAACGTAGTTTAAACCTTGTGGAAATGGAAATGGAATCGGAAAGACATTGTGTAAATATGAATCAAAATTTCCGTTTCCATTTAAAATTAGCTCTTTTAATTCCTGATTACTTATTTTTACGGCACTTTGTTTAAATATAAGTCTCTTATGATTTGCATCTTCATTTAAAATTTCTACTTTTCCTTCAAAATATGGACTAAGCTGTCTCAATAGTAAATCTAAATTCATAATCTTCATTGTTCCTGGATATGGTTCTATTACCTTTTCCTGTAAGTCGAGTTCTAGGTTTAGGGCTGAGTCAAAGGCGGGAATATTGACTAACAATGTATTTAAATCATATTTAAAAGCTTCTGCAAGTAAACTCCGGATAGCTTGGGGGTCTCCTCCCCATTCGATTACACGTGAATCCACATTTACTTGTTCATGATATGGTATTCCGAACACTAAAAATGCTTTTAACTCTTGATTTTCTTCCGCTACCAGGACTTTATGTTTCATTTTAAAAATACTAGCAAATCCTGCTGATTCATTAAGAAGAGCTAGTTCATATATACTTTGTTCATATCGGATGGGGCGATTATGACTTAATTTTCTAATCTGAAACCAGTCAAATGGCTGTAGCTCGCGAACTGAATATGTCTCCTCCAAATGAAGTGCATCTTGATGAATTTTATATTGATTGATACTCCCGTAATAGTTACAATCTTGTTTGATGTAAATTGGTAAGTTTCCTGAAACAAATAGAACCGAGGCACCTGACTTATTAACATGTTCAAAAATCATTTGTAAGAGTGTATTTGCTATTCCTCTTTTACGATAATCAGGCTCTGTACAGACAGCACCAATCGAAAAGGCTTGCACTTCCGCACCTTCAATATGAAGAACGGATGGGACTAATCCGATAAAAGAGACTAATTTTCCATCGATAAAGGCACCATATGATTGATTTAATGCTGCAGAAAACACTTGCGGGAAGGCAATTCCCATAGACGAATGCCCTTCTTTTCGAAATACTTTATCTGCTAAATCAATCGCCTGCTGAAATTCTCCTTCTTGGAGTAATCGGTATTCTGTCATTTATTTCACCCCTGATTTCATTTAGTTACATTTTGAGTTATGCTATATACAATAAAACTATTTAACCTACTTTCTATTATTTATTATGTGACACGTCTATTAAATGTCTTTAAATATTTTCAATTACACTATTTTATTTAGAGGTGAATTATTTGACTGGGTGGGAAAAGTTTAATACTTTTGCAGTTTGGATGCTAAAGGTGGCTTATTTAAATATACTTTGGATTAGTTTTACTCTAGTCGGTTTAGGACTATTTGGTCTATTCCCCTCCACTGGTGCTATGTATACAATTGTTCAAAAGTGGCTGCGAAGGGAACCGGTTGAAAAAATCTTTCATACTTTTTGGAACACCTATAAGAAAGAGTTTATTTCTCTGAATAAATATGGACTATTTTTTATCTTAACTGCCTATATATTAGTTTTTGACTTCTTGTTTATTCTAAAAAATGCTGACAAATTACAATGGCTGTACCCGGTTATCGGGTTTATTACCATTTCATACATCGTTACTCTATTGTATTTCTTTCCTATTTACACACAATTTGATATGAAATTCTTTCAATACATTAAACAATCATTTTTACTCGGAGCAAGTGCCCTTTTAGAAACGATTCTTATTTTTACTTCATGTATGCTTCTAATGATAATAGTAAGATTCATACCAGGGATTATCCCATTATTTACTGGTAGTGTGTTGGCAGTAGCTATTACTTGGTGCAGCAATCGTGCCCTGTATAGAATTAATAGCCGAAAAAAATCGATAGTCTAGTCCATTCGTTTAAGAGTGCCCATATAAGAGCACTCTTTTTTTACATGATCTTGGCCAAAATACTTAAAGTCCGTTAAGAGTCTTGCTTATTCCAATGTTTATTTTAAACTTTAAAGTAAAACCAAGGAGGTAAGCAAATGGATTTCAGTGATTTACATTATTATGTACCAACTCCCAAAGCAATTGAACCAAAAGTAATTGAAAGGGATTTGATTGTATATGGTGCAGCACCTGCTGGAATCACAGCTGCCATTCAAGCGAAGCGAATGGGATTGACAGTTGCGATTATTGAATTTGGCACACATATTGGCGGGATAACAGCTAGTGGTTTAGGTGCCTCTGATATTGGCGCAAAAGAAGCAATTGGTGGTATTTCCAGAGAATTTTTCCAAGAGTTAGGAAAGTACTACAATACAGATGAGCAATGGACATTTGAACCAAAAGCAGCTAAATATGTATTTGAAAAATGGCTTAAAGATTATGAAATTGAAGTGTTTTTTAACCAGCATTTAGAAGAAGTAAAAACAGAAGAAAGCAAAATTATAGAAATACTGATGGAAGATGGAACTATATATAAGGGAGCATTCTTTATCGATGCAAGCTATGAAGGAGACCTAATGGCGAAAGCAGGCGTTTCCTACTTTGTAGGCAGAGAGTCAAATGCCACCTACAAAGAAACCTATAATGGAATTCAATTTGGTCATCCCCATCATCAATTTGAAAAATGGATTGATCCCTATGTCATCGATGGAAACCCTTCAAGCGGGGTTTTGTCAGGTATTACTGAAACAAATCAAGAGAAACTAGGTTACCAGGGCCAGGGGGATCACCGGATTCAGGCGTTTAATTTTCGTATTTGTTTAACAAAAAATCCTGATAATCGTGTTGCTTTTCCTAAACCACCTTCTTATAACCCAGAGCTTTATACATTATTATTACGTTACATCAATGCTGGAGTATGGGATGCGATGAACCTTCATACAATGTTGCCAAACGGAAAAACCGACTTAAATAATTATGGTGGATTTTCCACTGATTACATTGGGATGAATTATGATTGGCCAGATGGAAACTATCAAACTCGCGAAAGGATTTTCCAAGATCATTTTACATACAACCTCGGCATGCTTTACTTTTTAGCTAATGATGAACAAGTTCCACAAACGATTCGGGACGAGGTAAACAGCTGGGGATTGGCAAAGGATGAATTCGAAGAAACTGGGCATTGGCCACATCAGTTATATATACGGGAAGCAAGAAGAATGATAGCTGACTATGTAATGACTGATCATAATTGTTTAGGAGATCTTTCCGTTGAGGATTCAATTGGTTTGGCTTCCTATCAAATGGACTCCCATCATTGTAGAAGACTGATTATCGACGGCCGGGTATATAATGAGGGGGATGTTGAAATACCCATTTCACCCTATCCAATTTCGTATCGTTCGATTCGACCTAAGGCTGAAGAATGTGTAAACCTTCTCGTTCCCGTTTGTTTATCTAGTTCACACATTGCCTACGGTTCCATACGTATGGAGCCCGTGTTCATGATTTTAGGTCAATCTGCTGGAGCTGCGGCAGCTATTGCCTTCAAGAATCAATCAACGATACAAGACATTGATTACCAACAATTAAGTAAAGTGTTACTCGATCATGGACAAGTACTTCAATGGGATTATTCCATAGAGGATGACCCCATCTCACGGATGAAATCTACATTTGGGAAACAATAAAAAAAAGGACTACATTACCTTTTGTTGTAATGTAGTCCTTTTTATTTTCATTTAATCTTGTTTTCCTGACTTAACTGGCTGCTTCCCCTTTTTTGAAGGAACAACCTTCACCGTAATGGATTGATCCTTTCCGGTGATTATGTCGTCATCACGATCTACAAAAGAAACCATAGATTCAGCCAAAAGTGAAATACTAGTTAAATCTGTTTCCTTTTTAGCTTTGAAGCGGATCACAGCGATTTGAGCATCTTCTGTTAGTGACTGACCGTCTGTTACTGCAGCTTCAATCTTTAATTTGCCAGGCTTTTTAGTTACTTGGATTTCTGAACTCTTTTCACTAAATTTACCTACCAACTTTGCAGATTTAAATATAAGGATTTTTGAATCATATTCCATTTGAGCCATAAGTTGATCGAGATTATTGACTTGATTGGCATAAAGCGCTACTTCAAATTCTTCCCCACGTTCAACGATAGATGGGCCATTTAGATTTAATTTTCCTGGATGTGTTTTATCTGTAATCGTTACCTTGTACATTAATGTTCGATTAGAACGTGGTGAATAATAAAGATGTCCATCCTCACCAATCGTAAAGGCTTCAGAATCCTCGAAGTAAACAAAATCTAGTGTGACTGGATCAATCGCTACTAGTCGGCGGCCAAGCTGCATATAAAGAATGTCGTTATGCCATTCAACATTATAAGCTCCCCATTGTCCCCAAGAACCATCTGAAGGGAACAAATTTTTATACTTAATCAATGAAAGTGATTCGGGATCCAATGCAAACACGATTCCATTAACTGCACCCCATAGCAGCCCATCAGAACCAATGGTGAGTCCACCAATTGCAGGAGGGCTATAAAGGCCGGGAATATTTAAGGAAATTTCATTTATTTTTTCTCCTTTTTCTATATCCCAGACAAAGACTTTTGCTTCGGTTGCACTTGTCTCAGAACTAAGTCCACCGTTAATACTGGTTGACCCATAAATTTTTCCGTCCTTATACGCTAAAGAAATAATACTTTGATTTTCTACAATATTGCGATACACCTTGTAAGATTCTTCAGGGTTCTGAGCAGATGGATTATAAACCATTAAAGCTCCACCAATTTCGCCATAGTCTGGTATTGAACCAACAAATATTTTCCCTTCGGCTTCAATACCAGTTATTGGGCGATCTTGTTCATCGCCAATATTGAATAGTTTCCTAGGATTATCACCGCTTGCTGGCAAATATTCTTCAAAACCACCACCTGGGTATACCCCAAAGTAGACTTTATCTTTGTAAGGGATGACAGCTCCGGCTTGTCCCATAGGGAAAAGCTTTAAATCTTTCGTAAACACATCGTATTCTGCTGCCTTAGAAGCTTGCATTCCTGTAATATAGATTTTTCCGTTCGCACCCTTCTTAAACACGTGTGTAATAGAAGGAGAAGGAGGCAAGTAGTTTTTGATTGTTTTAATTTTTCCAGTAGCAGGATTAAAAAATATATAGCTGCCAGAAAAATTCATCGTCACCAAACTTACACCTGGAAGTTCAGGGTCAGACGATTCTACCCAATCTGCACCTCTAAATCCTGTACCATAATCAACAATCTCTACTACTTCAAATGTATTAACATCAAAGGAAGCAATTTTCCCATTAACCGGCATATAAATTTTTCCATCTTGAGATGTTTTCGGCAGTTGAAGACCAGAAGTACTGTTTTCAATTTTAACATCCAGCCATATTTGTGATTCCAAATCATACACATATCTTGTTTGGGACGTTTCAAAACGAGCAATTAACAGCCTGTCATCGACAATATCTAAATCATACACATAGCCTTTTTCATTTAGTGGAGAGGCAATTTCGACCTTCTCACCTGTTTTTGCATCAATTTTATAAATCTCTCCGAGTGATGTTCCGCCATATACATATCCATTACTATAGTCAATTGAACGAACATATTCTTGACTAATACGACCCATTAATCGACCAAAATCATGTGCTGTTTGTGTACTTGGTACATATTTAATAATTTTTCCTAATGGACCTGTTGCGATATAAATATTGCCCTCTTCATCATGTTCAAGTGCCCAGAACACATTCTCGGTACTATGGGTATAAACTTTTTTAATATCCTTTGTTACTGGTGAGTAGACCCAAAGCTGCCCCCCTGCAGCAACATAAACATCTCCATTCGGTGCAATTGTATGGCTCCAAACGTCCCCTGCACCCTCCATCGGTAAGCTGCGGATAAGTTTATGGTCATCAATATTCATCACATGAAATACGGGAGGAACTCCTTTTACTGTCGTATACATGACATTGACACCGTCTTCTTTTCCAGCTCGTCCGTCAAACAAACCGAGAGTATCTGCAATCGGTGTTTGGAGTTTTTCAGGCTCACCAAAAACTAGGTTTCCTAGTTTCCCATTCGTTTCTCCAATCGCTATCAATGATGTTTGATCGCTTTCTAACTGAAATTCATTATTCATCAGTGTTTCCTTACTTAATACTACCCATGCTTGTCCAGTGTCCGAACTGGCTTTGAACTGTAATTGAACAACACCTGTATCCGCAACTACCGGTTGCTCCGGATTCGCAGAAGCCAGAATATTAATTTTCCCGTTTGTATCCGCCACAGTTACGGACACCTCATCTGTTGCAAAGGAACCAAGTGGTTTGAATCCTATAAATTGTAAATTCATACGATCATAAAAAAGATCGGCATCAATATGATAAAGTTCCTTCACCCTTGCAGCATCAAGATTTACTGTAAATGACTCACCTTCTGCTACTTGAGTTGGCGCTGTAATCGATAGTCTTGCTGGTGATTGATCGGCTTCATGTATAATCGCAATATCATCATAGTATGCTTCAGCAATTTGGTACGATGTTGTATATAGTACCATTCGTGCATAAACCGCATCCTCTGGAGCAACTACTTTTCTAGTATAAATATCACTCCATTCTTCTGCAGGAACGTCTTTTCCAGATTGATAATGCATTTCAGTTGCACCAACATCAATTCTGGTATTATTTGTATTATAAAAACGAATATCGATGCTTGCCGTACCACCATCTTTTAAATATAGCTTGCTCGAGCCAGTATAAAAATCCCCTGGTGTAACAGATACATAATCACTAATTAATGCAACTGACTGATTTCTTGATTGATCATAAATCTTTAAACTATGATCTCCAGTTGAACTAACCTCGTCATTCCATTCATAGTTATAGTCTGCTCCCACATTAAATAACGAATCCCAGTATTGGATCTTCCCATTGTATAATGGTTTTTCAAAACTCGAATTTCTTACATCTGTTCCAATCGGTTCTACTACTACTTCTCCCTCAATGGCAACGTTATCAAAATAGGCTTGTGCTATGGCATAACTAGTGGTAAAAACTACTATTCTAGCATATTTCGCATTACTTGGTGCCTTCGCAGATGGTGTGGATACCTTAGACCATTTTTCTACTGGAAACCCCTTAGATGTTTCACTATGTGTAACATACTCAACTGTTGGAATCTGTTTGTTATTTTCATCATAAAATTGTATACGTAAGCTTGCAGTACTATTAGCTTTCAAATACAACATCGTTGTTCCTGTGTAGGCATCCCCTGGTTGAATGACAATCGGTTCACTTAGCAAGCCGACTGATTTTCCTCTATCCGTATCGGAAATATGAAGACTATTTTCTCCTGTTGTATGTTGTGCATTTGATACTTCAAACGTGTATCCTTCCCCTGTCGCGAACAATGATGTCCAACCAGGTATTCGGCCATCTACTACTTCCTCTTCAAAACTACTATTTTTCACTAAAATAGTTGAAGTTGTAGACGCACTAACATTTTTTAAAAATAATGTTGATCCCTGAAAAGCGCCAGAAAGCGCTAACAATATGGATAACAATAATAGCATTACCTTCTTTTTCCTAGCCACAGTAAAACCCCTCCCCATTTAATTGGTATTAAAATAACATCCACTTAATCTTCCTCATTGTATTTCCATCAAAAAAATGTGACAAGTCTGAAAACTGTCTTTAATTGGATGTGAATGAATTTGGGTAATTAGCATCATTTCCACCTACCTACTAAAGCACTAACTTCTTTATCGTCATATTAAAGACTAGTTTCCTTATTTATCCTTTAACTGAAATTAGAAAATTATTAATAGTACTAATGTTTATCTATTTATACTCCAGCTTACAGTCAGTGAGCGAGTATAGGAATCGAGGTGTTATAATCGCAAAATTGTAACCGTTTTCAAATTTAGCAAGTAATTAAATCGTCGGTCTCCCTCCCCCCTATCAAAATGCGAAAGGAAGGTTAGTTATGAAAAGAAAAACATTTACTTATTTTTTGTTAACCATTTTAGTCTTCTCTTTAATTTCAAGTGTTGTTGGAAGTCATCCTGCAAATGCTGAGGAAAGTAAAATTCGTGAGATTGGTACTGTTCTTAATTCAGTCTCAGTTCCCGCTGCGGATTATGGTAAAGGTCCCAATGGTCAAGATTGGATTTATGCTGTTGCAAACGGTTCCCCTGCTGTATTCAATGTACTTGATGCAAAAACCGGTGAACGCGTTGACAGTTTCCCATTAGATGGTGCCAGTGGAGCATGGGGAGTAACGGTTGATCCGATGGGAAATGTCTATATCGGAACAAACTCAAAAGCCTCATTGTTTAAATATGTTCCAGGTGCCGATCATGTTGAAAACTTAGGAAATCCGATCCCAGGTGAGTCTTTTATTTGGCGTGTGAAGTCAGATAGTGAAGGACGGATTTATGGGGGGACTTTTCCTAGTGGGAAAGTGTTCCAATATGATCCTGAAACCAATGAGTTTCGAGATTATGGACAAATCATTGAAGGACAACAATATGCAAGAAGCCTTGCTGTTTATAAAGACAAGCTTTATGTTGGTCTGGGAACAAATGGAGCAAATCTAGTTGAGGTAGATATACATACTGGTGAAAAGGTGGAGATTCCACTTCCTGAAAAGTATGCAAAAGGTACAAATGTATATGATATCGATGTAGTTCACAATAAAATGTTCGCGCGGGTAACCGGTTCTAGTAATACGATTCTAGTATTTGACTTGAAAACCATGAAGATTGTGGATGAGATTACTGGTGCGAATGGACTTGATGTTTCTGAACCTGGTCCAGGAAATTTGGTTTATTTTATCAAAAATGAAGAACTGTATTCCTATGATTTGAACTCATTGAAACTAACACCAACTGGTTTTAATAATCTTTTCTCAGCACGAGATTTCGGCTGGGCCAAATTTGAAAATAGTCAATATCCAGGCAAAACATTAGTATCGATTGCTTGGGATGGAAAGATCCGTCATTTCAATCCGATTACCGGAAATCATCGAATTTTACAGGGTCAATTGAGTGGACAGCCGGTCAGTATCCAATCCCTTACTCAAGGTCCTAATGGAAACATATTTATCGGTGGATATTTATCTGGCGGACTTGCAGAATTCAACTATGTAACGAACCAAGTAACAGAGAATAAAGGGCTTGGACAAATCGAGGGAATGATTAGCCATCAAAATCGTTTATATATGGGAATCTATCCTGGTGGTTTCTTACATTCCTATAATCCAAATGAAAGCTATGAAATGGGTGTAAATCCTGTTCAGCATTTCGGCTTAAAAACTGAAGGTCAAGATCGTCCCTTTGCTTTAGAGTCTGCAGGTAATCTTTTAGCTATTGGTACCGTGCCGGATTATGGACAGCTTGGTGGAGCATTAACCATCTTTGATCCAGCAACAAATGATTATACCCTTCATCGGAACATTGTTCAAAATCAAAGTGTGATCTCATTAGCCTATAAGGATGGGCTGTTATATGGCGGTACTTCTGTTTGGGGTGGTTTAGGTATTGCCCCAACAGAGAACGAAGCAAAATTATTTGTCTATAATATGGAAACTGGTGAGAAACAGTTCGAAACCATTCCAGTTCCCGGAGAAAAGGCAATTTCTTCCCTAACCTTTGATAAAGAAGGAAACTTATGGGGACTTACTTCAGGTATTTTATTCAAATACGATACTGAAAAAAACCAAGTTGTTGCTGAAAAGGAACTATATTCAATGAATTGGGATTCAATTGGGCATTTATGGCGTGGTGGATTCTTGGAATTTGATGAAGATGGCTATCTATATGGGCAAACCCACGGAGAATTATTCAGAATTAACCCTGATACATTGGATCATGAAGTATTAGTAGATGATGCTAATCTATTTGCAATGGATCCAGATGGAAACATCTATTTTGCTAGAGGACATAAGCTTTATCAATACCAAAGATAGATTTTTAGATTAGGAGGAATAATATTGAAAAATAAACTAAAAAGATATTATAACTGTTTACTAGCAGCCATTCTAGTTTTATCAACACTTCCCTTTTTCCAGAAGCCAATTTCTGTTGCAGCTGCTGACGGTTGGAAGGAGCTTAAGGTAGAAAATGGTGGTTTTGAAGCAGAACCACCATCTGAAACGGCTCTGCCATCATGGATATATTGGTCCGGGGGTTTTAAAACAGGCATGACAATATCGGATAAAATCGTTTCTTCTGGCAATCAAAGTTTAGCCGTTGACAATAACGGTGTTGTAGGATTATTTAGTCAGGAAATTGATATAACTCCTGGAAATCAGTATAAATTATCTGCACAGCTCTACGTTGAAGAATTAACTGGTAAACCTGGAATATGGCTGCGCTGGTACAATGATGAAGGAAAAAATATTTCTGACACACCAAAATATTTTGATGTTCCAGCCTTCAATAAGTGGCAAACAGTAGAAATACAAGCAACCGCTCCAGCCGGTGCAACTGGACTAAAGGTTTTTATCTATCAACCATCCACTTCCAACATGAAGGGATATTATGATGATGTAAAGCTATTTGAAAAAGAATCTAACATCTTAGATTTCCCTATTAAATATGGTAAAACCATTAATCATGGTCCTGCCGCATTAGCTGCAAAATCTCAAGGGGTAGCCATCGGTGATGGTGAACTCTACTATGCAACAAATGGTTCGCCAGCAACTTTTTATGCAACTGACGCTGTAACTGGTAAAAAGATTTTTTCTCAAGACTTGTCAGGAAGTGATGTAGTTTGGGCAATGGTTATCGGTGCGGATGACAATGTATATTTTGCAGGCACCTATAACGGAATTTTATACAGATATGTGGTCGAGGAAAAACGTCTTGAGCAGCTTGGAAAAAATCCATCTGATAATTGGGTCTGGCAGCTAGAGGCCTCCGTTGATGGGAAAATCTATGGTGCTACCTATCCAAATGCTAAAGTGTTTGAATATGATATTGAATCTGCTCAATTCTCCGATTTAGGTACTTTTTATGAGGGACAACAATATGCACGTGGACTTGGAATTACCGAAGAATCTCTTTATGTAGGAACTGGTACAACGGCTTATTTAATGAAAATGGATCTTGCTACTCGTGAAAGAACAGAAATACATTTGCCCATAACTGGTGTATCTACACAAATATCGAATATATGGGAATATGGAAATAATATTTTTGTAGCCTATGGAACTTCGATGGTTACGATCGACAAGACTACGGGCGAAGAGAAAAACACAATGAATTGGCAGGATGAGCATACATTTGATGGGCTGATTTCATCTCCATCACCGTATGACGAGAATATTATCTATTACATTAATAAAAACACGCAGCAATTATGGACATACGATATGACAACACATAAGCAAGCGAAAGTTGAACCTACTGTTCAATTACCAGCCACACCTGCAAAGGCAATGGATTGGGTTAAAGATGATAGTGGGAAAGATGTATTAGCTATCTTACATCACCAAATCGAGTATTCACTCTTTGACCCTGCCACTAATACGGTAAAAATAAGTTACCCTGAAGTGGATATGCAGGGCCTATTAATGCAAAGTTTAGAAATCGGTGAAGATCAAAAAATTTATATGGGCGGCTATCAAGGATCCTTTGGAGTCTTTGATACTTCTATCGATGAATATATCCTCCATGAACGGGACCCTCACCAAATAGAAGGCATTGGGTTTCTAAATGGAGATGTCTATCTAGGTACTTATGGTGGCGCCAGAATTTTCAAATATAACCCAGACCTGCCGTTTAACTATACAGGTGGTGTCAGCGGTGATAATCCTGAGATGGTTCAGGATATCGGAGATGATCAAAGCAGACCTTTCACTTTTACATCAGGTGATAACAAACTCTTTGTTGGTACCATTTCCGACTATGGAAGACTTGGTGGTGCACTTACCATTTATGATGCTGAAACCGATAAATGGAATACCATCCGTAATATTGTTAAAAATCAAAGCATTATTGGATTAGCTTATTTAAATGGTAAAGTGTTTGGCGGCTCGACTATTTCTGGTGGTTTAGGCATTGACCCTACCGAAGCTAAGGCAAAAATGTTCGAATATAATGTTGAATCTGGTACACATGTGGAATTTGACCTTCAGGTGGAAGGATTAGAAAAACCAGAAATGATTGGAGAACTATCTGTAGGTCCTGATGGAAACATTTGGGGAGTCGCATGGGGATTAGATAAAGCTGGCGCCTATAACACAATCATCTTTGCGATGAATCCTGAAAATAGAGAAATTATTAAAAGCACAGAGCTTTATAAAGGTGTTAACAGAGGGAGTCAATGGCGACCATTTTTCATTCGCTGGGACAATCAAGGATACCTTTACACAACAGCAGGACGTCAATTAACAGTTATTGATCCGAAAACGATGAAAAGTAAACAGTTAGTTACGGGTACTGTTCAATTAATGGATGTTGATAATGAAGGCAATATTTACTATACCGCTGATCATAATTTATATCAATTACCAGTTTCACTAGAGAATGGTACATTGACGATAGAAAGTGATTCACTGCTACAAGGTTCGGAACAGGACATTCATTTGTCTGTTACACTTGTAAATGGAAACGAAATCGATTTGGCAGGTGCTAAAATAGAATGGGTGAATTCCAATCCTAAGGCAGCTATCGTTGAAGCAGGAAAAGTGATCGGTAAAAATGCAGGAACTACGGAGATATATGCAAAAGTTTCTTATAATGGAGAGGTTGTTACTACTAATAAGTTACTCGTAACAATTGACGTTACAACTGATACACTATCTAAGCAAATTTTCGATCTTGAGGATACTGGAGGCATTCCACATTCTTTGGCAAAACAATTAACAAACAGTTTAAAACAAGCGGAACATCATAACCAAAAAGGCGATTCAAAACAAGCATTGAAACATCTTGAAGATTTCCGTAAACATTTAGATACCAGCAATATCGATGAAACAATCAAAAATACTTTACACAACAATGTTAATTCAATTGAAGAAGCATTTTCTAATTAATTGGATCTTCATCCTAAAAATTTCTTTCTAGACAAATATTTTATTAATTAACAAAAAAACGTTTCTTACTTAGGTAAGAAACGTTTTTTACCGCTTGGCATGCGATAGATTGATACCGGTGGTCGGGGTCGAACCGACACTCCTCACGGAACACGATTTTGAGTCGTGCGCGTCTGCCAATTCCGCCACACCGGCATAATAAAATTTTGTAATTGTTCTAATGCCGAGGACCGGAATCGAACCGGTACGGTAGTCACCTACCGCAGGATTTTAAGTCCTGTGCGTCTGCCAGTTCCGCCACCCCGGCGCAATAAGATGCGCTATTAATCGTAAGTAAAAATTTTGAAGGCGGCAACCGGATTCGAACCGGTGGTAAAGGTTTTGCAGACCTCTGCCTTACCACTTGGCTATGCCGCCATATTATGGAGCGGAAGACGGGATTCGAACCCGCGACCCCCACCTTGGCAAGGTGGTGTTCTACCACTGAACTACTTCCGCAAATTGGCTGGGCTAGCTGGATTTGAACCAACGCATGTCGCAGTCAAAGTGCGATGCCTTACCGCTTGGCTATAGCCCAATGATAATATATTTTTAATAGTTAATAAAGTCCATTATGGGGCGACTGATGGGAATCGAACCCACGAATGCCTGAACCACAATCAGGTGCGTTAACCACTTCGCCACAATCGCCATAATAAAATTTATTGGCAGGGGTAGTAGGAATTGAACCCACACCAAAGGTTTTGGAGACCTTCGTTCTACCTTTAAACTATACCCCTATAAAAAATAGTTTTTTCTTTGTCGGAAAATAAGATTGGTGGAGGGGGACGGATTCGAACCGCCGAACCCGGAGGGAGCGGATTTACAGTCCGCCGCGTTTAGCCACTTCGCTACCCCTCCACATAATATTAAATTCTGACCAAATGGTGCCGGCGAGAGGACTTGAACCCCCAACCTACTGATTACAAGTCAGTTGCTCTACCAATTGAGCTACCCCGGCATAATAAAAAGGTGGCGCAGGACGGAATCGAACCGCCGACACAAGGATTTTCAGTCCTTTGCTCTACCGACTGAGCTACTGAGCCACAATAATAATGTTACCTAAAGCCATTTTTTAAAAAATGGCGGTCTGGACGGGACTCGAACCCGCGACCTCCTGCGTGACAGGCAGGCATTCTAACCAACTGAACTACCAGACCGAATTGCGGGGACAGGATTTGAACCTGCGACCTTCGGGTTATGAGCCCGACGAGCTACCGGACTGCTCCACCCCGCGACAATAAAAAGTATTTCATAATATCCATGCCCCTAGATTGTAGGGAATGTATCAATCTCTGATTGCTTATTCAAGCAGCTTTTCGATTGATCAAGAAATTATGGTGGAGGATGACGGGATCGAACCGCCGACCCTCTGCTTGTAAGGCAGATGCTCTCCCAGCTGAGCTAATCCTCCATGAGTTATTTCAGTATAGTTAAAAACTTTGGTGACCCCTACGGGACTCGAACCCGTGTTACCTCCGTGAAAGGGAGGTGTCTTAACCGCTTGACCAAGGGGCCAAATAAAACAAGTAGTGTTTTATGGCGGAGAGCAAGGGATTTGAACCCTTGAGACAGGGTTACCCGCCTACACGATTTCCAATCGTGCTCCTTCGGCCACTCGGACAGCTCTCCATAAAAGAATGGCTCCGCAGGTAGGACTCGAACCTACGACCGATCGGTTAACAGCCGATAGCTCTACCACTGAGCTACTGCGGAATAATATAAATTGTTTCCTAAACCCAGTTTACTTTCGTGTGTCCCCACCTCAGAAAGTAACGCAAGGAGCGGCTCGGTGTGTACAACTCGTAGCATATTCATGGTGTTATGCTCGTCTCTACCACTGAGCTACTGCGGAATAATAATACAGCCTGGCAACGTCCTACTCTCACAGGGACAAAGTCCCAACTACCATCGGCGCAAAGAAGCTTAACTTCCGTGTTCGGTATGGGAACGGGTGTGACCTTCTTGCCATAGTTACCAGACTATTTTACTCAAAGACATTTTCTATTATATAGTCTTTTTGAGATTTTTCAAGGGTTTTTTTAAAAAATCATTCCCTCAAAACTAG
>NZ_JBALNQ010000046.1:0-15894 GCF_036961885.1 Neobacillus niacini | reverse complement strand
TTTGTTTAGTTTTCAAAGATCAAGTTTTTCACTATCGCTCAGAAGCGACTTTATTAATATACCATAAATCAGTTATTAAAGTCAATAACTTTTTTAAAGTGTTTTGTTTGTCGCTTGTGACGACTTTTCATATACTACAGGACACAATCGATTTGGTCAATAGTTTTTTTTCATAAAATATCAATTTGGTTTTTCAAAAAATTAAAATACCGCTGATGCCAGCGGTATTTTAAATTAGATTATAAATTTTTGAATTGCTGCCATTGCCACTAAACCTGGAATTCCAAGAAAGCCAGATACAGCTGAAGTAACAAAGTTTATTGGCACATGGATACCAAAGCTATTTCCTGCAGTATTAAGGAAAAATAACAAAATGGCTCCAATCAACAATTTAACAACCGCTTGCCCTATAAACCTAACTGGCTTAAATGGAGCTCCTGAAAACAAAAGAATAAGTACGAGTCCGCCTAGTATTGAAATAATTATAATTGGTTCCAAAAAAGCTATCCCCCTTCAAATCTCTTTTTACAACAACATATGTACAAGTTGTAAAAAAAAGACCTTGAATAGGAATAGCTTCACTTTTACCTTTTCATACTTACATTTCTTTCTTTTGCTTCTCTTAATAGAAAGTAGTATTTCGCTTGAACGATTTTTGTCTGGCAGATCGCTTCCTCTGAAGGATCAAAACTTTTATCCATTAATTGCTTTTGCTTCTGCCACTGTCCTTTATATTCCTGTAACTGTGTTAAAAGTTTTTCATCAAACTCTTTTCGCAGCCATCCTTTACGCTGAAAAAACATGTTAACTCCCCCGGTACTGTATAGCCGCAGCACCTAAAATGGCGCTTCCGCTTTTCATCGTTAAAGTTCTCTTCTACCCTCTAAAGCCTTAGATAAAGTAACCTCATCGGCGTATTCAAGATCTCCTCCAACTGGAAGTCCATGTGCAATTCGAGTAACTTTAATTCCCGATGGTTTAAGCAAACGGGAAATATACATCGCAGTTGCTTCTCCTTCGATATTCGGATTCGTCGCTAAGATAACTTCTTGTACGGTTTCATCATGGAGACGCTTTAATAGATCAGGAATGTTAATATCCTCAGGGCCAATTCCGTCCATAGGAGAAATAGCGCCATGCAGGACATGGTACTTTCCATTAAATTCTCTCATTTTTTCCATTGCGATAACATCCTTGGGATCTTGAACCACACAAATGGTCGTTTTATCTCGGCGCTGATCTTCACATATATAACATGGATCCTGATCTGTAATATGACCACAGACAGAACAATAGGTTAAATTACGCTTTGCATTCACAAGTGCCTTGGCAAAATCCAGCACAGTATCTTCCTTCATACTTAACACATAAAAAGCCAAACGGCCCGCTGTTTTAGGTCCGATACCTGGAAGCTTCATAAAGCTGTCAATCAACTTAGAAATCGGTTCTGGATAATGCATTATTTATTATTCCTCTCCTAGAAAAGCGTATGCACCTATCAACAGGCGCATACGCTTTATTAATTAAAAGGGCAGGTTCATTCCTTTTGTAAATTGGCCCATCGTATTGTTTGTAAGTTCTTCTACCTTTTTTAGCGCGTCATTTGTTGCAGCTAAAACAAGGTCTTGAAGCATTTCGATATCGTCTGGGTCAACTGCTTCAGGTTTAATTTGTACATCCACCACTTCTTTATGACCTGTTACAATCACAGTAACCATACCGCCGCCAGCTGTTCCTTCAATCTTTTGCTGCCCTAACTCTTCTTGAGCTTCAGCCATTTTCTTTTGCATTTTTTGCATTTGTTTCATCATATTTTGCATATTACCCATTCCACCACGCATAATCTGTACCTCCATTTATTTAGTCAATTATTTCAACAAATTCAGCACCGAATAGATTTTTTGCTTCCGCTATATGCGGCTCTTCTTCAGCTTTAGAACCTGAAGTTTCTCCTTCGGCATGATGCTGTGTACTTAAAAAGTTTTCTCGAATTGATAGCCATTGCTCTTCAGGGACACCAAGGACTAGATATCTATTTCCTGCTAGTTCCTGCAGCGCCAGCGTAATAGTCTCAACAAAACGGTTATTATCCATTGCCATTTGACAGTGAATTTCATGTTTGAATTTTAATATAAAAGCATCAGCAGAAGCAGCTACAGGCTCTGCTTCATTTAATAAGGCGGCATGAGATTTCATTAATCTTCCTCTCATTTCGCCCCATTTGCTCTTAATCTGATTTAAGTCATTCTTTGTTGCATTCTTCAATACTTCATTGATTCTCCCAACCGCTGGCTGGAATCCTTTTCTTGACGTTCTTTGTGCAGGCTTTTGTGCAGCAGCCTGTGGCACTGCTTCTTGAACACTAATAGTCCCATTTGCTTTTAGTTGGTGTAGTTCATGCTCTAACTGTTCTATCTTTGTAAGCAGCTGTGAAATTTGTCCAGAAGGCATTTGCTCTAACTGCTTTACTTCAGTTTGACACAGTTTAACAATGGCAACTTCCAAGAAAATCCTCGGATGGTTCGTCCATCTCATATCCTGCTGAGTTTTATTTAATAATTCAATCAGCTGATAAATCTGATCATAAGGAACAGCTTCAGCTAACTGACGGAACTCTTCATCTAGCAAGACTCTTTCTAATGATTCTTCAAGATTTGGCGCTGTTTTATACAGCAGCATATCTCGGTAGTATAAAATAAAATCCTCAATAAATCTCGATGGGTCTTTCCCATGAAATAATAATTCATCTAACGCCTCTAAACCACTTGCTACATCCTTTTCAATTACAGCTTTTGCAAGCTTGTTTAAAAATCCTTGTGAAACAGAACCCGTGACCGTTAAGGCATCTTCTACCGTTACTTGTTCCTGACTAAAGGAAATAGCTTGATCTAAAAGACTTAGTGCGTCACGCATACCGCCCTCAGCTGCTCGAGCTATCATTTTCAAGGCGTCGTCTTCACAATTAACACCCGTTTCATCGACAATTAACTTCATACGATTCACAATCGATTGGGCTGTAATTCGTCTAAAATCAAAGCGTTGACACCTAGAGATTATCGTTAAGGGGATTTTATGCGGTTCGGTCGTAGCTAAAATGAAAATAACATGCTTAGGCGGCTCCTCCAAGGTTTTTAACAAAGCATTGAAGGCGCTAATCGATAGCATATGCACTTCATCAATAATATAGACTTTGTAGTTAACCGAGGTGGGAGCGAATTTTACTTTATCTAGAACATCACGCATTTCCTCAACTCGGGAGTTGGAGGCAGCGTCAAATTCTAATACATCGGAAATCGTCCCATTGGTAATTCCCTTACAAGCGGCACATTCATTACATGGCTCAGAAACTGGTGCTCGTTCACAATTTACAGCCTTAGCCAAAATTTTTGCTGCACTGGTCTTACCTGTTCCTCGTGGTCCATTAAATAAATACGCATGGGATATTTTTTGTTGAAGCAGGGCATTTTGCAATGTCTGGGTAACATGTTCTTGTCCTACTACATCAATAAATTGCTGAGGACGCCAAACACGGTATAAAGCCTGATAAGCCATAAACATTGCCCCCTCCAAAATTCTATCTCCTCTATTATAACGTATCCCTTTTCTTTTTTACAAAAAGAATACAAAAAAACTCACCTCGTGTTCAGAGATGAGTTGTCTTTGATTAATTAGCTGCCGTGCACCTTCCGTCGACTTCGCACCCATAGGCGCTGCTTAAGCAGTTAGCTCGGCCCAGGCAACCCTGCGGCACATGGGAGTTTCCACTTAATGCTGCTTCCTTCCGGACCTGACATAGTTCATGGATTCCCATTGCGCAGGACCCGGGCGTCAACACCACTTACTTAAGGCGGACCCTACAGGATACCAGCCTCGGGAAGGGATTCAGCCTCGCTAGAGCGGATTGCGAGTACAGGGCACCGCTACCTCCCCACCTAGCACGGCAAAGTTGATAAAGCATTAGTGCGCCATATATGACGCCTTCTTAGTATACTAATATTCAAGAAAAAAATCAATGTTTATCATTTGTAAATTATTGTAAGGTTTGTTTTTTTGCTAGTTTCCTTTTTTCGCGAAGCTGACGGAAGAAGTCGGACAGTAACTGCCCGCACTCTGCTTCTAATACACCGCTCACGACTTCACACTGATGATTAAAACGTTGATCCTGTAACAGATTCATAAATGTTCCTGCACAGCCGCCTTTTGGGTCGGCTGCACCATAAACCACTCTTTTAACCCTTGATAGAATAATGGCGCCAGAGCACATTGCGCAGGGCTCAAGCGTGACATAAAGAGTGGCATTCTCTAGTCTCCATGACCCTGTTTCTTGACAAGCTTGCTCGATTGCCAATAGTTCGGCATGGGCAACTGCATTTTGGTTAGTCTCACGCAAATTATGTGCGCGGGAAATAACCTTTCCGTCCATAATGATGATTGCTCCGATTGGCACTTCCGCTAAAGACTCTGCCTTTCTCGCTTCGTTTATGGCTTCCCTCATATAAAATTCATCTGAATTGCCTTCTATAGTCATTAGGTATACCACCTATCATTATCTTCATTCTACTCGTGCTATTGAAATTTTAACCATTATATCATGAATCCATAATCCCTCTCATAAAATAGATGTAGCGCTTTTGCTAAGGAGGGGAAGAAGATGCAAATTCATGTTGTGAAAAGTAACGAATCACTAACAACCATTGCTAGAGCCTACAATACAACCGTGAATGATATCGTTGAAGCAAATGACATCCCTAATCCAAATAATCTTGTCGTCGGTCAAGCAATGGTGATTCCGATCGTTGGCAGTTTTTATTATGTACAGCCAGGAGACAGTCTTTGGTCGATTGGACAAAAAACCGGAGTACCTTATCAACAAATTGCGTCCGTTAATCGTATCTCACTTAATCAACAACTCTATGTGGGCTTTCGTCTTTATATACCGCCATCTCCAAAAAGGAGAGGAGAGTTTAATGCTTATGTAGAACCTCGTGGCACCTCTGTTGCTCCAGCTTTAGAAGCGAGTGCAAGAGATGCAGCACCTTATCTAACATACCTAGCACCCTTCAGCTTTCAGGCACTTCGTGATGGATCATTAAAAGAACCACTGCTAAATAACTTTCCCGCCATTGCGAGAGCCAATCGAAATGTTTTAATGATGGTTATTAATAACCAGGAAAATGATCAATTTAGCGATGAATTAGGGCGTATATTATTAAATGATATCCCTGTTCAAGATAGGTTCCTTACTAATATTGTTGCGACTGCAAACAAATATGGTTTTAGGGATATTCATTTTGACTTTGAATTTTTACGTCCAGCTGACCGTGAAGCCTATAATGCCTTTTTACGAAAAGCGAAGGCAAGGTTTCAAAGAGAAGGCTGGTTAATGTCAACAGCTCTTGCGCCGAAAACAAGCGCTACGCAGCAAGGTGCTTGGTATGAAGCCCATGATTATCGAGCACATGGCCAAATAGCTGATTTTGTTGTTATTATGACCTACGAATGGGGCTACAGTGGTGGTCCAGCCATGGCTGTCTCCCCTATCGACCAGGTTCGACGTGTCATTGAATATGCGCTAACGGAAATGCCTCCGAATAAAATTATGATGGGTCAGAACCTATATGGATACGATTGGACACTTCCTTTTGTTCAAGGTTCTGTCGCCAAGGCTGTCAGCCCGCAACAAGCTATTCAACTTGCTGCAGCAAACAATGTCCCGATTCAATATAATACGAAAGCACAGGCACCTTTCTTCAACTATACCGCAGCTGACGGTAAGCGTCATGAAGTTTGGTTCGAGGATGCACGCTCCATCCAAGCAAAGTTTACTTTAATAAAAGAGTTGAATATTAGAGGAATGAGTTATTGGAAGCTCGGCTTGGCATTCCCACAAAATTGGCTGTTAATTACCGAAAATTTTAATGTGGTTAAAAGAAGTTAAATTTTTTCTAAACATAAACTGCCGTCATTCGGCAGTTTTTTCATATTATCGACATGAAAATCGATTCTTCTACAATTTCCATATCCCTTCCTGTGAAAGATTATGATAATATATAACTTGTGCCATAATGAACTTTGAATAAAAGTTACCGGTATTTTGCTGGATAAACATAGAAATAGCAGGCAGTTGGAGAAGGAGGACATGCAATGGGGTATACTCCCTTTATAACCGTTGAAGGGCCGATTGGTGTAGGAAAGACATCTCTTGCAAAGGCCATTTCGGAACAATTTAATTTTGCATTATTAAAAGAGATCGTTGACGAAAATCCATTTTTAGGGAAGTTTTATGACAACATTGAGGAATGGAGTTTCCAAACAGAAATGTTTTTCCTCTGCAATCGCTATAAGCAATTAGGGGATATTAATACCCACTTCCTCAGTAAAAGTCATGCTGTAGTAGCCGATTACAATATTCTGAAGAACTTAATTTTTGCTCAGCGGACATTAAGCCCCGATGAATATCAAAAATACTATAAAATATATCAGCTTCTGACGGAAGACATGCCAAAGCCAAATGTTATTATTTATTTAAATGCAAGTCTTGATACGCTGCTTAAGCGAATAAAAATAAGAGGACGCGAAGTAGAGAAAAATATCAGCCCTTTATATTTGGAACAGCTATCAATTGATTATGAGCAAACGATAACGAACTTTGAGCAAGCACATCCGGAAATTCCTGTTCTTCGCTTCAATGGTGATGAATTAGATTTTGTTAAAAATGACGATGACTTAAATTTCATAATTGAAAAGCTTATAAGTTCATTAAAGAAAAGCAGCACGACAAACACAAGATAAGAATTGGGGGATGTAAGTGAGTATCGTTATTGGTGGTATGATCGGCCTTGGTAAAACAAGTGTAGCTGATACATTAAATGCACATTTTCAAAGAAGTGGAATTAAAAGTAAGGTTTTTTATGAGGCTGTTGATAATAATCCAATTCTTCCGCTCTATTATGAACTAACTCCAGAAGAATTAGATGCAAGAAGAATTCCCTTCCTCTTACAATTATTCTTTTTAAATAAACGCTTTAAAACAGTGAAGGATTGTGTGAGCTGGAGCGACCCTATTTACACGATTCAAGACCGTTCTATCTACGAAGATTGGTACTTCGCCTATGTAAATAAAAATCTTGGCAGAATTTCAGAACTTGAATTTAAAATATATGAAGATCTTGTTGAAAATATGATGGAAGAATTAAAGGAATTACCAAAGAAGGCTCCTGATTTAATGGTCTACTTAAAAGGTTCCTTTGATACGGTAATTGATCGGATCATGGCACGCGGCCGGAGCTTTGAGATTAACCCGGAACTGAAAGAGTATTACTTTGAAGTTTGGAAGGGTTATGATGAGTGGGTTATTAATAATTATAATGCTAGTGATGTTCTGATCGTCGATATGGATCATACAGATGTAGTCAAGCGCCCGGAAGATGCAATAAAGGTTTGCCAACAAGTAGATGAGCGCCTAAAAGAAATTTTAAATATAACAAAAGCACATATTGGTTAATCCGATATGTGCTTTCTTTTTAAAATAAATATAAAAAAAAATCCGTCCAATTGCTTGGAACGGATTTTATCTCCAGTTTTATGCGCGATCATTTTTAAAAATTAATGGAGGAGGAAGAGGGATTCGAACCCCCGCGCGGTATGACCCGCCTGTCGGTTTTCAAGACCGATCCCTTCAGCCAGACTTGGGTATTCCTCCGTGTCGACAAGATATAGATTACCACATTATATTTATCTATGTCAACACATTATATTAACTTTTTTTATTCCGGTTTAATCACTTCTTTATTCCCCATATATGGACGTAATACATTAGGGATGACAACAGTGCCATCATCCTGTTGATAATTTTCCAGGATAGCTGCAACCGTTCTGCCAATAGCCAGACCAGATCCATTTAATGTATGAACATGCTCAGGTTTAGCTTTTGGATCCCGGCGGAAACGGATATTAGCACGGCGGGCTTGGAAAGCCTCGAAGTTACTGCAAGAAGAAATCTCACGGTAGGTACCATAACTCGGAATCCATACCTCGATATCGTACTTTTTAGCAGCCGTAAAGCCCAAGTCACCCGTACACATGCTCAACACTCGATAAGGCAGTTCAAGTAGTTGGAGGACGCGTTCAGCGTCACTTGTCAGCTTCTCAAGCTCCTCATAAGAATCCTCCGGCTTAACAAACTTCACAAGCTCTACTTTATTGAATTGGTGTTGACGGATTAAACCGCGCGTGTCTCGTCCTGCTGAACCTGCTTCAGAACGGAAGCAGGCACTGTAAGCCGCAAAGCGGATTGGAAGCTCATCGCCGCTAAGGATTTCATCACGGTGAAGATTCGTAACTGGCACCTCAGCGGTTGGGATTAAAAAGTAATCTTCGTTTTCAATTAAAAACGCATCTTCTTCAAATTTTGGCAGTTGTCCTGTACCCGTCATGCTCGCACGATTAACCAGATAGGGAGGTAATATTTCTTTATAGCCGTGCTCATCGACATGGAGGTCAAGCATAAAGTTCATGAGTGCACGCTCTAAACGAGCTCCTAAACCTTTATAAAAAACAAAGCGGCTGCCGGTAACTTTGCCCGCGCGTTCAAAATCAAGGATCCCTAAATAGTCGGCTACATCCCAATGCGGCTTCGCCTCAAATTCGAAGTCACGGACTTTACCCCATTTTTTAATCTCTACATTGTCATCTTCTGATTCACCGATTGGCACACTTTCATGAGGAATATTAGGAATGCTTAATAACAATAAATCTAGCACCTCTTCAACACTGCGGAGCTCATCATCAAGCATTTTAATCTTGTCACCCACCTCACGCATTTCAGCAATAAGATGGTCTGCATCTGTTTTTTCACGTTTTAAGGCTGCGACCTGCTGCGAAACCTCGTTTCGTTTGCTTTTTAACTGTTCTGCCTCAACAATTAAATCACGTCTACGCTGATCCAGGTCCTCAAATTTTCCAAGATCTGTTAAGTCCTCACCGCGATGCTGGAGTTTTTCTTTGACCTCTGCAAAATTGGCTCGTAATACTTTAATATCTAACATCTTTTGTCCCTCCAATTGTAAAAATAAAAAACAAAAAACTCCCGTCCCCAAAAACAGGGACGAGAGTTACCCGCGTTACCACCCTGGTTGACAGTATTTAGACTGTCCACCTTGAAAAAAAATTAACGGTTTTTACCGAAAGTACTTACTGACCCATAAGTAGGCGTTCCATACCTTGCTCGAGGAGGGATTCACAAGCTTCAAACACCGATTTACACCAGCCATCGGCTCTCTTTGGATTGAACTTCCTGTTACTAGTTCCTCTCATTGCTTTAACTTTATTTATTTATTAAAAATTTACTATAATTATCCACCAAATGCAATGAAATTATACCAATTGTTTTGCTTTAGCTTCCTTAACCATCTCAACAAAGTAAGCCGTAAGGTGATGTTGCTCGGTTAATTCTGGATGGAAGGAACAGCCGAGGTATTGCCCTTCACGTGCGGCAACGATACGGCCATTGTGTTTAGACAGGATTTCAACTTCATCTCCAGCCTCAACGATATGCGGTGCACGGATAAAAACAGCAGGGAAGCTATCGGCTACACCTTTGATCGCAAGGTCCGCCTCGAAGCTGTCTACCTGGCGTCCAAATGAATTGCGTTCAACCGTAATGTCCATCACACCAATATGCGGCTCCTGCCCAACTAAGTTTTTAGCTAAAAGGATAAGGCCTGCACAGGTACCAAACATAGGTTTACCTTCAGCAGCAAATTCCTTCAATGCATCCATGAAGCTATACTTATCAATCAACCGCCTCATTGCTGTGCTTTCACCGCCAGGAAGGATTAAGCCGTCTACATCTTTTAACTCTTCCACTTTTTTAATGGCGACTCCCACTGCACCACATGCTTCTACAGAACGAATATGTTCGCGAACAGCACCTTGTAAAGCAAGTACACCTATTTTAACCATATTAAAGACTCCTTTTGCTTTCAAACTTTGATAACGGTCCAGCTCCACAAGAGTAAGCTACGGAAGCGACACTTCGCACGAAAGAAAAGCGTTAGCTTTTCTGAGGAGCACCTAGCCTAAGGCGCTTCCGCTTTTCCATTTACCAACCTCTATCCTGCATGCGTGCTTCAGGAGCTAATGAAGAAATTTCAATCCCTTTCATTGGCGTTCCTAGATCCTTTGAAAGCTCAGCAATTAATTTATAGTCTTGATAATGAGTAGTAGCTTCGACAATTGCTCTTGCAAACTTAGCAGGATTTTCTGATTTGAAAATACCTGAACCAACGAATACTCCGTCAGCACCTAACTCCATCATCAATGCTGCGTCAGCTGGAGTTGCTACTCCGCCGGCTGCAAAGTTAACAACGGGTAGACGGCCAAGGCGCTTAATTTCAAGCAGTAACTCAAACGGTGCTCCTAATAGTTTTGCCTCTGTCATAAGCTCATCTACATTCATTCCTACTACTTTACGAACTTGTCCATTTACCTTACGCATATGGCGAACGGCCTCAACGATATTTCCTGTGCCCGGTTCACCTTTTGTACGAAGCATGGATGCTCCTTCACCAATCCTGCGGGCAGCCTCACCAAGATCACGGCAGCCACAAACAAATGGAACGGTGAAATCTTTTTTATATAAATGATATTCTTCATCAGCAGGAGTTAAGACTTCACTTTCATCAATGTAGTCAACTCCCATTGCTTCAAGAATGCGTGCTTCAACAATATGGCCAATTCTTGCCTTCGCCATTACAGGGATTGATACCGCATTAAGTACCTCTTCCATAATCCTTGGGTCAGCCATTCTAGCAACTCCGCCAGCCGCACGAATGTCAGACGGTACACGTTCAAGTGCCATGACTGCAACCGCGCCTGCTTCTTCAGCGATTCTTGCCTGCTCTGCATTGATAACGTCCATAATAACGCCACCCTTTTGCATTTCGGCCATTCCGCGTTTAACTCGATCCGTACCTGTTTTCATTGTTAATCCCCCTCGTAAATTCCACTTTTATAAATATTGCAAAAAATTAGCTTATACTTTTAGGAAATTCTATTAATTCAGTCGGAATTAGATTGTTCCCATAAAATCATTAAAGCAACAAAAAAGGATTCCTGTCAAGACAAGAATCCCTTTAAAATATTCCCAACTATTAAAACCAGCCTTTAACAGTAGAAGAAATGCCTCCCCAAAGGTCTCCAAAGAATCCGCCAATTCCTCTCATCACTAAGACGAACCAGTTGGATTTCTCAACATCTTCTGCCGCAATAACATCAACAGTAATATTAGACTGTCCATTTTCCGTTAAAAACCCTAACGATTCTGCCTCTTTTGGCTGGACCGTTAATGTTCCAACCTTATCACCCTTTTTAATAGGGGCAGTCAGTTCACCTTGTTTATTAATCTTCTTTTTATCAAGTGTTAAAGTGGTCTGGAAATTATCCTTTTCACCATTTTTAACTACCATATTAACGGCATCTTTTGTATAAATTTTTACTTGATCTTCTTTACCTTTGGTTACAGGCAAAGTCTTATTCCCTTTAACCTGATAATGCTTTGGAATAATTTCTTCCTTTTTAAAATTATTAAAAGCGAAATCAAGAATCTTTCTTGTTTCTCTGAACCGTTCGGTCTGGGAACCAGTATTCATAACGACAGATATAAATCTTTGACCGTCTCTAGAAGCTGTTCCAGTAAAGTTATATCCTGCAAAAGGAGTTGAACCCGTTTTTAGACCATCCAAGCCATCATAAACAAATTGTTGATAATTTGGATACCGATCAGCAATTTTCTTATAGCCTTCTAACATCCAGTTCCAGTTATCCATTACAAATGCATCTTCCGTACCTTCTGCAAAAACCTTTTCCGGAATACTGGATGTCTCCAATACCTCTGGGAAATCATGTAATAAACGGGATGCCAGGATGGCAACGTCCTTTGCAGACATTACATTTTCCTCATCAGGGTCACCCACAATATCAGGAAAGTGTTTTAACATATCACGGTTATTTAAACCGGAAGAGTTAACAAATTTATACTTCTCAAGACCAATTTCAGCGGCCTTTTTATTCATCAATTCTACAAATTTCGCCTCTGATCCCGCTACAATTTCAGCAATAGCAACGGTGGCAGCATTAGCAGATTCAATAGCCATTGCTGAATACAGATCTTCTACTTTATATTTTCCTTCCACACGCAAATAAACATTACTTAGATCTTCGTCATGAGACATTTTAGAAAGTTCAGGAGATACAATGTATTCTTGATCCCATTTCACTTTACCTTCCTTTATTGCTTCTAAAAGTAAGTACTCTGTCATCATTTTTGTCATACTTGCGATTCCTAAAACAGTTTCAGAATTCTTTTCAAATAGAATCCTGCCCGTTTGTTCATCAACCAATATTGCTCCAGCTGCTTTGACATCTAATGCGGCAGTTTCGGCTTCTACTTTATTTATGCCTGCAAAAGTTCCAAGAAAAATAATCATTGCCAAGGAGCTGGCAAAAAGTTTGCGGTAAAAATGTTTATTCACAATAACGCCCTCCAACGAATTAATACACTTTGGTTATTTTAACATAACTGGAGTCCAAATCATAGACAGAGGATAGACCTATCTTTATTAAAGACTCTTTTCTTAAACTTTGTTGCTTTTAGGAAAAAAATTAATAATCGTGCTGTGTTTTCGCAGAAAATAGGATAAATTTGATAAGATCAAACTACCTTCAAAGGGCAAAAATAATTAATGGCACGTTAAAGTTGGCTTTATGACTTTAACAACCATTGTTAAGTGTCCACTTTTTAGACTAACCTCATTTTCGTGTAGGTATAAGAATTCATAGGCGGAGTATTCCGGCTATTGTATAAAGTGGAGGCTTTAGAAGCAGATATAAGCGGAGATATCCGACTAACTGCTTAAAATAAGGCAAAATCCATCAATTTGGATCGTTTAACCGGAAAACTCCGCTTATTTTAAGGGAAATATGGGTATTTCCCAATATAAGCGGAATTTCTCCGCTTATTTTTCAAAAAGAGTGTAATCAACATTCAGTTATAACAGAGCCTAAAAAAAAGACAGAGAAGCAAGTGCTTCTCTGTTTTTCTATTATGATAATGAGTAATTAGGAGCTTCTTTTGTAATCTGGACATCGTGAGGATGGCTTTCACGAAGTCCAGCTCCTGTCATTTTAATAAATTGAGCATTATTCCTTAATTCAGTTAGGTCTTTGGTTCCGCAATACCCCATTCCAGAACGTAAACCGCCAACTAATTGGTAAATAGTTTCAGCTAAAGGTCCCTTATAAGGCAATCGACCTTCGATACCCTCTGGAACAAATTTCTTATTATCTTCCTGGAAGTAACGATCCTTTGAACCCTTTTCCATCGCTGCAACAGAACCCATGCCGCGATAAACCTTGAAGCGACGTCCTTGGAAGATTTCAGTTTCACCAGGGCTTTCAGTTACCCCCGCAAGCATACTTCCAAGCATAACGGCATGACCGCCTGCAGCCAGTGCCTTAACGATATCTCCTGAATACTTAATACCACCATCTGCAATAATCGTCTTACCATGCTTCCTAGCCTCTGTAGCACAGTCGTATACTGCCGTGATTTGTGGCACACCTACACCTGCCACCACTCGGGTAGTACAAATAGACCCGGGGCCAATTCCAACCTTAACTACATCCGCTCCTGCTTCAATCAATGCAGCCGTAGCTTCTCCCGTTGCCACATTTCCTGCAACGATTGTTAAATCTGGGTATTGAGTTCTAATTTCCTTAACTTGATCGTAAACACCCTTTGAATGACCGTGTGCTGTGTCTATAACAATCACATCAACATTCGCTTTTACTAGCTTGTCAACCCGGAGCATTGTATCCTTTGTTACGCCGACTGCTGCACCAGCTAATAGACGCCCTTGGCTATCCTTTGCTGAGTTTGGAAACTCAATAACCTTTTCAATATCTTTGATCGTGATTAATCCTTTTAGTACTCCTTGGCTATCCACGAGCGGGAGCTTTTCAATTTTATATTTTTGAAGAATTTTTTCAGCCTCTTTTAATGTAGTTCCTACTGGTGCTGTAACGAGATTTTCCTTCGTCATTACATCAGAAATTTTAAACGAGTAATCTTGTATGAACCGCAAGTCACGATTGGTAATTATCCCAACTAGCCTTTGCTCATCAAGATTATTGACAATCGGTACACCTGAAATCCGATATTTACCCATTAAATGCTCAGCATCATATACTTGATGGTCTGGAGTAAGAAAAAATGGATCGGTAATTACACCACTTTCTGACCTCTTAACTTTCTCAACTTGTTCAGCCTGCTGTTCAATAGTCATATTCTTATGGATGATTCCTAAACCACCTTGGCGAGCCATTGAGATTGCCATTTCAGCTTCTGTAACAGTGTCCATCCCTGCACTAATAATTGGGATATTTAACTTTACCTTAGGAGATAACTCCACTTGAAGACTTACGTCACGCGGCAAAACTTCTGATTTACCAGGGATTAATAGGACATCATCAAACGTCAAACCTTCTTTTGAAAATTTACTCTCCCACATTTTTATGGCCTCCAGGAAAAATTTTTTTAATTGTAGGTTATCAATTGGACAAAATACTGTCAAGGAGAATGATTTAGTTTAACTTTTCTGAAAAAGGTGATTCATGTTGATTACTAACTATAAAGGCTGGAAAAGCTATGCACGATTCTTTTCCGCAGAGCATTGCCAGGCTTACTTAAAAAACAACTATAAGAAGTGTAATAATGATAATCCAGAACAAAAAGGTTATGAAAACTGCTATGCCTTTTTATATTATCTCGAGCATGGACAAATTTATTATCAACAGGCGGAAAATGCACCGCTTATTCTAAAACCAATTCTTCTTTTTTATGGCTTAGTACATTTAATAAAAGCTTGTATTTTAACGGTTGACCCAGATTATCCGGAAACAACCTCTGTTTTAGCACATGGAGTTTCAACACGCAAAAGGAAAAAGCAAAATTACCAATTTTTCCAAGACGAAGTTAAATTTCAAAGAAACGGACTCTTTCCCTTTATGTCTGAAAAAATGTTCAACATGAAACAATTAGAAGGAGATAAAATTACGATGGAAGAGTTGCTTGAGCTCATACCTGAATTAGATGACCTATTTACGGTACACGAGTCCAAAAGCACATTTACCCCCATATATACTCAAAATGAGCAATTGATAGTACCAGATAAACTAATGGACCATTATCATATGACAGAGGATCGATTAAAGGAGTTTCTTACAACAAAGTCCAGAAATCATATTGAGTTTTCGAATGAAGGTCTTACGTTTCAATTAAATAAAAGTTCATTTACTGGGATTTCTCCGATCAAAATAAATCTAGAGAGCAGTTCTTATGTACTCCCTCATAAGAAGGATAATTTATGTTTATTTCCAGAGCTGATGGTTCATTATCTCTTGCTTTATAACCTAAGTATGATTGCAAGGTATGAAACAGAATGGTGGGGTGAGTTAACAAAAATGATGCCGAATCGTGATTATCCTTTTATAAAAAGTTTTTTAGATATTACCCTGAAGAAAGGGCCGTTTTTAGTTTATGAGTATTTGATGGAGTAATAGGGTATTGACGAGGTGCTGGTTGGTGTGACAACACAAAAAGCACAACCCTTATCAGGTTGTGCTGCTTGGTTTTTGCCTGGCAACGTCCTACTCTCACAGGGACAAAGTCCCAACTACCATCGGCGCAAAGAAGCTTAACTTCCGTGTTCGGTATGGGAACGGGTGTGACCTTCTTGCCATAGTTACCAGACTATTTTGTTGAGGTATCATTCCCTCAAAACTAGATAATCAGAAGAAGTTTGTAAAACGAGTTCGCTTTTAAAAATTGGTTAA
>NZ_JBALNQ010000045.1:46556-46726 GCF_036961885.1 Neobacillus niacini | reverse complement strand
TTTTTAGGCTCAGTATAGGAATCATCTTATAATTGCTTTACTCTTTTCCTCATGTCCTTGACTAGGGTGCCAGTTTAAAAAAGGATTGCCTATTTCTTTTTTGAAATTTTTTTGGGAAAAAGTGCTGATTCAAAATAAAAAAATTTTCCCGAAATAGGGCTTAACCTATT
>NZ_JBALNQ010000045.1:25280-46505 GCF_036961885.1 Neobacillus niacini | reverse complement strand
AAATAGGGCTTAACCTATTGGGAACTCACATGAACGGATGCATATGATAGAGTAGCCGAAGCACCATAGCCCCTGTACACATTTCACATGAACCATAATAGGAAGTCTCAAATACAAAAAGCCCAACATGGGCTTTTTGTATTCATATTGTTGAAAACTCTTTAGTCAATGAAATCCGTTTGAAAACTTCTTGTTGAGGAGTATACCTAAATAGCATAAAAAAACTCCTCTTTTAATTACTTCGAGGAGATTTTATAAAATTTTCCATATTTTATCCATTGATAAAAGACTTTTTCAACAGAGTGTACAAAAAGCCCTACAAGGGCTTTTTGTATTTTTATGAAAAGTGAAATTGGGTTTTACTTAGAAACAGATCACTGCTCCAACGATGATTAACAAGATAAACAATACAACAATTAATGCAAAACCGCCGCCGTAACCGACGCCGCCGTAGCCGTAGCCACCACAACCACCATATCCGCCGTATCCAAACATTAGATAGCCCTCCTTTATATAATTATTCCTTATAAAATATGCTGAGAAATGCAGGTGGTAAGGGCTATTTCACTATTTTTTTTGAGGACAAAACTAAGGAATATGTTTAAGCAGTCGATTGTGAGCCAATCGCTCCTGTAAAATGCCTAATTATTTTCTTATTCAAGTAACACAGCAGTTTTGTGAAAAAAGTGGCATAAATACACCAATAAAAAAACGAGTGCAAATTCACATACAATTTGTCACTCATTTTATGTAACATTTTTAATGATTGTCTCTAGGAAAAGGAACCGGTGAGTGTTACCAGAGTTCTTTTTACCGGTTTCTGTCATGGTTTACTTATACAATGGAACCTCCCATTTATCGTCTGCTTTTTCATAACGTGTTACGGAAAGGAGGTGTAAGGTTAACTCCTCAGGAACCTCATCGAGATCATAGGACCTAATATCAAAAGTTGTCTTATAGCGTCCATTCTCATCTTTTTCATCTAGAATTGCACCGCTTGGATACGTAAGGAATGCCTTTCCTTTATTGTCCACTAATGCCCAAGCACCAAGGTTCGAGCTGCTTGCTTCCTTTCCACCCTCCATTTTTATCGTAAAAATATTTTCAATCTCAATGGGTTTTAACGACTTACGGAGAGAAAACGTAAGATCCTTATCTGCCTCCTTAATGGTTAGATAATTGCCTTCATATTCAAATGAGACAGGGTGGTTCTTTAATTCTTTAGGTTTAATTTTGATTGAAAAATCGGAAGGTACTGTTTTCACTACGCCATCTAATACAAATGTTAGTTTGCCATCCTCTTTCTGCGGGATAAAGGATTCATTCCAGGCCACCTGCCCGATTTTCCCCATTTCAGCACCTGAACCTTGGAGTACTCCTGAATCACTCGGGTGCCCTTTCCCTTCCAAAAAACTATTGTGATGGTATACTGCTTTCTTTTCCTCGTTCTCAATATGGTATTGAATTGCCGTTCCATAGTTCGTGAAAGAACGGACAATTTCCTCACCAAATTTCTCTTTTAAATCCTTAATCTTCTCTTCTAACTTTTCCAGTTCTTCTTTTTCAAAAGAGGTTTCATATAATAATTCACTAGAGGAAGGAGCAAATCGAACTTCCTTCATATTAATGTTTACGCCATTCATGCCTGTTACCGCGCCATTTAATGAGAGAGTGGTCGTAAATTTATTTCTTTCTTTTAAATCAACCGGAATCTCCATCCTCCAACTGCCCTTTACACCGTCTAGCTCAACCAAATCAAATGTAACCTTGACTTCCTCTAAATTCTCTTGTTCCCGCAGCGAAAATTCGATTAAGCCGTACTCACTTCCATCCTGCCAGCCCATACTTACCCCTTCAAGCCTTGTTCCATTTTGATCACTGGCGAAGATTTCGTTCTTGGAATCCGCCAATTCGATATAGGGATCCTGTATTTTTCCTTTTTTATTAACGATTTGATAGGATAAAGCCACACGGGAAGAATCCGCTACCACATCTTCTACCCTTAATGTAATCCCCTGATCCGTCACTTTACGATTGACCCGCTCTGCCATACCTGCATTCGATGCTATTTTTAATCCTTCGTCTACTTGATCAGTTGCAAACAAGCCTCCAACCCACTTTGCAAAACTTGGATTCAGTGTAGTGCTCAAACCCACAGCTAACACTACTCCCGCTGCAAGAAGCATTCTTCGTTTCCAGGCAGGCTTTTTTGGTTGTTTTTCATAAGGTTCAAGCTGAGCAAGAATGATAGAAGCAAAATCATCTGGCAGCGTCGGTGTTTGTAAAGTTTCTATTAAAAACTTCTGTTCTTCGTAAAGCTCTTCAACCATGTGTTTGCAATCATTACAGTCTTTTACATGAGTGCTGAGGTCAACAAGCTCCTGTTCCGTCAGCAGGTTATCAACATATTGTGACAGTTTATCTATTGTTGGACAATTCATGAAAATACCCTCCTTCTCGTTTGACAGTATCTCTCATTTTTTCCTTTGCTCGATGAAGTTTATTCCTTACACTTGAAACAGGGATTTCACTCAACTCACTAATTTCGCTATAGCTCAATTCATTTACATAGCGCAAAAGAATAATCATTCGCTCATCGTCTGGCAGAGCTGCAATTAACCGCTCAAGCTGGCGATTTTTCTCTTTTTTCAAAAAAATGACTTCAGGATGATCGGGATTTACTACTTTTTCTTCATTTATTTCAATTGGTTTCATTTTATAGCTCTTCTTGCGGAACTCATCCATACAATGGTTAATTGCCACGCGGTACATCCAGTTTGAAAACAATCCCTTATTATCGTATTTCCCCAGCTGTTGATACACCTTAATAAAGGCTTCCTGTACTAAGTCTTGTGCATTTTGTGGATTTCTTGTCATTCGTAAAATGGTGGCATATAACTGGTTTTTGTATTTATTAATAATGTGTGCATAGGCTTGCTTATTGCCAGACAGCACTTCTTGAATCCATTGCCATTCTTCCCCCATAAAAAACCCTCCTGCTAAAACGCTCATGCGCACGTCTCACTTTTTCTTTCATCTATTATAACGAGTTTACTTGCTGAATAATTTCATTTTTAAAAAAGAAAATAAAATTAGGAACAAGTTCCGTTACCTATCGCAAAATCCGAAAATGATTTTTTACCGATCCGTTAGCCATCCATCCAGCACAAAACAAAAAAAGCAGTCTGATTCGCATGCGAATCAGACTGCTTTTTAAATGTGTTCTTTAATATTTTCTATTCGAAAACAGAACCCATTAATCTTAGACAAGCGTGCTTCCATTTCCTACTAGTATGAGGACGTGTTTTTCGGTCGTCCCGAACCGTCTCAGTGTTTCTAACCCTCTATTACACAACACTGTTTTTAACGGAATTACTATCACTGACATCGGGGTCAATGACTGTGGCAGCTGGGACCGTTACTGGGGAAAGGTCTCCGTTTTGTTCTCCAAAGGCTTGATTTCGCTTATACGTGACAAATTGGTCTACTATTTGCAGGGTCCCCATATTCGCAACAGCACCATTATCCAGTGTATTTATTTTAATTCCAAGAACATTGAGTACCATTGGTGAAACAAAAAACATGTTCAACACTCCTTTCTTTTAATTTATTCCCATTTATCCCAAAAAGTCCTTAAAGTGCACTATAAAAAGCTTGATTTAACTGAATTACTATCAGAGTAATCCGGGTCCAATACCCATGAATTGGACAGGATAGTAGGGGATAAATCCCCGTTTTGTTCTCCTATTCCTTGGTTCCGTTTATACGAAACATATTGATCCAAATGTTGACTGGGACCGAGATTGACGACTGCTGCATGGTCAATGGCATTTATCTTAATTCCTATAATATTTAGTGATACAGGTGCAAATATCATGTTATTACTCCTTTTGAAGTAGGAAGATTAGCCGTTTCAAAGGAAGAATTGGAATCAATTAGGTCTCGGTCATCGACCGCGCTTCTCGTACCAACAAAATTAGTTCCATCTCCCATATTCTGGCCAAGCCCCTGGTTTTTTTTATCAGAATTATGCCATTCTGCTAAAAGGTTTTGACCCACATTTATTGCAGATGCATTTTCAAATGAATTTACCTTAATGATATTGATATTGATATTAATGTATGGAACGGGACCCACCATTTAAATCCTCCTAGTAATTTAAAGTAGTTTACCAGTTACCTTTTGTGATTCCGAATCCTCGATATCATGATCCAAAATAGCGCTTGTTGTGTAGATTTTCAAGCACCCATCAGCCAACTGCTGGCCAAACCCTTGATTTTTCTTAGCCGATACATTTCTGTTTTGTTTCACGGTAGAACTAAAAGAGATAGAACTGACATGATCAATATTATTTAATTTTATTCCGTTAATATTCACTTTCGTTGGTATAAAGAACATGATTCACAATCCTCTCTCTTCGCTTTTATCCAAGGTAATTAACTATATGACCGTTCCATTGAAAATATGTTTTTAGTCGATACGGACAAGCTGGAACTTAGTCGATCATTGGGGTTTAATTTCAGGAGTGGGCAATTTTTATGAATGATTAAATAAATTATCAATATTATTAATAATAAATGTAGACATGTACCGGGATTCATAGCGAGCATTACAAGGGGGAATATCCATTATGGATATGAATAAAATCTCTCAATGGATGGATTTGGCCAAAAAATACCAAACCGGTGATTTTTGGGATGGGATATTTGATCAATCTTCCTTTGATGAATTTATGAAAAACAATCTTGACTCAAATAAATCGGGTGAAACAGCTAAGAAAACGGGGCAGGGAAGAAAGTTTCCTCCAACAGATATATTCATAACGAATGAGGAAGTTTTGTTAATATCCGATTTAGCGGGTTACTTAAAGGAAAATATTCAATTATCTGTATCAGGAACGAGCCTGTTAATCAAAGGGAATAATCACCAAATGATTACAGGAGAACCCGTACAGCAAGAAAGATATCATGGCTCCTTTGAACGTGTTATCCAGCTCCCTGAACCGACGTATCCCAATCAAATACGGGCTAAATTCAATAATGGACTACTATATGTTTCATATAAACGGCTGTTTTTGCAAGAAGAGCGAGTTAATATTGAGTAACATAACGAGTGAAGCGAACGGAAAAATAAATAGACTTAATGTGGGGAGACAGGATGCGTATAAAAGGGATGTTCAATCAAAAAGCTCAAAAGAAGGACATGGATGATTGGGAAAGGCAAATTTTAAGAATCAATGCAATTGAGGTTCAAATGAAAGGCTTATTGGAGTTTGAGAAGCAGATTCGATCATCTATGTATAGTAACAGCAGTAGAGAAAAAAAAGAACAGGAGCGAGCAAAGACGCAAGGCAGGAATATTAAAGGAGAAAACAAGGAGAATGCGTCTGACGTAAATCCACTACAAAAGGAAGAGGGAAATAAAGTCGATGAACGTTTAATTCATTTCATCGAACAACTTATTTCAGAAAAAAATGCTGTGTTTCTCCAAAGGGAAAAACAGTTTGTTAAAAAAATTCAGGTTTTAGAAAATCAAATTTCGATACTCAATGACAGGATAAACGTTCTTTGCGCAGAGCCATCAAAAAGTGAAGAAAGTCGGCAGACGCCCTCTGAAGATTGTTCAACACATCCACATCCAAATGAAAAAAGGGAGGAGAAGGAAATTTTTTATAAGCAGATTGAAAAGAGAGTACAACTCTTAGAACACAATTTTTTATTGATAAATGAAGTTCAGGCTGGGTTGCTGAATCGAATGGAGGAACTGCTAGAAAAAAGTAATGTTTTAATGAAACTAATGGACGAAACAGAAGGATCAATAAAGAATAAAGAACCTATTTTACAAACTTTATATATTGATAAGCTATATTTAGATAAATATGAGCAGAACAATAACTTTTCTCAGCTTGGCATCAAAAATTTAAGTGGAGCTTTAAATATTGGTGCGACCTATGGGAAAGAAGCAATACCAAAGGTAATCACGGAGCAAGTAAAAGAGAATATGGCAAAAATAAAAGAAATGAAGAAGGATATGGCAAATAAGCAGCCTGTTACAAACCAGCCAGATGATCTTCACCATGAGGAGTCATCCTCAGAGCCAGCCTCCAGCCCATCTGAGGAAAACGTTTCGTATACGGATATTGTGATTGAAGATGACGACCCTTCCATGGAAGAGGATTCTTTTTAACTTCACTTAGTAGAAGAAGCCCTATCTTCTAAAGTGGAGGTTGAATCCAGAAAAACTCTCTAATTACTACCGTTGTACCTGAAAATTCATTCTAACAGAAATCAGATGAGCCCTTTGGTTACCATTGAACACAAAAAATCATGCTAGAGGGAATCAAAAGAGCTCTCTGGTTACCGTTGAACACAAAAATCCATGCTAGAGGGAATCAAAAGAGCCCTCTGTTTACAGTTGAATCTGAAATCCACATGTTGAACAAGGTTTTCCAAAACAACAAGTTCCAGCCTTATGACGCTTCATGAATAGTTCTCATAAATTCCTCAAATGCTTCCACCTTCAATGGTCTGCTATAGAAATAACCTTGTCCAAGTACATAACCATCTTTACTAAGTTCATCCACATGTTCCTGTAGTTCGATTCCCTCTGCAATGACATTTAATCCAATCGACTTTGCTAAATTAATGATTGCTTTGGCAATTTCCTTACTTTCTTTATTCGTATGGATATCCTTAACAAACGATTGGTCGACCTTTAATGTATTAATTGGAAGATCTTTAATATAACTTAGGGAACTGTATCCTGTTCCAAAATCATCGACAGAAATTTGGATGCCTAGATTTCGAATTTCCTTTAAAATGGCTACCGTACTTTTGACATTTGCCAGGACACTTTCAGTTATCTCAAATTCAAGCCATTTTGGATCGAATCCTGTTTCATGTAAAATCATTTTGACCTTATCAACAAAATTAATATCTTCCAACTGACGAACCGATACATTAACAGATATGATTAAAGGTGGATAACCCTGATTTTTCCATGCAGATGCTTGTCTGCAGCTTTCTTTAAGTATCAATTCTCCCAAGGGAACAATTAATCCGGTTTCTTCTGCCAATGGAATAAATTTTCCTGGAGGAATGATCCCCAAATCAGGGTGCTTCCATCTGACCAATGCTTCCATACCGAATAACTCATTCGTTGACATATTAATTTTCGGTTGATATTCCAAGTAGAATTGGTGTTCCATGATCCCTTGTCTTATTGCATTTTCTAGTAACCGACGCTCTAAAGATTGATCTTCTATACGTTGATCGAATACCTTAAAATCATTTTTACCGCGTTCTTTTACATAATAAAGTGCATTGTCTGCATTTTTGATTAGAACTTCAGGAGATTCTCCGTGCTCAGGAAAATGTGCCACACCAATACTGCAGGTGAGCGTATATTCTTGACCAGCTTCCTTTATAGGGTTTTGGAACTGCTCTAAGATACTTTGAACTATGGTTATTACATACTGTTCATCCTGCACATCTTCTAACATGACGACAAATTCATCCCCGCCAAATCTAGCTGCTATATCTGTTGGACGAATAACAGATTGAATTCTTTTAGCTGCTTCTTTTAGCACAAAGTCCCCTGCATCATGTCCCCATTGGTCATTAATTTGCTTAAAATTATCCAGATCAATAAAAAATATAGACAGGTTTGATTTTGAGAATTTTCGCTCCATCACTTCATTACGCAGCTGATTCATAAACGAGCGTCGATTTGGAAGATTAGTCAAGGAATCATGGAATGCTAATTGATAAATGGCTTTATGTACTTCTTTTTGTTCACTTATATCCCGCATTAGAACTAATATTAAATCCTTTTCTGAAAAAGAAGGTTCGTTAATACTAACAATATTTGCCTCGACATCTATGTAATATCCTTCTTCATGAAGGAAACGGAATTCGCTTTTCAATGCCCTATTTATGGTTCTGCCACAATAAGATACGATCTCATTTCTAACGGTGTCCTGTTCATCCCTGTGGATTTTTTCGTAAAAATTACTATTTTCAAGTAAAGACAGGTCATAATTTAACACTTTTTCAAATAATGGAGAAACATATTGAATGGCTCCATTCCTATCAATAATCGCAACTAAGTCCGATAAGTTTTCGGCAATGATCCGGTGAACTTCATCGCTTAATTGCTTATTTTCAATTAGTGATTTCTTTTCTAAACTTGAGATTTCCAAAACAGCACTATCTTGCTGGTTTAATTCTAGTTCAACTTTAATTTTAACCTCTTTACCCACCAGGACGCCGCCCGTTTCCAGTGCTGCATTCCAGGTAAGACCAAATTCTTCACGGTTTATCATGGCTTCTGCCTCATAACCGTAAACTTCGATCCCCTGTGGGTTCGTACCTTTACCGCCAAACGCAACATCAAATACTAGTGGTTTTGTCCTATCTTTAATGGTTAAATCACCCATTACTTTATAACTTTTACTATTTTTTGTGATAGTAGTAGATTTGAAATCAATCGTTGGGTACTTTTGAATATCAAAGAAGTCAGCTGATTTTAAGTGATTATCTCGTTCTAGGTTACGGGTGTTGATACTATCCCCATCAAACTTGAAAACAATGTTAGCTGTTGTTAAATCCATTAAATCTTCTGCTTCTATTTCAGCGTTAAAGGAATCAAATTGACCCCTTACCTTCGATACCATCATATGCTTTACTTCAAATCCTACAGTGGAATGCGCTTGGTCTACAATCCAGTTTCCCATTTATAAACTCTCCCCGTGCTTTACATTAAAATAAAGGGCGTTATTTGGAATAACGCCCTTTTGCTTGAACCACTTTTATACAGTTTTCCAGTCAGCCGCGAATTTTTCAAGGCCTTGATCGGTTAAAGGATGTTTTGATAATTGCTCAATGACTTTAAATGGAATGGTAGCGATGTGCGCTCCAGCCAACGCCACACGGGTTACATGATCAGGATGACGAACAGATGCTGCAATGATTTGTGAATCTAGATTTTGAACACGGAACATCTGGGCAATTTTCGCTACTAGCTCAACGCCATCTTCATTAATGTCATCTAAACGTCCTAAGAATGGTGAAACATACGTAGCTCCTGCACGTGCTGCCAATAATGCCTGGTTTACACTAAAAATCAAGGTAACATTGGTTTTAACACCTTTTTTAGTTAAATAGCGGCAAGTTTCTAGTCCATCAAGTGTCATTGGAACTTTGATGGTAATATTCTTATCGCCACCGTTGATTTTAATGAGCTCATCTGCTTCCGCAATCATTTGCTCAGCTGTTAAAGCATTAGGTGTTACTTCAGCAGAAACGGACTCAACTTCTGGAACGGCATTTAGGATTTCAGCGATACGGTCCTCGAATTTCACGCCTTCTTTTGCAACGAGTGAAGGGTTGGTTGTTACCCCAGATAATACACCAATTTTATAAGCTTTTTTAATTTCCTCTAAGTTTGCAGTATCGATAAAAAATTTCATTTTCGTTTTTCCTCCAATTTTTTTATAAAGTATTGTTTAGTTCTTTTCGACAGCATGTCCACCAAATTCATTCCGTAAAGCCGCTACAACTTTACCTGTAAAAGTGTCATCCTCTAAAGAACGATAACGCATTAATAATGACATTGCAATAACCGGTGTTGCGGTTTTGAGGTCTAATGCTGCCTCTACCGTCCATTTTCCTTCACCTGAGGAATGCATAGTCCCTTTAATTTCTTCCAAATCTGGATATTTTGAGAATGCATTTTCTGTTAATTCCATCAGCCAAGAACGAATAACGGATCCATTATTCCAAACACGTGCGACCTTTTCGAAATCAAAGTCAAAGTCGCTTTTCTCCAGCACTTCAAAACCTTCACCAATCGCAGCCATCATCGCATACTCAATGCCATTATGAACCATTTTTAAGAAGTGGCCGCTTCCAGCCTTACCGGCATATAAGAAGCCATTCTCAACAGCTGTATCCTTGAAAAGGGGTTCAACCATCTCCCAGGCCTCTGGATCACCGCCAATCATATAACAAGCGCCATTTCGAGCACCTTCCATACCGCCTGAAGTACCGGCGTCCATAAAACTCACACCGATTTCCTTTAAATCATTGTAGCGTTTTATAGATTCTTTATAGTGGGAGTTTCCTGCCTCAACGACAATATCGCCTTGTTCCAAAAATGGTGAAATCTCACCAATAACAGAATCAACCACTGCATGCGGGACCATAATCCAGACAATTCTTGGATGCTCCAAGGATTGGATGAGTTCTTTATAACTTGATACACCTGTTGCTCCATATTGTATCATATTTTTTACTGCATTTGGATTAACATCAAATGCAACCACATCGTGTTGGTGATCTAATAAATTTTGCCCTAAGTTTAATCCCATTTTCCCTAAACCAATAAGCCCAACCTTCATTATGTTCTCCTCCGAAGTGTAAAAAATTTATTCTATCTCGTTCTTTTAACAGCTCCTTCTATGTACATCCTCTTAAATCCCTACATTGCTAGCATAGCAAAAATATGCACCGATTTCTCCCTTTTTCTAGCTTCGGGATATCGTTGTAAGTTTTTTATCTTTAATCGTAATAACAATATCTGCCATTCCTACAAATAATCCGTTATCCACCACACCTGGTGTAAGGTTTAAGCTTTTTTCTAACTCTCTTGGGTGGGTAATTTCTTGAAAGCTACTATCTATTATAAAGTTACCGTTATCCGTTAGATAAGGCGTCCCATTCTTTTGCCGCAGCTTCGGACTGCCTCCAAGATCCTTGATTTGTTTTACTGTCATTTCATATCCAAAGGGGACCACTTCAATCGGCAGTGGAAATGTTCCTAATGTATCGACATTTTTTGTCGAGTCGGCAACGACGATAAACGTTTTTGCTGCTCTAGCGATGATTTTCTCTCTTAAAAGAGCACCCCCGCCGCCCTTTATGAGATTTAACTCAGGATCTAACTCATCTGCTCCATCAATTGCGACATCAATTTGCTCAATCTCATCGAACGAAACAATCGGAATGCCAAGTTCTATCGCTAACTGTTTGGTTTGTTCTGAAGTCGGAACTCCCTTAATAGAAAGTCCCTGCTGGACTAACTGACCGAGCTTCGTGATCGTGTAAAACACCGTGGATCCAGTACCGAGTCCAACCACCATGCCGTCTTTCACATATTCAACAGCCTTTTCCCCGACTTCTTTCTTCTCATTCAAGGTTTAACCTCCCTTCAATGAATGTTGGATTCCCTATTATTAATGTGTCCATTTACCTTTTTTTACTTTCTGTAACTATATTATTTCTTTCCCACAAATAAGTAAAGTATCTCTAACTCAAGATAATAAATATGGCTAATTCTTTAAAAGAAATTATCGCTTTCAAAGATTGGTTGGCATTAAAAATCTTTCTCATTCTACAACCTATCTCGATATTGCGTAGGAGTACTTCCTATTTCCTTTTTAAAAACTCTTGCAAAGTAGGATGGATCATCGTATCCAATCATCCAAGCAATTTCCTCGATCGTTAACTCCTCGGTTTTTAAAAGATGCTTTGCTTTTTTTATGCGCAGCATTTGTTGATAAGACGTAATGGTCATCTTTGTTTCTTCTTTAAATTTTCGGGATAAATGACTTGGATGCGTTGACAAAAGGTCTGCTAATTCTTCCTTATTAATCTGTTTATCATAAGAACTTTGCAAATGTTCAATGGCCCTTTGTATCAAGGTTGAATACTTTTTGAGTGAGCTTGAGCTAACTAAAGAACAATACTCCTCAATCATTCGATCTTCTAATTGATAAAGCACCTTTAATTGATTGGCATTTTCGATTTCAAAAGCAAATTTTTCTGAAATACGGTGGATTAATATCGCTGGGACATAGCTGTTTTTTGCTGCTGTTCGCAACAGTGTATTAAGAACAATAGCAAGATTTTTCAGTCTGCGCAGCGGTTGATTGGGAAATCGCTCCGAAAAATAGAACAGCACATTATTTGAATTGATTAGTTCTAATGCTTTCGTTTTATCCCCCTGTTCAACCGCATGCATAAAATCTTGCTCCGTTTTATACCGTAATTTGACTAGTTCAGCCTCTTCATCCACGTTGAAGATATCTGGTTTTTTCCAAGCAGAGCTTTTATCTTTTTCCGAAACAAGGATGATTGGAGCTGTTTCCTGCTCAATTATTGCTTTGAACTGCTGGAGGACACTTGCAAAACTGCTAGATTGTTCTGCAGGTAATACATACATTTTTTCTCCAAAAGCTCGTAAATCTTCACTTTGTATATAATTGAGATTATATTCTCTTGATAAATGGTACAAATTTGGTGTCTTATCGAAATAGGGACCGATAATTACGGTATATCTTTCCATCTCAGCCATAAAGGGGTATCCGAAGTAGTGTAAGCCCCATTCATTGATATAGGAATAGAGTTGTTCTTGATGGGTCATCTTTTCGACGAAATACAAAATATCCTGATTATCTGAACCTGGCATAAAAGCTGGGATAGAGACCATTTCTTGATGGTACATAAACTCACCATTTTGATTTAGTAAATAGGTATTTAAATTGGTTAAATAATGTATTTTTATAGCAGAAGAGATGATTTTTGATTGTTCCATGTTTGTTCCTCCAGAATCTTAGGGCCGATTAAAAACATGACTTTTTATCCTGAAATTGTTAAATGAATCCTAACAAAATTCATTTATGCCCATTATACTAGAAATATCGTAACGCTTTCAATTGAACAAAAATGAAAGTCGATAACAAGAAAAATAATGCAATAGATAGATGAGGAGAACAACTATGAGTAATCTAAAACGAAATCCAAGCGAAAAAGAATCGAAGTTGTCAAAAGTTTTAAATGTTATCTCTGGAAGTTTCGCTCCTATTATCGGCGTTTTAGCCGGAGCTGGACTATTAAAAGCTTTGTTATCTGTAATGAATATGTTAGGCTGGGTTTCTCCTGAAAGCGGTGTCTATGTGGTTTTATCCGCAGCCGGAGATGCAGTTTTTCATTTCCTTCCTGTTTTTCTCGGCATATCCATTGCCCTTAAGCTCGGTGCAAATGGATATGTGGGCGGCGTAATTGGTGCATCCCTTCTAACACCCGAAATTATGCATCTTGTTGAAGGCGGAGTTAAGACCATCGACTTTTTAGGACTTCCTGTCCTATTAGCTGATTATTCTTCTACCGTATTTCCAATCTTTATTGCGATGTTTGTTTATGCAGGTTTAGATAAATTATTGAAAAGAGTGATCTATAAAGATATTCAGATGTTTATCAACCCGATGATTTCTTTATTCATCCTCGTTCCGTTAACGATGCTCGTGTTCGGCCCTATTGGAACATTGCTTGGTGAAGGACTCGGATCCTTAATAAATTTCTTAAGCAATCAAAGCGGACTGTTAGCAGGAGCTGTTTTAGGCGGGACTTGGACATTCCTAACCATTTTGGGATTACACTGGACCGTCATTCCTCTCGCTATTGCCAATTTAGCAGGAGGTCCTGACCCAATCATTGCCATGGCTGCAGCAGCACCATTTGCACAGGTAGGTATAGGGATTGCCGTTTTATTAAAAACAAAGGATAAAGATTTAAAAGCTCTTGCAGCAAGTGGAATCGTTCCAGGGGCTTTAGCTGGAACAACAGAAGCGATTAACTATGGAATTATCTTGCGGTATCGCAGAACAATGGTTTATGTTGTCATTGCTGCAGCAATCGGTGGAGCTATTAATGGAAGCTTAGGCGTAGTCATGAATGATTTTGTCCTTCCAAGTGTACTATCCATTCCTGCCTTTTCACCAATCGGGCAATACCTAATCGGAATTGGGGTCGCCTTTGCTCTTGGATTTCTATTGACGTATCTACTTGGCTATGAAGGGATCCCGGCGAAAATAAATGACAATTACAATCATATTATTGTTGGGGTAAAACCAGAAACCATTAGCAGTCCATTAAGAGGCAAAGTAGTTCCGTTAACAGCGATTAATGATCCACTGTTTTCAACCGAGACAGTCGGCAAAGGAATTGCCATTGATCCGGAAGTTGGTAAAGTATTTTCACCGGTAAATGGTGTCATTACAACACAGTTCCCAACTAGACATGCTGTAGGTGTAACCTCTGATGATGGAGCTGAAATATTAGTATTTATTGGTCTCGATACGATTAAACTGAACGGTAAATTTTATAAATCACATGTTAAGCAAGGAGATAAAGTTAAAAAAGGTGATCTTCTCATCGAATTTGAGATGGATCAGATCAAAGCTGCAGGATACGAAACAAATACACTGGTTATTATTACAAATACAGCGGAATACCTTGATGTTAAAGCTACGAATAACCAAACTGTTGGATATAAAGATGATTTGTTGAAACTGACCGTTTAGAAAGGCTTTTTTAGGAGAGACCGGAGGACGGTTCGGTGAAGGACACTTCTCTTTCATTCCTGTTGGGTTTTGCTTTTCTGCTGGGTTTTGTCCTTCATCAGCGCCACTCTCCTACACCTTTTAATGTGTAATGATACATTCTAGAATTCTATTCATCAATTTATAAAAGCGATGTTGGTAACCACATTCATTTAGTAAAACATATTTTTAACCTAAAGCGGGATGGAAATCGTAAAACAGCTGCCTTTTCCTTCCTCACTTTTTACGTTTATTTGACAGCCATGAAGTTCGATGATCTTTTTCACAATCGACAACCCCAGCCCATTGCCTCCTCTTGAACGGCTTCTGGCTTTGTCCACCATATAGAATCGGTCAAATACGTATGGAAGGTCTTCTTCAGGAATCCCTTTTCCAGTATCCTTTATCTGAACTTGGACTTTTTGATCAACTATTTCCATTTTCACTTCAATTTTGTCATTTTTATCGGAGTATTTAATCGCATTTGTAATCAAATTTTGCCACACCTGTTCAAACAAATCCTGGTCAACCTTAACTTTGCAAGGCTTGAGGTGGAGTTCAACATCAATATTTTTTTCCAGCCATAACGGTTCCGACACGAGAATCATTCTTCGTAGCTGTTCATCCAATTGATACTCCACCGGATGAAAGGGATGGTTATCTGAATCGAGCGAAGCAAGCCGAAGTAAATGATCACTAAGCTTTGAAAGCCTTAACGTTTCTTCATAAATAATATCAAGATGTTCTTTCTGATGTTCTTGTGGAATGACACCGTCTCTAATCGCCTTTGTAAATCCTCGAATCGATGTGATGGGGGACTGAATTTCATGAGAAACATTACTAACAAAATCATCTCGCATTTTATCAGTTTTTTGAAGTTCACTTGCCATATGATTAAAACTGTATATCAATTCCCCGAGTTCATCATTCTTTTTAGATTTAAGCCGCACGGTTAAATTTCCTGTTGCCATTTCTTTCGCTGCGCTTGTCAGTTTTCTTACTGGTTTAACAATGTAATTAGAGGCCAGGAGAATAAACAGACTGCCAATAGCCAATACCAAAATAAGACTAATGAGTAAGATACGCTGCAGGACCTTCGAAAAGTGGGTAAAGTCCACCTTTACGATCAATGAACTTCCATTATCATCGATATTCGGCACTCCAATGAATCGCACAGGACCTTCCCTTGTATTTAAAAAGAACGGCTCTGTTATATCAGACTGAAATAGCAATGAAGTTTCTTCTTCTGTTAATGAAAAAGGCAGTACATTGCCTTCCTTTAAAATTTCACCATGTATATTATATCTAGATAAAATATACAGCACTTGAATACGCCTATCCGGCTCAGCTACTGCAAGAAGATCGGCAGTGTCACTGGCAATCGTCAAAAACGGCTCGTCAAAGGTAATTTCCCTCTCTGCAATCAAGCGAGTAATTCCAAAGGATAAAAAGAGGCTAATAATTATGATCAAGATGAAAGTAGCGACAATTTGAATACGCAGGCTTTTCTTAAACACCTTTTTTTTCCTCCAGCCGATATCCGAGCCCTCGAACCGTGATGATTGTTAAAGATGAGAAAGACTCAGCCCTCTGACGCAGGCGATTAATATGAACATCCACTGTCCGTTCGTCCCCTTCATAGTCCATTCCCCACAGGCTTTCAATCAATTGTGTTCGGGTAAAAATCTTACCTGGCGAACTGGCCAGCATAAATAGTAGTTCACATTCTTTCTTTTTTAACAATACCGTTTCTTTATTCGATGAAACGATCAATGTCTCAAGGTCAATTTTTGCGTCACCAATTTCAATGGTCTTTGATGTAGAAATATTGTAGCGCTTTAAAAGGGATTTAACTCGCAGGACCAACTCCACAGGGTCAAAGGGCTTCACCAAATAGTCATCCGTTCCGGCTTGAAACCCTTTAACTTTATCCATCGATTCCCCTTTGGCTGTTACCATTAATATCGGGATATCCAAATACCTGCGAATATCTTCTGTTAATTCGATGCCGTTTACATGTGGCATCATTACATCAACAATCATTAAATCTACTTTTGTATGTGCAACATAATCTAGTGCTTTCTGTCCATCCTCTGCCTCCTCAACAGTGAATTGACTATTTTCAAGATAAATCTTTATTAACTTTCGAATATGGGGATCATCATCTACTACTAAAATTTTATTCATTTTGAACCCTCCGTTTACCCTATTATACAATGGGATAAAAGACTTTTGTCCTGCTCATTATTCGTATCGAAGTGATTCCATTGGGTCGAGTTTAGCTGCTTTAGATGATGGCAGTAATCCTGCAATCACACTGATTAATGTGCTGGCTCCAATTCCAAACAGCATGTATTCCTTCGTCGGCTGAATCAGTTCAGCACCGAAGCTGTTCGATAACAAATTATTTAAAAGAATGCTAATTACTAGGGCACCTGCCACAGCAATTACACCACTTAATAAGCCCATTAGAGCAGACTCTGAAAAGAAAATACGTCGAATATCTTTCTTCCTAGCACCAATCGCCCGTAAAATACCAATTTCTCTAGTTCGTTCAACAACACTAATATAAAGAACTACTAACATCATGATGCCCGACACTAGTAGGGAGATAGCCGCAATTCCGGCTAACAGCCACGTTGCCATATTCACATACGTGGTTACTTGTTCCATTATACTTGCAATCGGTGAACTTACGAAGCCAGCTTTTTCCACATCTGCTTTAATTCCTTCTACATCATCTTGTTTTTTGGCATAGGCATTAAGCTGTACAGGTTTCAATGGTAATTCCTGTGCGCTGTAGGCATCTTCAAGTGTTGTATATGAAACGTATGCACTTGCTCCTTCAATAGGCCCCATATCTTCCTGAGCATAAATACCCGATATGATAAGTTCTCTTTCCACGGTTATTGGTAGGTTATTTTCTCCCATTTCGTTAATAAAAAGTTTAATAGATTCCCCTACGAGGGATTCATATGTCTCTTCACTGGTTAAACTTTGTGCAAAAGATGTCGTCAGTAATACTTCATTCTCAGATGGAAGGGTTCCCTTTTCAATATTATCCTTAATAATCGTGTCGGTTAAAGTTGCCATTGCCGATAGCTGATAATTCTTTTCACTGTATACAACATTGGTTTTTCCCCTGATTGTTGTCACTTTTTCTACTCTTTCAACATTTTTCAATCCGCTGATTGTAGCTATGTCTTCTTCTGTAAATGGCTCTCCCCCAATTTGTTGATTGGGCTGTCCTCCCTGCTCCTCTACTACCTCTGTTTCAGCCGACTTTACCACATCGACAAGAAGCGGATTCAAATTTGTGTTAATTTCATCATTCATATAGTCTGTTACACCATTGCCTAAAGACAACATTAAAATGACACTGAATATTCCGATGGATCCTCCCGAAGCGACGAGAATATTTCTTTTCGCCTTTAATCGCATATTTTTCATAGCCAGTTTAAAAGAAGCAATCAAACTTAAATTTTTCCCTTTTTTCTGTACCGTTCCCTTGACAGTAGTGTAACGCTCTTTTAAAGACTGATCTTCTTTAATTCGCCCATCCTCTACCGATACAATCCGACTGCCAAAATCAGCTACTTTTTGTGAATGCGTCACGGTAATAATGAGGACACCTTTTTTGGCAATCGAATCAAGCAGTTCAAGGATTTGTCCACTTGTTTCTTGATCGAGTGAGCCTGTTGGCTCATCAGCTAAAATAATCTCAGGGTCGTTAGCCAAAGCACGTGCGATTGCTACACGCTGCTTTTGGCCGCCAGAAAGTTGATTTGGCCGTTTCTTTGCATGATCCATCAAACCAACTTCTATTAAAATTTCCATTGCACGTTTCGTTCGTTCTTTTTCGCTTTTATCCATCATTTGCATTGCAATCATCACATTTTCTAGTACTGATAAATGTGGGATTAAGTTAAAACTTTGAAAAACAAATCCAATCTTCTCTTTTCTGTAGGCATCGATTTCCCTTTCCTTCATCGTTCTCAGCGCTTTCCCTTGTACGATGACGTCTCCTTCATAATCAGAATCCATCCCGCCGATAATGTTCATTAATGTCGATTTCCCTGAACCAGACTCCCCCAAGATGGAAATAAATTCGCCACTTTCAAAGCTTATACTCACATCTCGCAGAATAGAAACTGATTCTTTTCCACCAAGTTTATATGATTTATTTACATGTTTTAATTCTAGTAATTTCATATTCTTCAATCCTTTCTTTTATCATGACTTACCATTTTCTATTTGAACTGAAAATCCTTATTAAATGGTTTAATCAAATTGTTTTTTAGTTCTTTTTTTCGCAAAGAAAGCTTTTTTAAAAAAGTAATATAAAATAGATCCTGAAAGAATGATGATTCCAATTACATATTGATTAAATCCTTGTGAAAACAATCCTGCCTGAATAAGAGTGTAAACAAAGAATAAAATGAAATTTCCTAATGCGGTTGCGATGATAAAATATGAAAATCGAATATTACTAATACCTGAGGCGCCATTGGTGATACTTGTAGGAGCAAAAGGAAAAATTCTTGCCCACAATAGATACCAAAGTCCTTTCCGTTCTACTTTACTAAGAATGCCTGAGTTAACTTTTTTCAACACCAAATCTTGGAGGACATATCGAATACTTAGAAATACGATTATCGCACAAAGAATACTAGTTAATATGCTCCACAAAACACCAAATTGAAAGCCAAAAAGAGTATTGTTTATCAAAATGACGAGGAAAAGTGGAATGACAGGAAAAGCATTATGAACCAACATAATCATCAAGGTGATAAATAATGTCAAAGCTTTATTATCATCTAATATGGAAGTAATGGATTGTATATTTCCGGAGATAATACTACGAATTAAATCGGTATTCAAAGTAACAATGAACAAAGTCATAAATACGAGAACAATAATTGTCGTTTTTTTCACCCTGTTCAATAAACTCACCCTTCCAAAAAAAAATTGGCTTAATTTTAAATTCATCCTAATGTAGATTTCCCATGTGGAATAATAGCCCAAAAATAAAGGCAATTCCTAGAATGGTATGTAGAACTCTGACATTCCTGCTTGTACGTTCTTTTAGATTCAATTTATAACCGAAAATCACCATGACAATCATGACGGCGAAAGCTACCAACCCGCTGTAAACTCCATTCATGTCATTAGGGATAAAAATTAGAAAGTATAGACTATGTGCAGTTCCTGCAGCCGCTACAATCCACCCAAATAAAACATGCCGTTTTTTTAGAAACTGCCATGCGGAGAATATCCAGCGAACATTTGGAATTTTACTCTTTTTCATCAATCTCCATATCATTCTAAAAATAATTAGGAACACGGCAGCAAATCCAAAAATTTGCGTCATTTTAGTTAGAAAATGATCTAAGCCCCTCCATATACTGTTTGGTAACAATCCCACTACTGAGAGTGTCCCTCCGAGGACCAAGACAGCACTTAATACAATAACAAACCAACGAAAACCCTTTAAATAACGCAAATGATTATTGGCCATATATTTTTCCATTATTTTCACCTCAAATTCTTTATAAACAAAAGATATCATGTTTATATGAACTGAAAATAAACTCAAAAAAACCTTTTTTTAAAAAAAGGTTCTTTCAAAATACTTTTTAAAAATGACCGTATCCTATTTAACCTAATGCCACATCGAGAATCATCATTAATACAAAACCAACCATTAAACTTATAGAAGCGAGGTCTTTATTACCTTTTTCTTGTGAGCTTGGAATAACTTCTTCGGCAACAACAAATATCATTGCTCCAGCAGCAAAGCTTAATGCATACGGCAATAATGGTTCAATAAATGAGACAGCTAGTGCACCGATGACCGCAGCAATTGGTTCGACCATACCCGAAAATTGCCCATAGAAAAAGCTCTTTCTTCTGGACATTCCTTCCCCCCTTAATGGCATGGAAACGGCAACGCCTTCTGGAAAGTTTTGAATCCCTATTCCTAGAGCTAAAGTCAAAGCGCCGGCAAAGGATGCTTCAGTACCTCCATTTGCAAGTGCACCAAAAGCAATGCCGACAGCCAAACCCTCTGGAATATTATGAAGTGTAATGGCAAGGACTAACAATGTACTTCTTTTTCTTTTCTTTGGATAAAATCCTTCCGCCTCCTGAATAGGAGCATTTGGATGTAAATGTGGTAAAACCTTATCTATACCCCATAAAAAAATCCCGCCTAATAAAAATCCAACAGCTGCTGGAAACCAAGCGCCTACAGCGTTGTCACCTGACATTTCAATCGCTGGTCCCAGTAAAGACCAGTAACTTGCAGCGATCATGACACCACCAGCAAAGCCTAACATACTATCTAATAATCGTTGGTTTACGGTTTTTGTTGCAAAAACGAGTGTTGCCCCTAATGCAGTCATTCCCCACGTAAATAAAGTAGCTATAAATGCCTGTGTTACTGGATTAAAGTTTTGAAAAAAATCAACCATCAAATAGACCCCTTTAAAAAATCATTCACCAGGATTAGATAAAGTTTAAAAAGTTTACTACAAGGAAAAAACTACCACACCCATGATTAAATTGCAAAAACCGTATGGGATGTATAATCCATATTAATAACCTAAATGAGTATTAAAATAAGCATAAATAAGGCTACTACGTAAAAGTAAAACAATCCCTATCTCAATGATAGGGATTACGTCCGACCTTGATTTCCACCTACATACAATACATTTACTCATTATGGATTAAATTAGAGAGCACATTAATTGATATTTACGAAAATGTTTTTTGACGGAATGTTTATGTTTTTGGCTATTTTTTCCCTAATATTATTTGATAATTTGTTATCATTCTCTGTT
>NZ_JBALNQ010000045.1:15416-25271 GCF_036961885.1 Neobacillus niacini | reverse complement strand
CAGAATTGACGTGAATTAAAGTAAATATTTCGGACTCGTTCGTACACCAAACTTTGATATCTTTAATTGTTAGACTTTTTTCAACGTTATTAATTAGCTTTTCAATTGCATCCACCGAATAGCCTTTTGGTGTACCTTCCATTAATATATTAAAGGATGCCTTTGTGATTTTCACTCCACCAGCAATGATGATGATTGATGTCACTAGACTACCGATTGGATCTAACCAAGTCAGCCCAAAGTATTTAATACCCAAAGCTGCGATGACAACACTTACGCTGGTAAATAAGTCAGCCAAAACGTGAAGCATTGCACTTTTTACGTTTAAATTAGTATTGGCCTTCGATAATATATACCCCACGATTAAATTTACAACTAAACCAATCATACCAACAACTAACATTTGGTTCGGAATGATGTCTATTGGATTAAACATACGACTGGTCGCTTCAGCAATGATAAATATTGGGATAATCACTAATGTTAAACCATTAATAAATGCTGCGATGGGTTCAAATCGCTTGTATCCAAATGTCTTATTTTTTGTTACTGCCTTTGTAGCCATAATGGTTGCGATCAATGAAAGAATCAATGAGAAAGCATCTGAACCCATGTGTACACCGTCGCCCATCATCATTAAGGAGCCTGAAATAAATCCATAGAGAATTTCAACTAACGCGAAAAACAGAGTTAAGGATGCAGCCCATATAAATAATTTTTTATTTTTGTTCCTATTTATTTCAAATTGTTCATTGTTAGAACTCATTTAAATGATCTCCTTTATTAGATTCTAACTATATACTACTGCTATTGTTAGGAAACGTCAACTATAATTGAGAATAAATCGAACTAACTGAGAATGATAATTACGCTCAATCATTTAAATACCAACTTAAATTCGATATAAGCACTAACACTAATGATAATCATTATTATTTGATTGCATTGTATAATTCCTAATAAAAAACTTGTGTAATAAATATGTATATTCAATTCAAATCTTACCTATTTCTACTGTTTTCAAAAAAAAACACCGGCAAATATTGATATATCAACATTCGCCGGTATAACATTGTTTCTATGAACTCGTTTTAACCTAAACATTCCGGTAGTCAGATTCGTAACTGACTTTTCACTACATATTTCATTATTTGACTTTTATACTAGGGTTAAAATGTGCGAACATACCCTCCGGATTATGTTTCCAAATCCAAACGTGGAGCGAGTGTTCTGGAACTGCACCCGGACCATCAAATTCTTGACCAAACAATGAATTAGGACCGTCTGACAAATATTCTACACCAACTAATTGCAAATCGCCATTTCCCTTAGGTACATAAAGTAACGCTTCAGGAGTAGCAGCATTTACTTCCTTATCAATAAGATGAGGATTTACGTAATGATACCCCATTACTCCTAATCCGGGTACAGCAACAAACTGATCCGTAGGTAAATAGCCGTCCGCTATTGCTCTTTGCACATCATGGTACTTAGCCGTCCCTTGGCGAGCATCAGCTAGTTTAGAGTTACCCTCCGCTCCAACAACCGAAGACAATGCAATCAAAAGTACAGCAGCAAATACCAAGCTTACTATTTTTTTCATAAAATCCTCCCTTAACGAAATAGTCTATAATATCTATTCCGATCGATCTATATTCATGACTATTTAAAAATTCTAACTAACAAAAAAAGACGGTGACTTACAAAAGTCATCGCCCGATTTTACTAATTATTCAATGCAATAATAGAATTCAACACGGTCCCTAAAATGAGCTACTGTAACTATTTATTCTTCCCCGACCGGAAGTTCAACAGTAAATGGTTTTAAATCTTCAGAAGAGACAAAGCTTGAAAAGTCGAACAGTAGGATTGTATTTTCCAGCTTATAGTTCTTTATTTTTTCTTCTCCATTCAAATAGAATGTAGATTGGAAGTGCGCTGTTTCTTTATCAATCATTCCTACTTTATTAAATGAAATTCCGTGGTTTTTAGGAGGCCATGGATTTTCCGGGTCAATTTTTGTTATATATTTCTCATCCACTAACCAAAAAGCATATTCTAAGTTATGATTAATAATATCTAGTTTATCTTGACTCAAGTTTTTCGGGAGCCCTGTAAGTTGATAATCTACTACTAGTTTCTCTCCGCTTTGTGTAACATCATTTACCTGCAGGCCTAAATTAAGGCGCTCGCTTTTTAAAGTAAATGTTTTCTTATCCAATAGTTGCTCTACTTTTGGGTCTGCTATATTTAACTGCGGATAAAAAGTAAGGGAAGTAGCGTTGGAATTTAGCTTGGCCATCTCTGTCCGAACGGTACTATGATATCCATCTCCTTGTTCAGAATCCCGGAGGACTGTTTGATTTCCAAACCTATATTCAATTCCTTTATCATCAACTGCTTTTGAAATAATAAAGTCATCACCCTTGTATTTTTCCACAGTCTCATAAACAAGTGAAGATGACGCTTTTGCGGTAAGGATTTCTTTAATACGGATTTTGATTCCATCTTCCGGGTATCCTTGCTCATGATTTAAGGCAAGTATAGTGTTTTTATCTTGTTGAATAGGTATATTAAAATTCCATTCACCTTTTATACCATTGATATTATGAATGGTTATTGGGAGAGTGAAGTTCTCATTGAATGATTTATATGGATATACCATTTTCCATTGAAAGTTATATCCATTATCTACTTTCTTTATGTCCGTTGACTTTCCGTTCAGCCAAGGGTCTTGATCCCCTTCATTGTTCTCAAAGTTAACATCAAAACTTACTTCCCCTTTTTCATTTCGCCCATTTTCAACTTCTTCGTCTACAAACCCTGTAATTGACACTACACTGCCATCAAAGTACGCACTAGTTAATTTGACAGTCACTCCATTTTTTGTAATGGCTTGATTTAGTTCAGTAACGGCATTTTGATAAGCTAAATCAACACCTGTTGGATCGTTAAATTCTTGGAAGATTGCACCTATTAAAGGTGCATTAGCCAATACATTATTCATGGTAGGATTAAAAAATCCGGAGACCACGGTGATTCCAAGAATAGCAGCCGTAGTCGCTACACCAGCAAGAACCTTCTTTTTCTTTCCATATCCTCGATCCACATCTTTGTTTATCCCTTTAGAAATGGCGTTAAAAACTTTTTCTTTTGGCACAGGTATTTGTTCAATTGCATCATTGAGTTCTTTGTTATCCATGGCATTTGTCCTCCTCACTTTTATAAACCTTTTTTAACTCTGCTTTTCCTCTGCTTAAATATGTTTTGACGGTATTCTCTGGGATTTCCATCACACTACTAATCGTTTTGATCGAGTAATCGTAATAGTAGAATAAAATAATGGCTGTACGATAATTCAGTCTTAGCTGCTGAACGGCATATAGAAGCTGTGAAGACTCTTCAATATTTAAATTCGATTCATCCGGTAAGTTGGCTAATAATTCCTCACTCATTGGAATGACTTTATCCCTTTTCTTTATCACATGTCCTGAACATCGAATCACAATCCTGGTGAGCCAGGTCGTAAAATACTCCGGATTTCTTAACGAGTTGATGGATTTATATGCCTGATAGGCTGCCTCCTGGACCACGTCCAATGCATCTGCTTCGTTATGTACATAAAGATAAGCTGTCCGGTAGATTCTTTCATAGTGATGTTGAACCAACTTTTCAAAGGCGTTTTTGTTACCTTTGATTGCTTTTTTCACTAATCGGTGGATTTCCGCTTCCATCAATTCCCCCCCTTTCACATATTAGTGGACTCTATCATCAATAAAAGTTTCAAGAAATTAAGATTTCTTTCAATATCATGCAAATAAAACCTGAGCTCAAAAAAAATAGGAGATACTACTTAACTTGTAGAAACTCCTTCTAAATGTTTTATTTAGTTTTGGCTTTTGATTTTAAAAGTAATATGCCGTTTCCAACAAATCCTATTAAACCAGCAATAATGAAGACATATGTTACAAACAAAGATGTAGAGGAAAGTGTTTCAGTAAGCAATCTAAATAGTCCGACACCAAAAAGAAGAAAACCAGAAATTACGGTTAAAGTTGTTCGAGTTGATTTTTTCACTTTTAAAATACCCCCTATGTAAATTATTACCTTCCTTTTATGATTTTGGAATAATGAAACCCCTTTAAAAAGTAAGGTGGAAGTTACTTTTATAAAGTTTCCGAGTTTTTCTTAAACTAAAGCATCCCATTAGTTGAAGATCTTTTGTCTTTTTTATATTAATTTCGGGCATTTTCGATGTTTAGTAGCTTGTTCAAAAGCATAAGCAAGTTTTATTAATACACCTTCACTAAAAGCCGTACCTGCAAATGTTATGCCAAATGGTCTTCCACTTTCCATGTAACCTGCAGGTACAGCTATAGATGGATAGCCAGCTTTAGCACATATGGTTGAGCCAATATAAGATGGAAAAATTATCGCATCAAGGTCATACTTTTTTAAAGTAAAATCAATCCCCATGTCCTGAGAAAAATACAAATCTTCTAATTTCGCATTCAAATATTCGGGATTTCTTAAAGTGTTTGGTAGATTTTCTCTATACTCCAACATATTCTGACCATATTTTAAGGCTTTCTGTTCATGCTGTTTATTAAATTGAATTAATTCTGTTTCAGAATGTATTGGTAGGTAAGACGGTAATTGAGATAAATAATTTCCTAAGCTATGTTTCAATTCATAAATTGGGACTCCCCAACTCCAATCCCTATTGAAAGAAGGTATGTCGATATTATCGACAATTTCTGATCCTTCATGGCGTAAGGTCTGAATGACTTGTTTAAATAGATTTTGATCGTATTCTCCTGATTGATAATAGTCCTCCGAAGCTTGATTAAATATACCGATTCTAGCACCTTTCAGTCCTTGAGAATCTAAAAAGACTGTATAATCTTGTTTTGAAATGCCTTCACTCTTATAAGTAGCTGGATCGAATTTATCGACACCTGTTAAAGCACCTAACAAAATGGCTGCATCCGTAACTGTTCTTGCAAAAGGCCCTGCTGTATCTTGCGAGTATGTAAATGGGATAATTCCCGTACGACTGATTAATCCTACTGTTGGTTTAATCCCAACTACTGAGTTTTGAATCGCAGGACTCAGGATGGAAGCATCTGTCTCAGTGCCAACGGACAAAGCGGTAAAATTTGCAGCAACTGCAACAGCAGAACCAGAGCTTGAGCCACCAACAAAAAGGTCAGCATCACCATATGGATTTAAAACTTGTCCTCCTCTTGAACTATAGCCTGCCAACATTTTAGTTGACATTCCATTAGCTAATTCTGTCATATTTGTTTTACCTAAAATTATCGCTCCTGATTCTCGGAGTTTTTCAACAAGGAATGCATCATGGGTGCTAAGATGATTTTCTAACGCAAGTGTTCCTGCACTGGTATGCATGGAATCATTTGTTTCAATATTGTCTTTAAGCAATACTGGAATCCCATGTAAAGGCCCCCTAACTCCCCTTGTCTTCCTTTCGTAATCTAGTGCTTCTGCAATAAAAATTGCATCAGGATTTATTTCAAGAATGGAATTTATCTTACGCCCATCCTGGTCATACTTGGCTATTCGGTCAAGATAATACATAACCAACTCTTTTGAGGTTACTTCTCCATTTTCGATAGCTGCTTGAATATCGTTTATCGTTAACTCTTCTCTAAAAAAATTATTAAACTTAATTTTCATGTATTGCTCCTCCAATACTGCAAATTTCGATCTATAAGCTACTATACTGTATGAAATCGGAATTACCTTCCTAAACTGCCACGTTAGACGAAAAAGAAAAAGACTGCTTTTTGCAGACAGTTCATTTAGGAAAGCCCGATTAGTTACGTAGTATCGGCTTTAATATTTTATTGTAATAGCCAATGTCCCCCATTCCTTTTCTTGTTCAGGAGTATAAATTTCATATGTTCCATCTATCATTTCTTTCATTGACCACCCTGCACAATCAAAGTCTTTAAAAGGAATGTCTTTATACATATCTTGAAATGTATCATACGTTCTAAGCCCTGTTACTTTTACTTGTAATGTATCATTTTGTTCAGGAACTTTAATAAATTCAATAGTATCACCAACTTTTATTTTCCTTCTTTTTTCATCGTTAAGACGAACCTCAACGGTCTTTTTGCCATCTTTAATAGCTTGATAATATTCACTGTATAAACCCATTTCATGCACCACCTAGATTCACCTCTTTACCTGATTGTAGTTCAATATTCACAATATATTCAAGTTCATACTGTTATTTGAAACATTAGCAAACCTCAATTATGGAAGAACCCCGTCCTATAAGGTTTCCAGAAACAGGTTTCTTTCCTAATTCTCTTGCCCAAATTGATAATAATTGCCCTTTAAAAATCTCTGGGATTTTCCCCAGTTTATTGAATAGGAGCTTAAAAAGGCATTAATCCTTTTGGATCAACGCCTCATTAATTTTATGCATAAGGTTATAAATAAAATCAGAACTACCTGGAGTTAATAGGAATACCGAACTAGCAATCAATAACAATCCTAAAATTAACAAAAATATTACTTTTTTTATTGACCGAGAAACCATCCATTTAAAGGTACCTACAACCAGCAAAACAACACCTATGAAAAGGATAAGCAAATAATAAAATCCCATACAAAGCACCTCAATTAACTTTTTATTGTAATTGCATCTCAAAAGAACTTTAGCATACAATACATCGTAATTTTATGTACATAGATTATCTATGTATAAGAATAATACATAAAAACATTAAAGTAAATATATTTTTCCCTAATCCATCTCATTGGTTTTCTTACAAAAAATTTATGACCCTTTTCCCAATAATAAAATCCCACGAAAAAAGTGTTAATCCAACCTGGATCAACGCACACGGATGTTCACGATATATCGTAGTTTACGAATTCACATCCTAAATTTTCATTTAATCAGGAATTTCTTCTTTAATTGCTTCGTTACAGGTTAGTGAAACCAGAAAAGCGATTGCTCTAATTGAACAATCGCGACCAGTAGCTTAATGAAATTTCCGAACTGTAACTAATTGTGATTTAATTCGTCAAAGAGGTAACAGAATAAACTTGAAGGTGATTCAATGAAAAAATCCTTGATCCTGATTTTATTGGTAAGTCTATATTTACTTTCTGCTTGTAAAAATGAAAAAACGCAGCCATTAGAGGAATTTTATAAGGATGCAAAAATTGAAAGTGTAGATAAAGTCATCATTCAAGATGGTTCAACTGGTGCTTCTAAAACGATAACTCAGCAAGAACAAATTGGTGAATTTCTCTCTCTGATTAAAGATATAGAATTTACTCCGCAAGAAAGTCAAGAAAAACGTGAAGGTTGGCGATATGGCATTGCCCTTTTTGATGGGGAAAAAGAAATTAAATTTACTCTAAATGAAATTGACACTACTTATTACGATTCAAACCCAGATATTCATCCAATTGTAGATATCTATTACAAACAGTTAGACGGTGTAGAAGAATGATGGCTTACCTCTAAATGTAAGCAAAGTGAATTAGGAGATTTCGAGCTTATGTGATACACTTTGTTTACCATTTGATTTACTTGTTTTACATGTGCCCTGCTCATTCGTGAGTGGGGCTCCTTGTTTTTAAAAGAACAAAAAAAACAGACTCTATAAAGAGCCTGCTTTTGTTTGTTCTACGTATTAAGCTTTACGAACGTTAGCTGCTTGAGCTCCACGTTGACCTTGCTCAACGTCAAAAGTAACTGTTTGACCTTCGTCTAAAGATTTGAAACCTTCGCCTTGGATAGCTGAGAAATGAACGAATACATCTTCTCCGCCTTCGCGCTCGATAAATCCGAATCCTTTTTCTGCGTTAAACCATTTTACTTTACCTTGTTCCATTTTTGTTTCCTCCAGCTGTGCTTACACACAATGTATTACTATCCTTGCACTCAGTGATCATCAAGACGAAAAGTTAATCTTATTTATCCTTTACACCGAACAAAAATAATTCTTCTATAGCTTAACACTTTTTAAAAGCATTTGCAAGGAGACATAAAAATAATCACTTTTTTCACTCATAAATTTTCATAACTGGTTTGGGAAACCTATGTTGTTCTAATACCTTGCCTTTAATATTCAACATTAAACTATTGCACCCATTAGTTACTCTTTTTGAATGAGTGCTATGTAAATAGATGAGATCGTTATTTTGTCGACCAAATAGCTATAAAACTAATTAATGAACGTAAAAAATAAAGAAAGGCAGATCATTCTATTAAAAAACTGATCCATTAGTATATATATATATATAGAATTGCCTCTCCTAGTCACTAAGTACTTTTCCGCCAATAACTTGTATAGGAATCGCCTCATGCGGCGAATAGTTTTCCAGAACTTGTTGGCTTGCAACAAAAAAAATATTTTGTAAAATTCTACTCTGTGGCTCGGGAGCTAACACCTTAACATAAGGATAAACACTGGAAATGGTCGCAAACAATTCTCGCATTATCTCATCATCCCTGACCCTTCCAATATAATTGGCAAATAGGATTCCATCATTGGTCAATTTTTGACTCGTTAGAAAGAAAAATTCTTGGGTGGTTAGGTGAAATGGGATACTATTTCCATTGTGGGCATCTAAGAAAATGATATCCTGAGATTTGTCCACCTGTTTTTTCAAAAGCTCACGACCGTCTCCAATCTCGATTTTATTGCCCAAATAACCAAAATACTTTTTGGATATTTCGACAACTAGGGGATCGATCTCTGCAGTTAGCAAATTTCTACTTGAATAATATGAGCTTATTACACCAATTCCATGTCCGATTATGAAACCTGCTTTGAAATCTGGTGCGTAGTGATCAATAAGATCCACTACAGTACGAGAGTACGACAGCACCAAACGGGATGGATTCTCCAAATCGATCACTCCCTGTACAATATCGTCAGTAAATTTAAGTAAGCGAAATCTGCCGGGCATCCCGCCAAACTTTCTTCTATCTAGAACCGTAATGTTTTGGAAAGAGCTTGATCCCTTATAAACCAATTGATTCATTTATGACACTCCTTGATTGATTGAATGATGTACTATATAGAGTATTCATAGGGTTTATTATTTGTATAAACAAGTAACACGAGAGAACATGTTGTTCAAAAAACTAAGGTGTTGCCTCCTGTCTTTTAGATTCTAACGGATATTGATCATTTTTGAATTGTGGTTCCCATAAAAAAAGGTTTAAAGAAATTTATATTAATAAAATAAAGAAAACACCTGTAACAAATGGACAAGCTTTGTCATACAAATATATTAACTTCTAAAAGAAAGGAGTTGATTATATGGGACAAGCTCAACAATGTGAAAGTTGCTGTGAAGATACAGATATTCTTTGTGTGAGTATTCCTGGAGGAGTTCATATTGTCTTGTTAGGAATTCACATCGACCTTGAAGCTGTGTGCCTTCGAATTTCCAACCCTGGTACTGGCACTCTAACAGCAGCACAACAAGCTAATGTCGAGCAAATTGCAGGTGCAGTTGGTAACTTGTTAGGAAACCTTTTACCGCGTGCCTAATTAAGTAAGGAGAGAAGGAAGGGGGTCTCCCTTCCTTCTTTTTACTAGAAATTTTTGGTAAAAAAATAACTTTACCCAACTTAAAACTCCCATAAATTGTTTTTAACGGGTTTACTTGTGCGGTGCAAAACGACAAATCACCGACCTAATCACGCAGTAATTAGCATAACTTTCACAACACAAATCACAGTATATTTCACAATCAAAAAGGCTTAGAGTTATTTCCAACTCTAAGCCTTTTTTTGTATTATCTTATTTCACTAAAGCACCCGTTACTTTAAGTACAATTCTTCACAATCTG
>NZ_JBALNQ010000045.1:445-15326 GCF_036961885.1 Neobacillus niacini | reverse complement strand
GCATCATTTGGCATTTTCTAATGAGTCTAACTCAGCTATGGTTATGATTGAAATAAAGAGGAATCATATGCAGTAACCTCCAGCAATAAAAGCACAAACCTCCACTGTTCCTAAAAGAAACAGGTGTTTCTACTATTGTAGAAACACGCCTGTTTCACAGAAACTTCTGTTCATTTTTATTTGGACGGCGAGTTTATCAGCAAATCTTAATAAGGATAGTGGTGGTGGTGGTACGGATAATGGTAGTAAGGGTAGTGGTGATGGTAGTAAGGGTAGTGATGATGGTGGTACGGGTAGTGTGGGTGCGGATAGCCTGGAGCTCCAAAACCAAGTCCTGGTGCAAAACCAAAACCTGATCCTGGTCCACCTAAACCAATCCTCTCATTATAGGCATTAATCATACAAACAGTCATCCTCCTCATTTCATTTTACATTAGAGCATATGCATTTTTGGGTAAAAGTTCTTGGGTATTTATCCTAAATTATAGAATTTAAAGGACATATGCCTCATCCAACAGATAAAATGGACTTTTCATTCAAAACTACTAGTCTGTATTAAATCAATTCACCACTCAATTGAAAATATACAACCCATATTCTTATTTAACTAAACTGCGACGTTTGTTCAATAAGGAATTCAACAAAAAAGGGCGTTAATCCTTCTTGGATTAACGCACCGCCTTTTCAATTTTTGGTATTCCCCGGATCAACCCGAATCATAACTTGTATTTGTTTTACCGAATCCTCATTAAATCTTTTTATTGTATCTATATTCCAATGGTTCAAATAATATTTATACGATTTTTCGCTTATATTTAATACATCTGTTTCCAAAAGCTGTCCTTTTTTTATTGTATGGAGTATGTCTTTTTTGATTTTTTTATTTATCTCGTTTTCCACTTCTTTTAGTTTTAGTTTTTTTCTTTCTTGGGTTAGAACAGCATCCCCTTTTACCACTACCTTATAAGAAGGGGTCTTTCCTTTTAAAACCATTATCTTAATTTTTGGGTTTTTAACTCTTACTGAAACATTTTCGGTTCCTACCCGGAGAGTGACACCTTGAATTCCTTTTTTGAACCATTTTAATCCGCTTAATTCATCTTTACTCAACCATCCTCTGAACTGTTGCCTAGAAAATACATATTCTCCGTTAATCACAGATGTTGGTTTTTCCTTTTTTTCTGAAAAATGATTTTTGTCAATTGTTAACGATGGGATAAAAATCGTTCCAACTGGTCGGAAATACTGGGATATAAATCGGTTATATATCATGTTTGGGAGTACGTAATTATATTGAATGATCTTATCCGATCGATGGATGACCGTATACAATTGTGGAAAATTAAAAAAACTTTCCATCTGCATTAATGATTTTAGATTCTCATCTGTGCCGAAAAGGTAGAAGTTGTACCGCAATAATGGCGAATGTTTAATAAGACCCATCACATCCTCCATTTTTTCTTTCATAACACTTTTGCTCAGTATGATGGTCTGAATATGTCCATAATTTATTGGCATATCTGTCATTTGTTCCAACACCCCCAGCGCAGCTGTGAAAGTTTCTCCTTTCGCTTCCCCGATTAAAATGGGCTGTTGTTCTACGGCAGCTGCTTCTTGTTTGGCAATATTCCCAAAACTTAAACCCTGAATATAAACTTTAAAATTTCCCTCTTCATAGTCCAATCCCATAGCGGTAACATAAGTCTCGCCTTCGATTTCTTTTGCCCCAAAACAACCTGTTAAAAGAAAAATAAGGCTCGTTACAATGATGAAAGAAATCCGGTTTCTCATGGAACTACTCCTTTTGCCTGGTTGTGTCCATTGGTTGATAAGCATGATTGCGTTTTTTTAACAGCTTATTAGGTAATTTTATAAAGCTTTTTAAAAACTGAGAATTCGGAAAAGCATATACGGATAAATAGGGTTGCCCAAAACTTTCAAGCGAAATAGCAAGGGTGATAATGGTGTAAAAAGAAAGAAAAAATCCATAAATCCCGAACATAGATGACAGGAAAAGGACCAAATACCGCAGAAGAAGCACATTGCCTGCTAGGTTCTGGTTGATTAATGTATACCCTGAAATCACGGTTATCGAGATCACTACCAGCAAGGAAGCAGACGTTAATCCGGCTCGAATCGCCGCATCTCCGATAATCAATCCACCTAAAACGGCAACAGTTGTCCCGACAGCTTTTGGAAGCCTGAGCCCTGCTTCTTTAAAGAGCTCAAACATCGTTATCATGATAAATGCTTCCATAGTGGCTGACAATGGAAGACCTTTCCTTGACATCGCGATGGTGGCTATCAGGGTAAAAGGAATCTGTTCGGTTTGAAACGTTACTAGGGCAATAAAAAATCCAGGTAGAAAAATGGTCGTGCCTAATGCAAAAATCCTAAGTAAACGAACGAAACTAATATAAAAAAAACTATTGTGCACATCTTCAGGCGAAATCAATAATTGTGTGAGAGATGTCGGACCTATCAAAACCGTAGGGTTTCCATCCACTAGAATGGCAAATCTCCCTTGATTTAGGGATTGCACGATATGATCGGGTCTGCCGACAGCATCCATTAACGGAAAAATGGAATAAGGATGGTCATAAATCATTTCTTCCAATTGATTGCTGCTGATTAAAATATCGATGGTTATAGATCGTAATCGACTTTGCACTTCATTCAAAATAGAGGGATTGATAATATCCTCCATATAAAGAAGTAAAACTTTTGTTTTACTTCTTTCTCCAATCGTATATTCTATGCTTTTTAAGGAAGTTGTTTTTAACCGTTGCCGGATCAGCGTCATGTTATCGGAGATATTTTCCACGAATCCGTCTCTTGGTCCACGAGCAGAAGTTTCTATATTGGATTCTTCCGGACTTCTCTTTGGGAAATTAGAGACTGGAATAAAAAAAATATCCATTGTTTCCTCATTTAAAATGACACATTCGCCAGAAAAAAGCCTTTGCTCTATTTCATTCTTGATATTCTCGAAATCCCTAAGCTTCGTGATTCCAATAAGATTGCTTAAACGTTCAATTGTCAGCCCCCCCTCCTTTCCTATTGCTTCATTTATGGTAGGTAGTATGGTTTCATTAATCGCCTTTGTGTCAACTAAATTAGGGCAATATAAAAAGGCTAAAGAATATGTTAAAAACTTGGTTTTATAGGATTTGGTTTGCAGGACAATGTCGGAGGAATTTTGGAACCACTCTTTCAATTTAAGGATCAACAGGTTATTTCTTTTCATATAGCATCCCCCTTGTCTTTCTTAAGAAAGAACAACAGGCCGACTAATAAAAGCAGGAACACCAGGCTTACAGGATAATACACAGAATATAAAAGCGTAAAAAAGGAACTAAAATCCCATGGAATTAACACGCTTGTGATGAGCAGGATATACAGAAAGAGAAGAATCCAGTTCTTTTTTTTGTGGCTGTCCAATAGTTTGTTTACAATAAACATGTTTAAACTGATCCGAATGAATGCACCAGAGAGCCATTGAAAAATCGATAAAAAATCAAGGCGGGTGATATGAACACCAATTGTTAATAATTTCCATTCCTCGTATGCAGGGACCTTCATTTTCGCTGCCTCCTCCGCACCAAATTCAGCGATCCCTCCTGCCAAAGGACCAACCGCCAAGAAGACAAGACCAATGCAAACAAGCAGCAGTGGCTTAATTTTGATCCGGTCTTCTATATATGGTGTGATAAAAAGAAAATAAATGATTTCAAATACACAGGCGCATGTATACATGACTCCTAAAAAGAAATCTTTATATCCATGCTCAAAAACTGGGAACAGCAAGCTGTAATCTTTATTTTTTATATTCCCAATTCCCACCAAAAGACCAAACATTACAACGAGAGGCAATAAGAAAATGGATAAGGAGCCAATCGTTCGAATTCCTTTCAATGAAGCAAAATAACAAAGAGCTGCAAATGGTACTACGACGAGGAAATCAGGAATATCAGACGTATAATTTGATTTAGCCCAAAAATCTGTATACTGGAACGTAATAAATGCTGTAAGAAAAAAATAAACACCCCAAATAATACGAATCAAGTAGGAAATCATTGGATGCAATGAAAATAACACAGATAATATATTTTTTTTCTCAAACTTTTTATTTAGATAATAGATCATGGCCGTCCAAAGGATGAAGGGAACCACACTGCCGATTACTGAGATCCATGAGTCTCTTTTAGATACGGTTAAAATAATAGGATGGAGCAATACATGGACCAGAAATCCAGTAGACATGATGAGTAGAATATAAACATGTGTAGAATGAATCACCTTTTGGCTCAACTAAATCCCCCCACTTTTAATGCACCGGTGAAAGTTCGGTTCTAACTATGTTTTACAATTTTTAGTATTTTACTCTTTTAGGAAAATATTAATAAATAATTTGCCTGTTGAGGATAAGAACAACCTCCTAGGGGGATGCACTGACCAGGACATTGTAGTACATAACAATAAATATACAGATTGTGAATCACTACACTTAAACTAACCTGCTCCATTAGTTTAAGTGAATCCCTTCACAAAGTCCTCTAGAAATGAAGAGTTTTGCTGCGCAGTAATAGTCTACTGTGATACAAAGTTCTATCTATCCTGTTTTTACAAAACGCTTTAATTTTACTTACCACTTATCACGAATTATCTAGTATTCAAAGTATTTATCAAATGAGGGTATTTTCCACCTCGTTTAATACCAATACTGTTACAAAAGTTAAAGGAGGTAATAAAGTGAATGAAATAAAAAGTGTCGCAATCTACTGTCGTGTCAGCACAGAAGAGCAAGCAAGTGAAGGCTATAGTATATCTGCTCAATTACAAACTCTACGGCAATATGCAGCCTTATATGGTTGGCAAATTTCAGGAGAATTTGTTGATGAGGGCATAAGTGGTAAAGATATTAAAGGCCGTCCTGCCATGCAAAGACTAATCGCGGATGTTGAAAAAGGCAATTTTCAAGCAATCCTGGTTTGGAAAATATCACGCCTTTCACGTAATATGTTAGATACTCTTGTGCTACTAGATAAATTTGAAGAGTATGATGTAAAGTTTATTTCCTACTCTGAGAATTTTGATACGTCTAGTCCAATTGGCAAACTTGTCGTCCAATTAATGGCTTCAATCGCAGAAATGGAGCGTAATACATTATCAGAGAATGTAAAACTTGGAATGAAGCAAAGGGCATTAGAAGGTTCTTGGAATGGCGGTGAGGTTTTTGGCTATGACACTGATGAAAAGGAGCTAGTTATCAATCAAAAAGAAGCAAATATAGTACGACTTATCTATCAATTGTATGCCGAAGGTAAAGGATTAAAGGCAATTGCTAACCACTTAAATAAAGCAGGATATAAGACTAAACGAAATCGTTACTTTTCTATCAACGGTGTCGCAACTATCTTAGACAATGTTATATATAATGGTAAAATCAGCTGGTTAAAGGTTGAAAATTGGGATACGAAACGAAGAAGAGGGAAAAACCCTAACCCTATTCTCGTTGAAGGACAGCATGAGGCAATCATTTCGGATGAACTTTGGAGCATTGTACAAACAAGAAGAAAAAGTAGATCATTTAAACAAAAACAATCTAATGAACCGTTTTTACTTAGCGGTCTGCTACGTTGCCCTGATTGCGGACAAGGTATGACTCCTTCTAACTCAACACATACACGAAAAGATGGAACAAAACTTAAGTACCGTTATTATGCATGCGGGAACTTTCACAATAAAGGATCTTCTGCATGTAAAGCGAACTTAATAAAAGCCTATGAAGCCGAGCATACTGTTATCCAGAGAATAGATAGCTTTCTTGCAAATAAGGATGTATTTTCTAGAATACTTAAGGAGATAAATTCAAAATCAACTGAGTTCCTTAACCAACTAACGAAGGAGTTACAATCAATAGATAAACTTCTAATCGAATTACTCGAGCTTCAAGATAGGTATCTAGAAGCATTCGAGCAAAAGACTTTTCCGATTGCAGTTCTACAAGAACGGTTGCAAAAAGTTACAAATGAGAAGGCCGAATTAGAACAAAAGAAAAATGATATACTCATGCAATTAGACTCATATGACTCAAAGTTTATTCCACCTGAGCTTATTCAAATGCTCTTAGAACAATTCTCTGCCGTCTATAAAAAAGCACCGAGAGAAAGACAAAAATACTTACTTCATCTACTTCTTCATAGAATTACAATCGCGAATCGCAGTGGTCAACCAAGAATGGTCGAAAGAGTTGAACTAGACTTTGACTTTACAGAGGTCAATGTTTCAAAGACCTTTACACTTATTCATATGTTGTATCGAGAAACGCAAAGTGAAGATCGTTATTCACAGTCAATACCCGCTCCCGACAAGAAAATACCACCTTATTTACAACTTTTTTTGCCTCTATTAATGGTACGGTTCACTCCAATTAATCCTAAACAACCTTTATATGAATTACCGATAAATCTCTTGAACTCTTCCTCCACAATCTGGCCCGATTGTTGAACAAAAGTTTAAAAAGCTCTTAAACTAAACTACTTCGTTAATTTAAGTGAAATCTTTCACAATCTCCTCAACTTTACCAACTTTCTTTAAAAGTTTGTTTAACAATCTGGCCCTAAACATAATGAAAGAGCACAATTCTTGTTGCAGAATTACGCCCTATAATGGAATAAGTATATGTATAATTTCACTAGTGTGGGAACTGTCCTTTGTACTTCAAATCCTTCAGGATAGATCCTTATCGACACTTCTGTGAATCTGACATTTTGTTTTTGATTAAGTTATGGAGTTCTTCTGAACTTTTCCTTTGCTCCGTTGAGCCATGCCTTGACTGCCTCTTTGTAATTTCCTTGTATGAAATCTGATTAGTATTACCCCATTTCTTCCAGGGAACTTTATCGTATTTATGGTGCTGGTAATACTTCCATGGATGGATACTCCCCGGCGCATAATTATACGTGCCCATGTTTACCGGATCGTTTACCATCTGACCCGTCTCAGTATGATAGACAACTTCAAAGCGACCATTTGATGATATAAACTTCGCATTATAAGCAGCGTCATATTCGCTTACTTCATATCGGTGATATCTAGCACTGAATTGCTGCCATTTGCCGCATGCCACTAGTTCCATCATTTCTTCTAATTGTTCAGGAGCCTCTCCATATCGATTCAGTTCATTGCGAAAATAATGAATATCTTCCGTGATATTAGGGAGTTGTTTGACATGTTGATCAAATGTCTCAAAAAACAGATCAAATTGCTTATGCCCATTCAGAAGCTTTTGATTTTCCACAAAATCATGCATCATATGCGTTAGGATTGCGTGTGATGCAATTGCTTTGGATGTATCAAATATATACCATTTTCGATGCTCAGAGCGAATTTGATCATACTGCTCTGAGAGTCCAGAAAAGTATGTCTCCGATAAAAAATCGGCCTTGATCGCTACAGGCACAATCGGATATACAAAGTCTTTCTCTAGTCGATGGTACCCGAATATCGACACTAAAAACAGGAAAAAAAGAATGATTAGAACCGTTTTTGGCGACCGACTTTTGATTACTATCCTAATTTTTAGCCCATCCTCTTCTCCCAATTTCAATCATTCCTTGCCAAATATTTTATTACAACTGTTGGTGTTGCTTCTTTTAAAATAATTATGCCGTCATAGGCCTTATTGGGTATCATTTCAATTGTGTAAAACATTTTTAATAGCTTTTGCCAAGAACGAAAGTCGTCACCCACGTTCACCATTTTTTGTTCACTTTTTATAATGTCCAACAATTCTTTTGACTCACTGGCTTTTTCAAAATCAACGTAAAAGATATTTGGCTCTACTTCACTAAATGCATCAACTAAACCATTATGATTCTTTATCTTATAATTCTTTCTTTTATCAGATCCGCGGTTTAAGGCTTGAAATTTACTATTCATTAAGTCGGTACCAATTGCAAAATACTTGGACCCATATAACTCATCTAAATAACTTCCCATCGATTTATAACCAGCTAATGAAGCAGACGTTTTTTCGATATGCCCATTATGTCCGGAGAAGAATACCTTATCATGACCACGAGCAGCTTCAAACTCAACAATCCATTGCAAATTGTCGGCTAAATACTGATCGCGAAGTTGTTGGTAGTCCCCCTCATTTAAAAATAGCTCTGTTCGTTGTTTCATAAGTTGTGCGTATTTTAAAGCAAAGGCAAACGTATCCGATGATGAATGTTCCGTATAAGCTACTTCGTTTGATTGCAGATCAAAAATGATGGTATCGAGCACATCATAAATTTTTTTCAGTTGCTTCGTTGATAACGATCTCATTATATTATTTGAAGCATGTTCCAGTTGAACTGCATATTTTTGTTCCGCATCCTTGTTAACAACTTCATAATAGTCAAGAAGACCTTTTTTACTGTAATCATATCGCTGCATATCATTTCCGTAAAAATATATTTTCTCATCGTCACTGGCCGTAGCGTTATAATCATGCATCCATTGAACAAGGTCGATCATTTGCTCCGTTTTATAAATGCTATAATCAAGTGCGTTCACGGCTTCTTCTGCAGAACCTTTTCCATCTAAAATGAACTGATTAATTTCCTGTCCTCCTCCAAAATCCCCTTCTATTACAAATACACGAACATTTTCATTATTAATTAATGTTTCATATACATCTTTTTTCAACTTCTGAAGTTCTAAATTCCCATGTGTTGCCTCTCCCAAGCCAATTATTCTTACATCATCCGGAATATTAATTTTTTTAACAGTAGAAATATATTTTTCAGCTTCATCAAAAACATTATCATTATTTCTGCACCCTGATAAAACAATCATGAGACAAATAATAGCCAATAAGAAAGATTTCTTTTTAGAAAAGTGCATCTTTAAATCCCCTCGTTTATTATTTTTCTTTTAACATTGAATACTTTCGATAAGCTTTATAGAAACTGCTACCAAAGAAAACAAGCATAATGGCGGGAAGCAACCTCAAAAGGGCAAATGGAGTTTCAAATAAAAATGCTTTCCAAAATAATACACCTTTCATACTCCAAAGACCTTCAGCTAAATATAAACCTGAATCCATGTCAGGCATAACAACGAAAAACAGCATACACAACCAAAATGAATAACCCATCAATCTTTTATAATAATTACTCTTTGATTGGCGATCCGAGAAGATTTCAATTTGACCATCATCTTCTTTTTGCCAATATCGAATTCCACCAAGCCAAGAGCAATTTAGATAATTCCAACCGAAGTCTTCATATATCCCTTTGTAATCTTTGAACTTTTTCTTTGATAAATAATCTTGATAATCCAGTCGCATCACATATCTCTTGTCGGTTTTTTCGAAAGTGTATATTCCTAATCCACTAATATTTTTACAACGATAACCTTTTTGTAATTGCTCGTTCAGCCATTGCTCCTCTTTTTCAATATCAAAAAACATCTTAAATTTCTTCATTCGATTCACTTCCTTCGTACAGGGATAAAATATGCAATAACCTGTTTTGTTCCATTTTCAAAATGGCATTTCCTTCCGCAGTTATCATAAAAACTTTTCTCCGACCTGACTCTCCAACAGGTTCAATCCAACCATGCTTATTCAAGTTTTCAATCGCACCGTATAATGTACCAGCTGCTAAAATAACAGTACCGTTACTTATCTTTTCTATCTTCTGCATTACGGCATAGCCATGGAGTGGCTCGCGTAGAGCTAATAAAATATAATGCATGGTTTCAGACAACGGTAATAATTGATGTTTCATATCCTCATCCTCTATTCAGTTCGACTATATAGTTTAACTTAGTAATAACGTAATACAGTTCAACTGAATAGTCAACAACATTTTCAAAATTAATCAAAGGAACTTAGAGTAAAAGTTTTGTTAACAAGGGGAAAATGAAACTAAAAAGTCGCTTTCCTTACGTAAGGGAAAACGACTTTTTTTTTAGACTTATTCAATTAAATGGCCTTTTAATGGAATTACAATAATAAGTTATTAACCCTAAAATCTCTTAATTCTTCTCGAACTAACGCCCCCGTTACTTTAAGTGCAATTCTTCACAAAGTTTTTTTTAGAAACGAAAAAGCTGCCACTGCAGCCCTTTTTTTAACATAAGCGCCCGCGGTTTAATAAAAAAATCCCTAAACCAAAAAAGGATGATTAATCGGGACCAGGGCTGCTGATAAAAATGAGCAGGAATCAACTCTTTTTTGTCATAAATCACCTGTTTAAGAACTAAAAATAAAAGGTATGATTAATTTTTTTAACAGGAGGAAGTTAAATGTCTTTACAGAAGTTTGTAGATGCATTACCTTTACCACCAATCTTAAAACCAAAAGATAAATCAGATGGCATTCCATTCTTTGAAGTAACCATGAGAGAAGTAAAGCAGAAATTACATCGCGATTTGCCGCCAACTACCGTTTGGGGTTATAACGGTATGTATCCTGGTCCTACATTCGAAGTAAGAAGAAATGAGCCTATTTTAGTCAAGTGGAAAAATGAATTGCCCTTTGAACACCTGCTGCCCGTGGATCGAACACTTCATGGTGCAGAACCAGATAAACCTTCTGTAAGGACGGTTGTACATTTACATGAAGGTCGGGTTAGACCGGAAAATGATGGATATCCTGAGGCATGGTTTACGCGAGATTTTGAAAATGTTGGGCCGAAATTCGCCCATGAAGTCTATTTTTATCCAAACTGTCAACGCCCTGCAACACTATGGTATCATGATCACGCCCTTGGAATCACTCGTTTGAACGTTTATGCTGGGCTTGCAGGATTTTATATCCTCAGAGATGATGAAGAGGAAGAATTGGACCTTCCAAGTGGAAAATTTGAAATTCCGCTGGTCATCCAAGATCGTTCGTTCTATCCTAATGGTGAATTGTTCTATCCAACCCAGCCAGGGCATGAGCCTCCGCCAGCACCACAGCCGCCTCCACCAATAGATCCAACATTACCAAATCCATCAGTCGTTCCTGAGTTTTTTGGCAACACAATCTTAGTCAATGGAAAAGTATGGCCCTTCCTTGAGGTTGAGCCAAGAAAATACCGGTTCCGCATCCTTAATGGCTCCAATGCTCGCTTTTACCGTATTAGTCTTAGTTCTCCTAGTCTAAAATTTACCTTAATTGGAACGGAAGGAGGACTATTGGAAAGAAAGATAGAAAATGTATCCCAAATTACCCTTGCACCCGCGGAACGGGTCGATGTGGTTATCGATTTTTCAACCCAAAACGGTCAAGGTATTATTTTAACAAATGACGCACCAGCACCATTCCCTGCTGGCGATCCACCATCACCGGACCTTACGCAGATTATGGAATTTCGTGTCAAGCAAAAACTCTCTAAACCTGACAAAAGTAAAATTCCAGAAAAGCTAAGTTGCCTAGAGAGACTTGATCCTGCCGATGCTGTAACGGTACGAAAAAATGTCTTAGTGGAAACTACAGATGAGTTCGGGCGTTTAAAACTTCTATTAAATAATCTGGATTGGGATCAATTGCCTATAACAGAAACCCCATATAATGGGACTATAGAGATTTGGGAGCTTTACAATACTACACCGGATACTCATCCCATTCACTTGCACCTTGTTACTTTTCAAATATTAAGTCGTGCTACGTTCTCCGGTGATCCAAATGATAATCCTGTCATTGGGCCGCCACTACCACTCGATCCAAGTGAAATGGGTTGGAAAGATACCGTTCGTGCAAATCCTGGGGAGGTTACCCGTATAATTGCACGGTTTGGGCCATTTACAGGAATCTATCCATGGCATTGTCATATCCTTGAACATGAAGACCACGATATGATGCGACCGTACGAAGTACTCCAAAATCATAATTTTGACCCATGCATTCCGATTCCAGGCGTGTGTCCGGATGACTCGTTTGCTCAATGTTGTAATGAAGACCATGATGAGTCAAGTTCCCATGACCATCACCATCCTCATCGCCACCCTTAAAAATAAAGGTAATAGTAATGAAAAAAAGACTAGCTTTTTTGATTTAATAGCTAGTCTTTTTTATATGTCAATACTTCAGGTTTCCTTAATTGCAATAGAAATTAGATAATTCTAAACTTATATTTGTTTTTCAAGAGTGTGTTATAATCTTTCACTATTTCACCTGAATAATTAAACAAAAAATTGATTTATCAATATAATGTTAAGATATTTCAAAAGGTTCAATAATCTTTCAAAGTACAACAAAAAATGCGTGTGAAAATCCACAGGTGATATTTTTGTTAAATAGACCAAAACATTATAAAATTCTAATCAAATGTTCCTATTGCTTCTTTCACTAAACTGCCCCGTTACTTCAATAAAAAAGGCATTACCATTATCCCATTAATGCACCTGTTAGCACATTATCAATGTATATGTTAATTTAATGGGGATTCATCTTTTCATTTAATGCCTCTGCTTGGTTCAAAAAGGAATCCATATTGGCACTTATAGAAATATTTAATCCTAATCCAACTTCATGAAGTGTTTTCCGTAGGTCTTCAAAATTCTTTTTATCCTCTTCGGTCAAATCGGCAAAGCTATATAATTCATCATTAGGATATTGATTTAATTTGGCATACAAATCTTCTGGAATTTTCTTGTCACTTTTAGATATAGTTCCTAGATGCTTTCCAGTGGTCAATCCAAGCCAAAATCCGTTTAACACATCTCCTAATTCAGTTGTAACCAAGTTAGGTTCAGACCAATTGTTATCACTCTGGTTAGCAATTAAGCCTTCCAATTCTACAAAATTATTTTGGACTTCTGTTACAAGAACTTGCTCCTTTACGAAATTCATCTTTATTATTACCCAAGCTACAATTGCGACAAGTAATATATTCAGCCCTATTGAAATTCTGAATAGTAACTTCTTTTTTTTACTCAATTTTATTCCCCCGTTAATTAGAAACTACAATTAATTACTCTGTTTTTCCATTTTCCAATAGTTCGATAATTCTTTTGTTTTGTTCAACTGGGATTTCGCTATTTCTTCTAATCTTGTAAATCCATATTATTAGAAAAATCACCGCCAAAGGTACTCCAATAACAGTTAACAATGACCAAAAACCCATTACGCTGACCATTAATATCCTCCTAATAACCCCGATTGCTTGATTTTACCATTTATTAAATATTTAAACTCCTTTGAAAAAGGAAATTATATGAATTCTTGTTCCACTAACCTGCACGTTAGTTGAACAAGAAAAAGGAACTCCGCAGCAATCCCCATCTTTAACTCTAGCACCCTTTAGTTTAAGTGCATTCCTTCACAATCTTATTTAAACACCAAAGACTTTGCTAAAATTTAACTCTTGAAATTATATGAGATGTATGTAGAATATAAGTAATTGTATAATATCAAATGTTTTCTAGGGTTCCGTAACTTATTGTTGGTCTGGTCCGAGAGAAAACTCACAGCTTTGCTGTGTCACGGAAGGATAAAAGCCTGGGAGAAACTGTTTAACAGTTATCTCTTAGGCTTTTTTTGTTTTTTTGGTCAAAATAAAATTGGAGGTGTCTTTTAGATGAATAAAGACTGGATTAAAGTATTTGTTGCTGCTTTTTTTGAAGTATTTTGGGTTATTGGATTGAAACACGCCGATGACTTTTGGACTTGGGCTGGGACTGTTATTGCTATCATCATCAGCTTCTATGTAATGATTATGGCAGGACGAAAACTTCCCGTGGGAACTGTATATGCAGTTTTTGTTGGTCTAGGTACAGCAGGAACTGTCTTTTCAGAAATCCTATTCTTTGGAGAACCATTTAAAGTGGAAAAAGTACTCTTTATTTTACTTTTATTAGCAGGAGTAATTGGCTTGAAATTAGTTACAAACGACAAAAACCAGGATGGAGCTGATTCCTAATGGCGTGGATATCTTTAATCTTAGCAGGACTATTTGAAATGTTTGGTGTTGTTATGATAAATAAATTGCATAAAGACAGAAATTGGCAATCATTACTTCTATTAATTCTAGGATTTGGAGCAAGTTTTATATTTCTAGCTTATGCGATGAAATCACTACCTATGGGGACAGCTTATGCAATATGGACAGGAATTGGTGCGTCTGGTGGTGCAATATTAGGAATGGTGTTATATGGTGAATCAAAAGACTGGAGAAGAATTGTGTTTATAGCAATGGTTTTAGGTGCAGCAATAGGATTAAAACTTGTTTCATAAAGGAATTTATCAATTTTAGATAAAGAAGATAATTTGTTTATAATAAGTTAATTATCTTCTTTATTTTCTATTCTCTAACTAAACTGCCACGTTACTTGAATAACAAAAAAGCGATCCTTCGTTATTGAAGCATCGCAGCCGTCATAATTCCTCGGTTGGCTTTTCATTTTTTAAAAATTCTTTTGGCTTTTCCAAGTCTTCCCGATGGCGATTCATCCAACGGTTTGCAAAACTAGGGAGTGGGTTCTCTTTTTTCCGTTCTTTCTTCTTGTTTAGCCATTCCCGAATCCGTCTACGCAACCTTGATCGCTTTTTCATCGTTTTTCACCCCAGTCACCTTCATATTTCTCCTTTGGCAATCCAACGGGTTTCCATTTTGTGTTTCACTTGTAGTGTATGTTTTAATTTTAACAGGTTATAGGTGAATAAGATAAAAGGCTATTTTCCGTTGGTTACAGCATTGGAAGAGAAAAAAGCGGAAGAATCTGTTCCTCAGCTCCTTGCCGTCCTTATTTCTTTTACAAAGACGATGCACTTTTCCTATTCGTAATTCAATTATTACTAGTTTTATCTTATAAGGCTATAAGATAAAACAGATTCTTCAACTACCCTACTTCGTTACTTGAATAAGATAATGCGACCCTTCGTTATTGAAGCATCGCA
>NZ_JBALNQ010000045.1:0-326 GCF_036961885.1 Neobacillus niacini | reverse complement strand
GCTCTTCAACTCTTGCCCCAATTAATTGAATAAGCCTCACGGTTTTATTCCAGTTTTTTGTATCATTCATTATCTTTACTGCTCAAAAAAGTTTAAGACTAATTGTTCAATAGATATATACCTTCCTGAAAAAGGAGTAAACTGCCATTATTTTAGTCAGTTAGTGAAAAATCCTTTTTGATTTGTTCAATCGTCCTATTTGTTATTTCTGCAATATATTTCAATAAATCATTATATTTTTCTCGATTATTTAGTTTTTTAAATCTCTCAACAAGACTATCAAAACCTTTAAAATATTCACTATGATAATTTGGGTTGTTATAAAT
>NZ_JBALNQ010000044.1:0-36906 GCF_036961885.1 Neobacillus niacini | reverse complement strand
CGGAAATCTCGTATGCCCTTATCATGGCTGGGAATATAATTCAGAAGGCACCTGTACAAAAATTCCACAGCTTCCTGATGATAGAGCAATTCCATTAAAAGCAAAAGCGATTAAATACACATGCAGAGCAGAGCATGGATTTGTATGGATTAACTTTGAAAATAACAATCCTGAGTTTCCTTCTTATCCAGAATTTACGGATAGCAGCTACCGTAATGTCCTTTGGGGGCCTCAGGAAGTAAATGCTAACCCGCCAAGAATAGTAGAAAACTTCCTAGATGTAGGGCATCTTTCCTTTATTCACGAAGGATTTCTTGGAGTCCCAGAATATCCGGAAATTGGCGAATATGATGTTCATACTGAAGGAAATAGAATTTTTTCAGATGAAATTGCTATTTTTCAACCAGACCCAGATGGAACTGGGATAGCAAAGAATGTTTATTACACCTATGAAATTGTTCAACCATTGTCTGTCCGATTCACAAAAAGAGATCCGGAAACAAATAATAAAATGACAATCATGCTTATTATTCTGCCAGTAACGGAAGGTAAATCAGTAGCGTATGGAATTATGTCAGTCAACTATGAAACAGGTACAACCGACCAAGAAATGATCGATTTCCAAGATATGATTTTTGCACAAGATAAACCCATTGTAGAAAATCAGAAACCAGAAGACCTACCGCTTGACCTCCAAGTAGAACTTTCATTGAAATGTGACCGAATGAGCATTGCATATCGGAAGTATCTAAAGATACTCGGGGTAAGACTTGGGACTGAATATAAGTTGATAGATTAGTCAAAAGGACTATGGAAAACCAATATACTTTTTCTTCTGTGTCAATATGAAAATACGCCAATCCTTTGTCTTGTTAAAGGGATAAGGCGTTTTTTTATCAGGAAAGTATTATTTGATAGGTGCTTCATCATCTGGTAACGCAGGGCTTTCATCGTGTAGGAAACGTCTGTTATCCTGATTTTTATAATCATTATTGCTCTCGTTTCTGTTTATTCTAGGTTCATAATTAATTGGCTGGAAATTTACATCCTTCTCCTGATTTAATGAATTTCTTTTGTCAACATTGCAAGCTGATAGCAAAATGATTGAAAGGGTAGCAGATAGGATCATTACTTTCCATTTGGGATTCATACTATAACTCCTCACAATATTTTATTCGTGTTCTTTTTACTATGCTCGTTACAAATTTTTTTAGTCTGAAAAATTTTGTTGAACAGCTGACCTTGTTAAAATAAATGGGGAATTTTTGAGTTTAAAGCAAAAAATGGTATAGTGGGTAATGTAATGTAAAAAAGTTGTAATGGAGGATAATCAATGTATACTTCTATCTCACATTTTATTGATGAATGGAATCAAGAAGCAGCTTCAACCCAAAAGGTATTGGATGCCTTGACGGATGAGTCACTTCAACAAAAGGTTTCCCCAGAGGATCGTACTTTAGGATCCATTGCCTGGCATATCGTATCTAGTACACCTGGTATGCTTATCGAGTTTGGCGTTACTGTTGAAGCAGTGAAAGACGAAAACGCTATACCAACTTCTGCTAGAGAAATTGCTGAAACATTCCGTAACGTTAGTGCAAACACTAGTGAGGCGGTTGAGAAACAATGGACAGATCAAACATTAAGTGAAATGAAAAATGTATTTGGAATGGAAATGCAAAAGTCTGTAACTTTAAATATGCTCATTAAGCATATCGTTCATCATCGTGGTCAAATGACCGTCCTAATGCGTCAAGCCGGTTTGAAGGTTCCTGGAATATATGGGCCATCGAGAGAAGAATGGAGCCAAATCGGAATGGAAGCACCATCTATTTAAATTCACTAGCCGCCGTTAAGGTAAGCATCCATAAAATTGGGTGCTTTTTTGGTGTATTCATATTCCTGGAATCGTGGATTTTTAATGTCGATTTTTGCTAAATAACTCGGACTTTTGATGTATTTTTTAAAATCAAATCGAAAATTAATGATTTTGGATGTATAATATATTCTTGTGTTGTTCTATTAAATCGAAGGAGGTAGTATTTTGATGGAATGGACTTTATTAGGATTGTTTCTGATTTCCGCAATATTGCTCGTGTTTTCACTACTTAAATCATATCGTGATTCAAAAGTCGAGAAAAAGCAAATTGATTTAGTACATGTATCAATGATGAAAGAAATCAATAGCATTCAAGACTCAATCCGCGATATCGAGCTTGATATAGAAGTAGTAATAAAAGAAGCTGGCATTCAACTTTCTGCAGACGAAAAGCTTTTTATGCGTGAAGTGATAGACTTGTATAGACGTAATTACTCGATTGAAAGTATCGCTGCGAAAAAGGAAGTGCCAGAAACTGAAATTGAACAGCTGCTAACACCTTTCCTGAAAATTAAGGATGAAGGGGGATTAGTTGCCAATGCGAATTAACTTATTGAGCAGCTTTGCAGCAGGGATTCTTATTTCTACAGCGATTTGTGGTATTGTATATTTTTCCGATGATAGCAATTCACAAAAGGTATCAGCAAAATCTAGCGAAAAAGTTCAACTAACGAAAACTGAGATGAAGGAAAAGCTAGAAGCAGAAGGTTTTGTCGTTCAAACGAAAGATGAATTAGAAAAAACATTACAGGCTGCAAAGAGTTCTGAAACGAAACCAGCTGATTCTGAAGAACAGGAAAAACCTGTTTCCCAAGTTGTAGTCAATGTTGCGGATGGAATGACAAGTGTAGATGTCGCGAATGTATTAATTCAAGCACAATTGATACCAGATGATGCTTTTGCTTTTACAATGGATATCGAAAGTAGAGGGCTACAAAACGCCTTACGTCCAGGTTCCTTTACAGTGGATAGTGGAATGTCTTACGATCAAATCATTTCAACGATTTTTACAAATTAATAGTAGCTACAAAAGCCGTTCTCTCTTGAGTACGGCTTTTCTTTTTAGGTTAAATCTACTAGTATATTCCAAGTTTAGGCCGATATGATAAAATAAGAATAATATATATTCGGAGGAGCCAGCTAATGGAAAACCAATCCTATTTTTATCAATTTATTGAGCCTATTTCAAAAGAACTTGCCCTCGTAGCAAGGGAACTAGAAAATAGTATTTTTACCAGCCCGAGAACAATGTTGACCCATGCACGGGTATTTGTTGAAAATATCTTGCAACAGGTTATTCGTGCCGAAATGTTGCCAGAGGACCCGCGCTCGAATTTAAAAGATCAGCTTGATATGCTGAACAACAAAGGATATTTAATTCCTGAGATTCTCGATGCGTTGCATTTTGTTAGGCAAAGAGGTAACCAAGCTGCCCACAATTCGAGAATGTTCCGTTATTCGGAGGCGCTCTTGTCATGGGAGGCATTATATAAAATTGTGAGATGGTATGTTGAGGTGTACGGTCCTGTAGATGTTACTGTTCCTGATTATCAGGATCCATCACCTAGATTGGAGAAAAGGTATGATATGTCGGAACTAGAAATACGGCTCCAATCACTTGAAGAACTACTATCAAATTCGGTACAAAAACTTACTACTGAGTCATCGCTTGCGGAAGCAGCGGTGAGTTTGGAAACGATTGAACCTGAGGTTTCTATTGGTGAAGAGGAAAATCCGGGATTTACTACTATTCGAACGATATCGTTTAATGGCAGACAGCTAGAAGTTCCATACTTTCTTCGCGATGCCTTCCTACTGCCACAACGATTTGATAAGTCCGAAACCTTCCTCATTAGGTTAGGTGCGGAACAGCAGGCAAGGATTATGAGTGAGCTGCCAAAGAATCTGGCTGGACTTCATAAACATGTAAAACGCTACAGTGAAAAGAATGACGAAATTTTCTTTGAGGAATTAGGTACTTATATTGAAGAAGAAATAATCAGAAGAAACTTATCACTAAATCGTCAAGGTGAGCTGTTTTTCTTTTATAAAGCGGACTATCTTGTCGTTACGGAAGAACTTGCAAATGTCCCGCTTACATCAGCCGAATTTACTGGAATCCCAAGCCTGTTGAGACAGTTAAATGGAGATCAAATTGATAAGGTGGGTCAGCTGCCGAAAGAGCTGGTCATTCTAGCAAAATATGAAAATGTTGGAATTGGAACGGTTGAAAAATTGTTTGAGCAATTGAAGAAAAAATCTAATGAAAAAACTGTAACAACAGAAATCGAGGAGTCATATCGGTCCGGTTATAAAAAATGGGAATCGTTATATATCAATGTAAGGCTTGGGAAAGGAAACACTGTTATCCGGGGTGAAAGTGTACCTGCACTTTGGAAGGAAGGTCTTAATTGGATTGAAGACCATAACCTGCCCCTTCATGAAATGGTTGAGGAGGGGGTTGTCCTTGGTGCAACCGATACAGGTAAACGTTTTGCCATTGCACTTCAGCCAGTTCATAAAGATAATAGGAAATTTACCCAAATGCATATTTACAAATCTAAACTTACGAGTACCACCTATTACCTTGAAACCAAAATAAATCCAAAATCTGGACTTGAAACACTGGCTAAGCTGCTTACAAGATTAGGAGTAGAAGTCAAGATTCCATTATTAGAAGATAGTTAGTTTGTCCATAGCACAATTGATTTACCATCATAGGATAGTAGCAATTAATTACTGGTGGTGAACGTACATGATTACTATATTCCAACCTGAAAAAGTCAACATCAATGGGAAGTTACGCCTTCAGGCTAAATTCGAAGCCGCAGGAATGAAAAATGTTCTTTGGTACGAAACGGATGAAAAATATGCACCATACCTAACCTCGGAGCGGGTAGATGCCTTTTTGGTTGGACTCATTTGGTTAGGTTTGAAAACAGGGCAAAATATTATCGTCAAGGGACTCTTATCGGAAAAATTGTTTTATGGGTTAAATCATCATTTAATCCCTTTAATTGCCCAACTATATAAATACAAAACCATACAGATTCAATGTGATAACCTTGTTTCAACACCTTTGCCTAATGAAGGCGCAGTTGGTACTGGACTTTCCTGTGGCATTGATTCCTTGAGCACAGTCTACGAACATCTAGGTAAGTCCGTTCCAGAACATTACCAGATCACTCATTTTACTTTTTTTAATACAGGATCTAATCAGATGATGGGAAGCAAACAGTGGCAGGAGAAAATTTTTCAAGAAAGGGTAGAATGGGCTAAAGCTTGTGCTGCCGAACTTGGAAAAGAACTAATTGTGGTGGATAGTAATATTAATGAAGTGCTTAAGATGAGCTTTGTAAAAACTCATACATTACGAAACATATCGGCGCTTTTAGTTTTTCAAAAACTTTTTCGTGTTTATTATTATTCAGCAGGATATCATGTTTTACAAGCAAAATTTAATCAGGACTCTGCCTCCTATGATGCGATAAGTCTACCTTTGCTCTCAACCGAAAATGTAAATTTCTACTCAGCGGGCAGCAGCTTCACCCGAGTGCAAAAAACAAAAATGGTTTCTGACTTTGAAATCTCCTACAAGTATTTAAATGTATGTCTCTTCAAAACTAAGAATTGCGGTCGTTGTCTAAAATGTAAAAGAACATTACTTACATTGGATATTCTTGGGTCTATCGAAAAGTATAAAAATGTTTTTAATCTGAATGCTTTTTATAAAATAAAAGATTCTTATATTAATGAGGTACTTGCTTCAAGAAACAATGATCCATTGTTTAAAGATATTTATGAAGAAATGGTGCGGAGAAACTATCTAAAGAAGCGGAATGATACGTAAAATATCATTCTTTCTCTTTTTTTTAAATTGGATAGTGCTTCAAATGATACCTCTGGTATGGGTATAAAAAATGGAGAGGAAATTTAGAAAAATGGAAATTAAAAAGGTTTCGATTATCGGATTAGGTGCATTAGGAATATTATTTGGGAATCATCTAGCTAAGAGAATGCCAAAAGGAGATTTAAGGATTATTGCAGATAAGGAGAGAATTCAAAAATATAAAAATGACAATGTTTATTGTAATGGTGAAGAATGTGATTTTCATTATGTGACACCTGATGAAAATTGCCAGCCTGCTGATTTAATTATTTTTTCTGTGAAATCTGAAGGTTTACATGATGCCATTCAAGCAGTAAGAAATCATGTGGATGACAATACCATTATTTTATCTGCCTTAAATGGAATTACCAGTGAAATGGTCATTGGCAAGGCGTATGGTATGAATCATATTCTTTATAGTGTGGCTCAAGGAATGGATGCTGTGAAAGTAGGAAATAAACTTACATATGACCATATGGGAATGCTTTGTTTCGGTGATCAAAAATCTGGGATTATTTCAGACAAGGTTAAGAGCGTTTCAGCATTTTTTGAAAAAATGGATTTTCCATACCAAGTTGATACCAATATGGAGAAGCGGCTATGGGGAAAGTTTATGCTAAATGTGGGGGTCAATCAAACGGTTGCTGTATTTAATAGTAATTATGGCGAAATACAAAGGGAAGGTGAGGCAAGGGAAACCATGATCGCTGCCATGCGTGAAGTGATTGCTCTGTCTGAACATGAAGGGATCCAGTTAACTGAAAATGATCTAAATTACTGGTTAAGTGTTTTAGCCACATTAAGCCCAGAAGGAAAACCGTCAATGGCTCAAGATTTGGAGGCAAGACGTTTCAGCGAAGTTGAATTATTTGCAGGAACTGTATTGGAGATGGGGGAAAAACATCATGTACCCACACCTATTAACAAGAAATTATATGATACAATTAAATCTATTGAAAATACGTACTGATCAAGATCCCCCTTTTGCTGTTTATTTTTTAATGGCTAGTATTGAAATTTAAGTGTTGCTAATAGGACCAGATAATAATAATAAAAAGCCGTTCTCACGATGAGCACGGCTTTTTTTCTTTGATATGAAGGATTTTGGATATTTAAAAAAATTGAGATTAGGCTCCGACTGGGTTTGCAATGTAGGAAGAATTTTGTTCGTCCCAGCGGAATTCACCTTCCTGAAGCATGATCGTTGTATCGAATGGACAAGGAATTGGTAACGTACCTTCCTGTTCGATTAATTCAGTTCTTAATTGAAGAAGTTCATTTTTTGAAGCGATTCGAATAACTGCATTCAGTCTAATTTTGTTTAAAGTAATGTTTTTTCTTGCACAAATGCTGTCTTGAAATGGCTTATTAAATTGAATCATCATTTCTAAATCATTAAGACAGGCAACACCAAAGACATCTTTTATAATGTCATCATATTTAAGCTGATAACCAGTAGCGAATTTAATAATATTTTTTTCGGGATTTTCTAAAATATAAATAGTATCAATTTGATTTTTCATTTATTAGCACCCACTGTTCTATTATAACTAAATTGGCGGTAATCTTACTGACATGTACCATTGCTTTAGTCTGTTAAACCATCCTTATTATTATAGCATAGATTTCATTTAATTTGTAAGGGACAACCTTAAGGTGACATTTGTCATACTCTACATATGACACCTGGTACTTACAATAGTGATTTTAATCACCTATACTGAATTCAACGACTCAAATTGAAGGGAATTAAAAATATGACTGTTCAACAAAATACCAAAAATTTAAGAAAACAGGTTGCTCCATTTGAAAAATCAACAACAAAACAGAGTGTTTGGCAAATTATCAATACAGTGGGACCTTTTATCATTTTGTGGTTCTTAGCCTATCAAAGCTTAGCTGTATCCTATTGGTTAGCATTGGTTCCGATGATCGCTGCAGCAGGGTTTTTAGTGCGAATTTTTATCATTTTCCATGATTGTACCCATCATTCGTTTTTCAAAAACAGACATGCAAATCGAGCAGTTGGTACAGCCATGGGAGTCTTAACCTTGTTTCCATTCGATCAATGGGGTCACGAACATTCGGTTCACCACGCAACAAGTGGTAACTTGGATAAACGCGGTACTGGTGATATTTGGACACTTACGGTTGATGAATACTTGGCAGCACCACTTAAACTTCGTATAGCCTATCGTTTTTATCGTAATCCATTGGTATTGTTTGGAATAGGTCCGATTTACCAGTTCTTACTGAAAAACCGTTTTAATCGAAAAGGCGCACGCAAAAAAGAAAAAATGAATACCTATTTAACAAATGTTATTATTGTTGCCTTGATTGCATTGCTTTGTATAGCAATTGGCTGGCAGTCATTTTTACTCGTACAAGGAACGATTTTCATGATTTCTGGAGCAAGCGGAATATGGCTGTTTTATATCCAGCATACATTTGAGGATTCTTACTTTGAAGAAGATCCAAATTGGGAATATGTAAAAGCAGCAGTGGAAGGAAGTTCTTTTTACAAGCTTCCAAAACTTTTGCAATTTTTAACTGGTAATATTGGTTTCCACCATGTTCACCATTTAAGCCCACGGGTTCCGAATTATAAACTTGAAGAAGCTCATAATGAGACGCTTCCATTACAAAACGTACCAACGATATCACTGGCGACCAGCTTAAAATCTCTTCGTTTCCGTCTCTGGGATGAAAATGCCAAGAATTTTGTTGCTTTTAAAGACGTAAAAACGTTAGCAAAACAAAGAATTTCTGTTCAAGCAAAACCGGAAGTGTAAATCCCCCAACTTGGAAGACTCTCCTTAAAAGGGGAGTCACTTCATGGGTAGCAGCCTGATAAGGAGAGATAGAAAATGATTCGAATTGTAATTGCAGAGGATCAGGAGCTACTATTAGAGGCCATGGGCAATCTGCTGAATTTGGAAGAGGATATCGAAGTGGTCGGTCAGGCAGCCAATGGGGAAGAGGCGTTATTACTTGTACACCAATTACAGCCGGATGTTTGTATTATGGACATAGAAATGCCAGGAAAAAGTGGTCTTGATGCCGCAGAAGCTTTACAACGCGCAAGCTGTAAAGTGATTATTCTAACAACCTTTGCAAGACCTGGTTTTTTTCAACGTGCATTAAATGCAGATGTAAGGGGCTATTTACTGAAAGACAATCCAAGTGAAGAATTAGCTTTTGCCATTCGTAGCATTATGGAAGGAAAGCGAATTTATTCCAATGAACTAATGGACGAGGACACATGTGATGAAAATGGAAGTTCACTCCCACCAATATCCACTCAAAATAATAAAACGGGATCCGTCAAAAATTATATATCATCCATTATGGATAAAATGAAATTACCCACAGGCTAAAAAAGCATCCAGTTATTGGATGCTTTTTGTGTTTTTAAAGAAGTTGAACAATCAAAATACATCAAACCACATTGGTTCATCGTCATCGGGATCTCCATTGTAATTGATTAGAATTTCATCACCTTTTTTGATATTCTTATAAGCAAAAATGTCAATGGTTTGGTTTTTTAGATTAAGCTTATATAAAGCATTCGGGGAGTAGGAGTGGTTAAACAGCGAGCCATAACCAAGTGCTAACGCGCATTCTTCTAAATCCTTACCCCACCAGAACGCATATTCTACCAAGATCGTTCTTTTTAAATAATTATACTCCTCCTTAGGGGAAATAATCACAGGTGCTTCATGGATGAGCTCCCCTTTATGAATGTTACGAGTTGCGAATATCCCTCTGCCATACTTCGATTTTTTCACTTCGAACATTTAGACATCACCACCGGCTAAATTTGAAAATGTATTAATACTATATGCAGACGTAATTTAATTGTTTTGGTTTTGCCATATGAAAAAGGTGCCCCTACTATCAGGGACACCTTTTTAGAAATCGCTAGGCTATTGACCTTGTTGATTTCGTAAAGATTGTTCAGCGTAAGCGACCAGACGCTTGGTCATTTCACCTCCGACTGAACCATTTGCTCGTGCGGTCGTATCAGCACCAAGTTGAACTCCAAACTCGTTGGCGATTTCTTCCTTCATTTGATTCAGAGCATTATCTGCACCAGGAACCACTAGTTTGTTTCTAGCCATGATACATCACTCCCGACGAATTATTTTCGAGCAATCAGTAATTGCTCGTCTATAATTTGCCCTGTTTTTCTCACCTAATTCGTATCGTTAATTCGCGTAATAGTTCTGTGTATAATAGGGCTGTGATTTTTCATTAAAGGCGACCCCAACTCCTAAATACTCATAACCACCTTGTAAAATATTCTCCCGATGTCCTAGTGAGTTCATTAAACCTTCATGGGCAAAAATGCTGCTTAATTGTCCATAAGCAAGGTTTTCACCAGCTAATTGGAAAAGAATGTCATCCTCTTTCATCCGTTCAAAGGGCGATTGTCCCTCTTGATTTGTGTGATTAAAATAATTATTCTCAGCCATATCTGCACTGTGTTTTCGAGCGGTTTCTCGTACATGGTCATCCCATGTTAAGATGGGCAGCTGATGATTGACCCGGGCGGCATTTGTTAAATCAAACATTTGGTATTCAAAGCCTTCTTTTAAGATGGGAGTGGCCTCTGTATAAAAATCTTTCTTGTTGTCCTCTAAGGACTTGCTAATGATTTGAATTCCAGTGACGGTATTGTTCTCATGCTTATCATAAAAAATAGTCACGTAGGTGTCATTTAGTGAAAATAAATCATTTTCATTACCTGCTTGAAGCTGATAAATGACCATTCCTTTTTGAATTTTTGTAATTGGTTCACCAAGAATAGTACGAACATCTTCTTTTGCACTGCCCATTTTGATTCCATTGGTTGAAGAAAGCAAATCTTGGTTTGTATACAATCCTGCTGCTTGGCCGTTTTCATCATACATCACCATAAAAAAATCCTGGTAATTCTCATGATACGCATGCCAATTTGCACCATACTCATTGAGAGATACCCGTTTTGCAATACCCAAATTATGTTCAATATCAGCCTTCGTATTTCCTAACTCAATATTATGAATAGAAAACATTTGTTCTGCTGGAGGAGTTAACTTTACTTTATCGTGTTTGTTTTCCTTTGGTTTTTCTTGCGTCAGGGGTCGCTCTTCAAGTTGAAAGCCAATCTGTGCCAGCATCTGCTGAATATCGTCATATAAAATACTAAGTGTTTCTGGTATTTCTATACTTTCTTTCAAGGAAGAAACAAAATCAGCATGAATATTTGAATTGTCCAACTGTTTAGTAATAAATGGCCAGGAAATATATAGTAAAAATAATAATGCAGCTAATCTTAGAATACGAAACATCATCTTTCCTCCAATTCTATTAGGAGTGTAGCCAAGTTCGAATAAATGTATAATAATTTTAAACTTAAATCAAGTTTTTTTTGAGGTTTCAATGAATATTTCTACGATAAATGGGATATATCTGCGTTAATTAAATTATATCTGCGATAATAGAGATATATCCGCGTAAGTTATAAAATATCTGCTAATGCTCAAAAATTGAAATGTCAGGCACAGAATATAGTGCCTGACATTTGCTTTTTAGGCTAATTAAATTTCAAGGATAATCGGCAGGATCATTGGTTTCCTCTTGGTGTGCTTGAATAAATATTGACCAACTGATTTTTTAATATTCTGCTTCATTACGTTCCATTGTCGAACATTGTCTGCTTCAAGCTCAAGTATCGTTTTCTTAACCAACCGGTTAATTTCTTTGATCAAATCCTCTGATTCCCTTACATATACGAAGCCACGAGTAATCGTGTCTGGACCTTGAATAATCTTTCGATCACTTTTGCTTATGGTTAACACAACAACGAGCATTCCATCTTCAGAAAGTTGTCTGCGGTCACGTAAAACGATTTCTCCAACATCGCCAACACTAATTCCATCTACATACGTATCTCCTGCAGGAATAGACCTCGTTTGACGAGCGACTGAATTTTCAATATCAACAACATCTCCATTTTTAATGATGAAGGTATTACCTTTTTCTACACCTACCGATTCAGCTAACTGTCTATGGTGATGCAGCATTCTATATTCACCGTGAATGGGAATAAAATAGGTTGGCTTCATAAATGTAAGCATGAGTTTCAAATCTTCTTGATAGCCATGTCCGGAAACATGCATGCCAGTTGAACTTCCTGAGCCATAAATGACTTTCGCTCCCAATTGAAATAAGTTGTCGATAATCCGAGAAACACCCTTTTCATTTCCTGGGATAGGAGAAGCCGCTAAAATAACGGTATCCCCAGGATAAATCGTTGCATCTCGGTAATTTCCTGTAGATAGTCGGGCAAGAGCAGCATTAGGCTCACCCTGACTTCCTGTACATAGGATGACAACCTTGTCTGGAGGAAATTGTTCGATTTCATTTGCAGTGATCAACATCCCATCAGGAACAGTTAAATATCCGCGCTCAAGGGCGACATCTACCACGTTTACCATACTCCTGCCTAGTAGTGCAAGCTTTCGATTTGTTTTTATCCCAGCCTCTACTACCTGCTGGACACGATTTACGTTGGAGGCAAAGGTAGAGAGGATGATTTTTCCCTCTGCTTTTATGAAGGCTTCAACCAAATGGTCCGCAACCATTGACTCTGATGGAGAAATTCCTTTTCGCTCCGCATTGGTGCTTTCGGAAATTAATGCGATTACGCCTTGTCTGCCGATTTCAGCCATTTTATGAATATCACAATATTGTCCATTGACTGGTGTTAAATCAAATTTGAAGTCACCTGTATGAACAACGTTTCCTTCAGGGGTATGAAAAACAATGCCAAGACAATCTGGAATACTGTGGCTCACTTTAAAAAATGAGACACTGATTTCTCCAAATTCAAGTGTAGAATCCGAGGTAATCGTAACAAGCTTCGTATCCCTTATGAGACGATGTTCATCTAATTTTATTTCAATTAAACCAAGTGTAAAGTTGGTTGCATAAATCGGGACATTTATTTTTTTAAGAAAGAAAGGGATTCCACCAATATGGTCCTCGTGACCGTGGGTAACAATTAATGCTCTAATTTTATCCTGATTTTCTTCTAAGTAAGTTACATCTGGAATGATTAAATCAATGCCTAACAAACTCTCATCGGGAAACTTACCACCACAATCAACAATCACTAGATCGTCACCATATTCAAGCACATACATGTTCTTACCGATTTCATTGATTCCGCCTAGTGCGAAAATAGATAACTTTTTTTTGGTCGTTTTCACCTTTTTACCTCCATAAAATATATATATAAATGTACTATACCCCTAGAGCAGAAGAGTATGTTTGGGTTAGTCATTTTACACTTCAATTTATAAGAAACATTCGTTTTGAAAATATTTTTAGATTTTTAAAAATATATATTGATTTTTTAGAAAATACCCACTATGATATGTTTTATAGTATTCCTATGGAGTTAATCGGAATTAAAAACTTGCTAGTTTAACAGCCATTAAGCTTACGAAAGCAAATGGAACATTTTATCAGCGAATGTTGACTGATTTACTCAACATTACATGAGGAGGTTTGGGATGAAGGTATCGAGTAAGGGTGAATATGCTCTACGATCGTTAATTCTACTGGGTAATCATAAAGGAAAGGTACTAGGAATCCAGGAAATTTCAGAAAAGACCCTTGTCAGTATTCATTACCTGGAACAAATCCTTCTTCAACTAAAAAAACTAGGCTATGTTGTCAGTAAACGTGGAGCAAAGGGTGGCTATTCGCTCCATAGAGAACCTGAAGATATAAATATAGGTGAAATAATTCGTGATTTGGAAGGTCCTTTGTCGCCAATGAGCTGTGCCTCTATTACTAAATACGAACCTTGTCCTTTAGAGGGGGGATGTCAGTTAAAGCCATTGTGGTCTTTAGTTCGAGATACAATTGCTTTTGTTTTGGAACGAACAACACTGGAGGATTTACTTTCGAATCGAATTTCAAAGCTAGAAGGAGAGGATATCATTGTCGTCAAAAGTGCGTCTGGATCAGCAGGTGATGGAAAAAATAGCTAATTTGTTAGAGGGTTTAGAATATGGAACGGTACAAATAACTGTACATGATTCACAAATAACCCAAATTGACCGTTTGGAAAAGCACCGATTGCCACTACAAAGTAAAGCTGGCGTTCAAACATTTCCGAGCAAACCAAAAGGTAAGATTTAAAATGAATATTTGCCGATCGGACTCCCGAAGGCCCTGTAGTTAACCGTGCATAATCCATGTACGTTCATTAAACTATTGGGCTTTTTTTAAAGCCTAAAAAAAGGGAAGAGGAGTCATAAAAAATGAAGAAAAAAAATTGTTTTATAATAATCTCACTAACTATCCTTTTATTTATTGCCGGGTGCTCTAATCAAAGTGCAACTACTGAGAAAGAAACTGCTGGAACAAAAGAAGAAGTAAAAAAAGAAATCGAACTATTAAATGTCTCATATGACCCGACAAGAGAATTTTATGAAGAATTCAACCAAAGCTTTGCTGCCTATTGGGAAAAAGAAAAAGGTCAAAAAGTAACGATTAATCAGTCACATGGAGGCTCTGGAAAACAGTCTCGGTCCGTTATTGATGGCTTAGAGGCTGATGTAGTTACATTGGCCCTGGCTTACGATATCGATGCGATTGCAGAATCAGGAAAGCTGTCTGAGGATTGGCAAGCGGAATTAGAAAGCAATAGCTCGCCTTACACTTCAACAATTGTTTTTCTTGTAAGAAAAGGTAACCCAAAAGGCATTAAAGACTGGGATGATCTAGTAAAGGTAGGAGTTTCGGTCATTACTCCAAATCCAAAAACTTCTGGTGGCGCAAGGTGGAATTACTTGGCTGCCTGGGGATATGCACTAGAGAAAAATAACGGTGATGAAGCAAAAGCAAAAGAATTTGTAACCAAACTTTTTAAAAATGTCCCTGTTCTAGATTCTGGTGCACGCGGTTCTACAACAACGTTTGTTGAAAGAGGTATTGGTGATGTATTAATCGCATGGGAAAATGAGGCTTACCTAGCTATAAACGAGTTAGGGAAGGACGAATTTGAAATAGTTAATCCATCCATCAGCATTCTTGCAGAGCCACCAGTTACGGTTGTCGACGAAACAGCTAAAAAACATGGAACAGAAGAGGTAGCAAAGGCATACCTTGAGTACCTGTATACTGAGGAAGGCCAGGAAATTGCTGCTAAGAACTACTACCGTCCACGTTCAGAAGATATTGTTAAAAAATATGAAGACCAATTTCCGAAAATCAACCTGTTCACCATAGATGAAGTTTTTGACGGCTGGAAAAATGCCCAAAAGACTCACTTTGACGACGGTGGAGTCTTTGATGAAATTTACAAACCGTAGGTAAAAAGGAGAGCTGTACTGTGTCTATAAAGAAAAAGCATCGGGTTTTGCCGGGATTTGGATTATCCATGGGGTACACGCTAATTTATCTTAGCCTAATCATCTTAATTCCAATTGCAGTTCTATTTTTAAAAGCATCTACGATCAGCCTGGCAGAATTTTGGGAAACAGTAACCGATGATAGAGTCGTAGCTTCATATAAATTAACGATTAATACTTCCTTCATCGCGGCGTTCGTTAATGCTGTTTTCGGGACACTTATCGCCTGGGTTTTAGTAAGATATGAATTTTATGGGAAACGGATTGTTGATGCAATGGTTGATCTGCCCTTTGCACTTCCGACTGCAGTGGCAGGTATCGCACTCACAACCATTTATGCTCCAAATGGATGGATCGGGCAATTCTTTGAATCGATGGGAATAAAGGTTGCTTTTACACCGTTCGGTATTATGATTGCATTAACCTTTATCGGACTTCCTTTCGTTGTTCGCTCTGTTCAGCCAGTATTGCAGGATTTGGATCAGCAATATGAAGAGGCTGCTGCAACCCTTGGTGCCAATTCAATACAGATATTTGCCAAAATAATCTTACCAGCAATTTTCCCGGCCATTATAACAGGCTTTGCCCTTGCTTTTGCAAGGGCATTAGGGGAATATGGCTCCGTCGTATTCATTTCAGGGAATATGCCAATGAAAACGGAAATTGTTCCACTGCTTATCATTACAAAATTAGAGCAATTCAATTATGCAGGAGCGGCGGCCATCGCTGTTGTTATGCTGGTATTTTCATTCGTTTTATTATTTGCAATCAATTTTTGGCAGTGGAAAACGACCAAAAAATATCAAGTGAGTTAGAGGAGATCGGGGAATATGATTGTTCGAGATACCACCATCCAAACAAAGGGGATAAAAGCCAATTCCCAGCCATCTTTATTAAAGAAATGGCTGCTGATTACGATCGCTCTCTGCTTTTTAGGAATATTTATACTGGTGCCATTAATCGCTGTATTTACAGAAGCGTTAAATAAAGGAATTCAGCTATACTTTGCGGCATTGACCGAAAGGGATGCCTTATCGGCTGTAAAATTGACGTTAATTACGGCTGCCATTACCATTCCCGTTAACACTATTTTTGGTGTATTGGCTGCTTGGGCTATCGCTAAGTTTGACTTTAAGGGAAAAAATATTCTGATTACCCTGATCGATATCCCATTTGCTGTTTCTCCTGTCATTGCTGGACTCGTTTTTGTTCTATTGTTCGGCTCTCAAGGATTACTGGGACCGTTTTTAGAGGAAAATAATATTAAGATTATTTTTGGAGTACCAGGAATAGTCCTAGCGACGATCTTTGTAACTTTTCCATTTGTGGTCAGAGAATTATTACCGGTTATGCAAGAACAAGGAACAGAAGAGGAACAGGCCTCAATCACGCTGGGAGCAAGTGGCTGGCAAATGTTTTTTCGTGTCACCTTACCAAATATAAAATGGGGCTTGCTGTATGGTGTTATTCTTTGCAATGCCCGTGCCATGGGGGAGTTCGGTGCAGTTTCGGTTGTTTCCGGCCACATTAGAGGATTAACCAATACGATACCTCTTCATGTAGAAATTTTATATAACGAATACAATTTCTCGGCAGCTTTTGCAGTGGCGTCCTTACTGGCACTTCTTGCTATCGTGACACTAATTTTAAAAAGCATCGTAGAGTGGAAAACAAAAAAACAATAAAAGCACTGTCAAAGATCATTTATCTTTGCAATGGGGGATTATTGATATGGGGATAACAATTAAGGAAGTATCTAAAGCATTTGGTACATTTGCTGCTGTCAAAAATGTGAATCTGGAAATTCCAAAAGGTGATTTTGTAGCCTTATTAGGGCCATCAGGTTCAGGTAAAACCACTCTCTTAAGAATGATTGCCGGTTTAGAGGGACTAGATTCCGGTACTATTTTTTTCGATGATACTGATTATACCTATAAACCGATAAAAGAGCGGAATGTAGGCTTTGTGTTCCAAAATTATGCATTATTCAAGCATATGACGATTTTTGAGAATATTGCCTTTGGTTTAAAGGTAAGACCGCGCAGATTGCGTCCTTCTAAAAATGAAATTGTTGACAAAGTGAATGAATTGTTAAAGCTCGTACAATTAGACTATCTTGCAACCCGCTATCCTTCCCAGTTATCCGGAGGCCAGAGACAGAGGATTGCCTTGGCAAGGGCGCTTGCGGTGGAGCCAGATGTCCTGCTCTTGGATGAACCCTTTGGGGCTTTGGATGCAAAGGTTCGTCAGGAGCTGTGGCACTGGTTAAGAGAAATCCATCAAAAGCTAAATATAACGACCATTTTTGTTACCCATGACCAAGAAGAGGCTTTAGAAATGGCTGATACTGTAGTGGTAATGAATCAAGGTAAAATTGAGCAGATTGGAACTCCTGAAGACGTGTATCAAAAGCCAGCGAATGCCTTTGTTTATAGCTTTTTAGGGAGAGTAAACGAATTCCAAGGCGCAGCTCTATCAGATGATTTTGCAGAAAAAATTGGGTATATAAGACCTCATGAGATTGTTTTGCGAAAAATTTCACAAGGGAACAGTATATCATCAGTAGTTTCACACATTCATATAATTGGTGCTACCGTTAGATTTGAATTAAGACGACAGGATACAGACGATCTATTTGAAGCAGAGATGAGTATCGATCAATATCAACAAATTACACCTATAAAAAAAGGAGATATCCTTTATGCGGAGTTTAAAAATATCGTAGTATTTGATACGAATTCAGCAAATGAAATGGCTCCTGCAGAAAAAGGTGGGATTAGAACGGCGTTAAAAAGCAAATTAATATAGAGGGAGATGGTGCTAGGAAATCCTGGCACTATTTTGTATTTTCAGGTGAAAGTTCGTTATAATTGTATTATTAATATAAAAAGCAAAATTTCATAGTATGCAGGAATTTGGAAATATCAATTGAAAGGATTGATCACATGAAATATAACTTTGATGAAATTGTTAATCGTAGAGGGACTTATTCCATAAAATGGGATGGGGGAGAACTTATAAAAAAAATGGGCCTAACGGATCGATATGATGAGGAGACAATTCCGTTATTTACCGCGGATATGGATTTACCAGTACCCCAACCATTAATTGATGCATTACATAAGACTGTAGATCATCGGATTTTTGGTTATACCGTATTTCCGGATGAGTATTTTGAAGCGGTACAACATTGGTTCAAGAAGAGACATGATTGGGAGTTCAAGAAGGAAGATATCATTTATAGTCCAGGTACCGTCCATGCGTTGAATGTAGCTGTGAGGGCATTTACACAACCAGGAGACGGTATCATCATTCAACGGCCCGTATATCCCCCTTTTACATCGGCCATTGAGGCAAATGGGAGAACACTTTTAAATAATTCACTTATAAATGATGAGAATGGCTATTATTCGATTGATTTCGATGATTTCGAAGCAAAGGCAAAAGATGAAAAAACGAAAATGTTTATCCTTTGTAACCCGCACAATCCAACTGGAAGAGTATTTAACCAAGATGAACTTAGAAAACTTGCTACTATTTGTATGGAAAATAATGTACTGATTATTGCTGATGAGATTCACGGAGATCTAATTAGACAAAATCAAATCTTTATTCCTATCGCAAAAGCAGCACCCGAGTACACCGATCTTATCATTACTTTTACAGCTATTAACAAAACCTTTAATGTTGCTGGACTCCATTGTACGAATGTGATTATCACAAGTCCAGAGCTTCGAAAGACATTTAATGGTGTAATGGGAATGCATTTGCCATCCCCGTTTACCGTTTCCGCACTGATTGCAGTCTACCATGAGGGGGAAGATTGGTTGGAGCAGCTGAAAGAGTATATCGACGGAACTATAGAATGGGCAGTTAACTTCCTAGCGGAAAAGATGCCAAAAGTGAAGGTCAGGATTCCAGAAGGTACCTATATTATGTGGATGGACTTCAGCCAATATGGACTAACTCCAGAAGAAGTCCATGATCGGATTTATAACAAAGCAAATGTTTTACTGGAGGATGGAAAAATGTTTGGTGATGAAGGGTTGCATCACCAAAGAATCTGTATACCTTCTCCAAGACCAATGATTCAAGAAGCCTTTGCAAGAATATCAAGGGAATTTGAAGATTTAAAATAGTTTTTCGAAAGAATTTTAAGTGTGATAGCGAGGAGTGTAATAGATAATAGCAAAGTGCTAGCAATATGCTAATTACCGAATCGTCCAAGAAATGTCGCAATCAGAAGAATTTTGAAACCTCCTAATTGAAAAATTGGGAGGTTTATTAAATTTAATAAAAGTTTTCTAAATAGATTGACAATTATAATATGGAAAAATAAAATTAAGAAGAAAGTAATTTAACTGCAGATTGTTTTACAATAAAAGAGAAACAGTGTTTGTTATTACGCAACAAAATAATGGAGGTTGGACAAATGGTGAATTATGTAAAAATAGGAGATTTACAGGTTGCAAGTGAATTATATGATTTTATTAATTCTGAAGCATTACCAGGAAGTCAAGTTGACCAAGGCTCGTTTTGGGCAGGCTTTGAAAAAATCATCACCGATTTGACACCTAAAAATAAAGAATTGCTCGAGGTAAGGGACGAACTTCAAAAGAAAATTAATAAATGGCACCGTGAAAATAAAGAATTTAATTTTAATCGGTACAAAGAATTTTTGGAAGAAATTGGCTACCTTTTGCCAACTCCAGAGGATTTCACTATTACTACTGAAGATGCGGATGATGAGATTGCTGTTAAAGCAGGACCGCAATTAGTAGTGCCTGTTGATAATGCCCGTTACGCGATTAATGCAGCGAATGCACGCTGGGGAAGTTTGTACGATGCCTTATATGGAACAGATGTGATTAGTGAAGAGGGAGGAGTCCAGAATCAAGGTGGATATAACCCTGAACGTGGCGAAAAAGTAATTGCATTTGCTAGGGACTTTCTTGATAAGACTATTCCATTACAAGTGGGTTCCCATAAAGAAGCTATAAGCTATCAGGTTGACCAAGAAAGATTGCTGGTAACCTTAATAAATGGAAAAAAGGTTCGTTTGAAAGATGAAGATAAATTTGCAGGTTATCAAGGAGAAGCTGACGAACCTTTTGCAATCCTGCTGAAAAATAATGATAACTATTTTGAAATTCAGATTGACCGTGACCACCCGATTGGAACAACAGATGCAGCGGGTGTAAAAGATATTCTGCTTGAATCTGCTCTTACTTCGATAATGGATTGTGAAGATTCTGTTGCAGCGGTGGATGCCGAGGATAAGGCCCTCGTATATCGAAACTGGCTCGGCTTAAATAAAGGAGATTTATCTGCAACTTTTACAAAAGGAACGAAAACGGTAACCCGATCACTAAATCCTGACCGTAGCTACTTCTCACCGCAAGGGAATGAATTTACTTTGCCTGGCCGTGCTTTAATGCTCGTTCGAAATGTCGGTCATTTAATGACGAATAATGCTGTTCTTGATGGAAACGGAAATGAGGTTCAAGAGGGCATCATTGATGCTGTGATAACATCATTGTGTGCTAAACATTCAATAATTGGAAATACCACATTTGAAAATTCTACAAAAGGATCTATTTATATTGTGAAGCCAAAAATGCATGGTCCAGCGGAAGCTGCATTTGCAAATGAGCTTTTTAACCGGACGGAGGATTTATTAGGTTTGACAAGAAATACCCTTAAAATTGGTGTTATGGATGAAGAACGCCGTACATCGTTAAATTTAAGAGCGTGTATCCGAGAAGTAAAGGAACGGGTTGTATTTATTAACACTGGATTTCTTGACCGGACAGGCGATGAAATGCACACTTCTATGGAAGCAGGTGCAATGATACGCAAAAATGAGATGAAATCATCAATGTGGCTGCAAAGCTATGAAAAATCAAACGTATATAACGGGCTTGCCACAGGATTCCAAAATCGAGCGCAAATTGGTAAAGGTATGTGGGCAATGCCTGATTTAATGAAAGATATGCTCGAACAAAAAATCGGACATCTAAAAGCTGGAGGAAATACTGCCTGGGTACCATCGCCAACGGCTGCAACACTTCACGCATTACATTATCATCAAATAAATGTAAAAGAAGTACAAAAAAATTTACTAGAAAGCATTTCTGATTTGCGGGATGATATTTTACAAATCCCTGTTGCTGTAAATACAAATTGGAGTCAAGAAGAAATCCAAGCCGAACTTGATAACAATGCCCAAGGGATCCTTGGGTATGTAGTTAGATGGGTTGAGCAGGGAATTGGCTGTTCGAAGGTTCCAGATATTAATAATATTGCATTAATGGAAGACCGGGCCACTCTCCGTATTTCTAGCCAGCATGTGGCGAACTGGCTCCATCATGGGATCTGTACGAAGGAACAAGTGGTTGAAACTTTGGAGCGGATGGCTAAAGTAGTTGATGAACAAAATGCTGGGGATCCAGCATACAAACCTATGGCTTCAGATTTCAATCAATCTGTTGCGTTCAAAGCTGCTTGTGAACTAGTATTTAAAGGCTATGACCAGCCTAGTGGATATACTGAACCTATTTTGCATAGCCGCCGCTTAGAAGCAAAAACAAAATTTACTGTCAATAGCTAATCAATGAGACAGGGCATTTAGAGTAAATGCCCTGTCAAGGTTATACATAAGAGGTGAGCATGCTTGCATAGAGAAAATGTCGTGAAGTCAGTTAGCAGGGCACTGGATATAATTGCACTGGTAGCGACGAAAAAAGGCGGTCTAGGTGTGACTGAGATTGCTAATCAAATCGATATCAATAAAAGCTCCGTATTTCGAACCCTTGCAACACTTGTTCAATATGGCTATATTGAACAGGACTTTGAAACTCAGAAATACAAGCTAGGCTATAAGTTCCTAGATATAAGTTCAAAGCTGTTAGAATCGATTGATTTAAGAGCCGAAGCAAAGCCTTTTTTACAAGAACTAGAAAAAACGACGAATGAAGTGATTCATCTTGTTGTTTATGACCAGGGTGAGGTCGTTTATATTGAGAAATTAGAAGGAAATGAAACATTAAGAACACATTCAAAGGTTGGAAAAAGAGCTCCGATGCACTGTACGTCTGTTGGGAAAGCAATTCTAGCGCATTTACCTGATAAAGATGTTCTTGGAATCATTGATCAAAAAGGAATGCCTTATCATACTGATCATACAATTACAGAAGAAGAAGCTCTACTTGACGAGCTCAAACAGGTAAGACAAAGGGGATATTCATTAGACCTAGAAGAAAATGAATATGGAATTACCTGTATCGCTGCACCTGTTTTTGACCATTTAGGAAATGTTGTGGCGGCAGTAAGTATTTCGGGACCAACCACACGCATGAACACGGACAGATTGACTCAACTAGGACCGATAATGATTCAAACAACTCAACAATTATCTGTAAGGCTGGGATTTGTTAGGTAAAATTGGTTTGAAATGAGATAAATAGTCGTTTTAGTTGAAAAGTTACGAATTCACCATAAAGTTGGGCATCTGATTCCCGTTCAAGGGGAAAAACGTGGGGAGAGGGAATCAGAAGAGGCATCTGATTCCCGTTCAAGGCGAAAAACGTGGCAAGAGGGAATCAGAAGAGGCATCTGTTTCCCGTTCAAGGTGAAAAACGTGGCAAGAGGGAATCAGAAGAGGCATCTGATTCCCGTTCAAGGGGAAAAACGTGGGGAGAGGGAATCAGAAGAGGCATTTTAATTCTAGTTTTAAACTAAAGAAAAAAGCCGCAAACATGTAGTCCGTTTTGCGGCTTTTTCGATCATACTTTTACGATGAACCTTCCTCGTGCCTGCCCTTGTAATATGATAGGCAAGGTCTGTGGTATTTCTTCCAATCTGATTTCTTTGGAAATCAAACCTAGTACATCCGGTTTGAAATCGTCTGCCATTCTCTGCCAAAGCTGCTGGCGAACAGGCATTGGACAATTTACAGAATCTATCCCAAGAAGATTAATACCCCGAAGGATGAACGGGAACACAGTCGTAGGAACGTTACCACCACCTGTTAATCCACTGACGGCTACTGAACCATTGTAGTGGATTTTACTTAAAATAGCCGCAAGAGATTCTCCGCCAACAGGGTCTACGGCACCAGCCCAAAGCTGTTTATCTAATGCTTTAACCTTTCCGTTATAAACCTCATCCCGGGATACTACTTCATTTGCACCGAGTTTATGTAAATAATCATGTTCACTTGCTTTACCAGTGCTGGCAACAACCTCATAGCCTCGTTTTGCTAGGATGGCAACGGCGATACTTCCTACGCCACCGGTAGCCCCAGTAACCAGCACCTTACCTTTTTCAGGAGAGAGTCCATTTTCTTCTAGCCTCTGAACAGAAAGGGCTGCTGTTAACCCGGCGGTTCCATAGATCATTGCTTCTTTTAAAGTAAGGTTTTCAGGTAATGGTACAATCCAATCTGCAGGAATCCGTGCATATTCGCTGTAACCGCCATAATGAGAAACACCTATTTCGTAGCTGGTTGCAATGACTTGATCTCCCTCCGAGTAGCGAGGGTCTTCCGAGGAAACAACCACGCCTGCTAAGTCAATCCCTGGTACAAATGGGTAGGATCTGACAATCTTCCCTTCAGGAATACTAGCCAATCCATCTTTGTAATTAATGCCCGAATAGGCAACCTTGATTAACACCTCACCAGCTGGCAAAACATTATAAGAAATATTTTTAATCCCAACAGTGAAATCTGATTCTGTCTTATCAACGACTAAGGCTTTGAAATTTTCACTCACTAGAAAGACCTCCTTTTATTATTAAGATTTTCCATTTCCATCATACTACATTATTATTAAAGTATAGAACTCTAAATGGAGTGATTTTCATGTTTGCTGCAGGACAAAAGGATATGCAAAAAATGGATCAGTATACCATTGAAAAAATCGGTTTACCTGGTGTTGTGTTAATGGAAAATGCCGGGGCTATAGTAGTAGAGGAAATACTAAAAAGTACTGCAAGTAGAAATCCAAAAGTAATTGTACTAGCAGGAGGCGGTAATAATGGCGGAGACGGTTTCGTCATTGCCCGCAGGCTATTTGATCATGGACTACATCCACAGCTTTGGCTTTTAGTAGATCCTGAACGAATAAAAGGCGATGCGAGAAAACATTTAGATATTTATCTAAATAGGGGCTTACCCCTAAAACAATTTCAAGATTATAGTTTCGCAGAATTACAGGATGATTTATTTATGGCAGACATTATTATTGACTCAATTCTAGGAACGGGTGTAAATGGACCTGTTCGCGAACCATTAAAAGACGTTATTTCACTTGTTAATACATATGCTGATAAGAAACCGATCATTTCAGTTGATATTCCATCTGGGGTTAGCAGTGATACAGGTAAGGTTGAGGGAGTGGCCATCAAAGCATCAAAGACGATTACCTTTGTGTTCCCGAAAAAAGGCTTCTTTTTAAATGAAGGACCACAATATGTCGGTGATTGGAAGGCAGTAGATATTTCAGTGCCACCTTCGATTGTCAAAGACTTAGGACTTGATTTACCTAAGGTAATTACTGAACATTTGGCCAAAGCTGCTGTTCCCATCCGATCAAAGCATGGTCATAAGGGTACCTTTGGGCATGCTCTGATTTTAGGCGGTTCTCGGCAATTTGTCGGTGCCCCGATTTTCTCGGCAAAGGCGGCATTTCATTCAGGGGCTGGATTAGTCACCTTAGCTATCCCAGAAAGTATTTATCCAATAGCTGCTGCACAAAATCCAGAATCTTTATTTCTGCCTTTGACAGATCAAGATGGGCATTTTGCTGCAGCCGCAATTCAAGAGTTATCACATTCCCTCCATCAATTTGACGCGGTTGCGGTGGGACCAGGAATGAGTAGATTTCCTTGCGGGGAAGAGTGGATGAAATCACTCTTTGGTTATTTAACCGATCAGCATGTTGTCATTGATGCAGATGCACTTTACTTACTTCGAAATCAACTGGATTTGCTGAATAACTATACTGGTAAGATCATTATGACTCCACATCCAGGTGAAATGGCAAGGTTGTTGAATAAGACTGTCAAAGAAGTAGAAGAAAATCGACTTGAAATCGCAATTCAATTTGCCAAAGAACATTCTATCTACTTACTATTGAAAGGACATCGGTCTGTAATTGCAACACCGTCTGGGGAACTTTATATAAACACACATGGTCATGATGCACTCGGAAAAGGAGGAAGTGGTGACATTCTTACAGGCCTTATTGCGTCATTTCTTGCTCAGGGAGCTTCACCTTTAAATGCACTTATTGCTGCAAGTTATTTACATGCTCGTGCTGGTGAAGAAAAGGCAAAAAAATTATCCCACTATGGTGTTATGCCTTTTGATGTTATAGAAGGAGTAAAGGAGCTCCTAAATGAAATTTAGGCATGGTATGTTCGTTTGTTCATACACTATAATAATAGTTGAAACCTATTTATCAGGTTTTTCGTCTATTAAATTGAGGCAACTTAGATATTAGAGAAAAGGAGTGACATATTATGAATCAATTATTTAAATTCCCACTATTCGCTATTATTTTTGCATTGATTTTAACGGTAAGTAGTACAAGCATGGCTTTTGCCGATACGAATGATAAAAATGAAGAAAGCATCAACGAAAAGTTTGGGCTGCCGATTGTGGTATATGGGGAAGCATTGTCTGCTGCTCAAAAGGATGAAGTGAGAAAGCTTTTAAAAGTGACTGACACTAGCAAAGTAAAGGAGATTACTGTTTCTGGAGAGGACCTAGTTAAGTATATTAAAGGTGATCGCCACTCGAATATGTATTCCTCCGCTAAAATTACTAGAAAGGATTCAGGAGAGGGGCTGAGTATTAACCAGGTCACCCCAGAAAATATTACCGAAGTTACCGATGAAATGTATGCAAATGCCTTGCTGACGGCAGGGATTCAGGATGCAGTGGTAGATGTAGCTTCACCAGTAAAAGTCAGCGGACACTCAGCCTTGGTTGGGATTTATAAAGCATACGATGAAGGTGATGGTGCAACTCTCAATTTGGAGCGGACAGAGGTTGCCAATGAGGAATTGAACTTGGCTACCGATTTAGCTAAAAAAGAAGGACTGAATCAGGATAAAGTAAGTGAACTTTTAACAGAAATAAAAAAGGAAATAGCAGAGCAAAATCCAGTAACGAAAGAAGAACTAGCAGCTCTAATTGATGAAAAATTAAAATCGCTAGAAATCAACTTAAGTGCTGAAGATCGCCAGTTGTTAATAGATTTGTTTGAAAAAATGAGAAATCTAAATATAAACTTTGATAATGTTAAATCACAGCTTGAAAACCTTACCCAAGATATCCAGCAACGGATTGAGGAAGCAGTTGGTGATAAGAATTTTTTACAAAAAATAGCAGATTTTTTTAAAGAATTAATAGACAGCATTAAAAATATTTTTGCATAGTATTGGGCTCAGTCGCTGAACTGAGCCCTTTTTATGTAAAATAATTGATAAATAAAGAGGAATGACTACCGGACTATATAAATATCCCCAGTTTTTTGTTAAAATAGAATTTAAAGAAAAAAGTTTCGACAATATTCACAAAAATATGCTGTAGTTAGATTATAATTTATTATATCGATAAAAATCTGCAAAAAGCTTAAAAGTTTATATATTCACTTGAATTTTTAGAATAATGAGGCAATGAATATTGTGGGAGAGCAGGAGGAAATAGTTAATGTGGGATTTTGAAATGGATATAGATTCAGTAGCAAGAATAAAAGTGATAGGTGTTGGCGGTGGCGGGAATAATGCTGTAAACCGGATGATAGAAGACGGGGTCCAAGGTGTTGAATTTATTGCCGTAAATACGGATGCTCAAGCTCTTAAACTATCAAAAGCTGAAATTAAAATGCAAATTGGCGCAACCTTAACAAGAGGGTTAGGGGCAGGGGCGAATCCCGAGGTTGGGAGAAATGCCGTTGAAGAAAGTAAAAAGCAGCTCCAAGACGTCTTAAAAGGGGCAGATATGGTCTTTGTTACTGCCGGTATGGGCGGAGGAACTGGAACGGGCGCAGCACCTGCGATTGCACAAATCTCCCGTGATCTAGGTGCATTGACCATTGGTGTGGTAACACGTCCGTTTGGTTTTGAAGGTCGGAAACGTGCAACCAATGCAGCTGCTGGAATTGATTTAATGCGGCAAGCGGTGGACACGTTAATTATTGTTCCAAATGATCGTTTGCTACAGATCGTTGATAAGAAAACACCGATGATTCAAGCGTTCCGTGAGGCTGATAATGTTCTAAGGCAGGGTGTTCAAGGGATTTCCGATTTAATTGCTGTCCCTGGATTAATCAACCTCGATTTTGCAGATGTGAAAACAATTATGTCCAATCAAGGGACTGCTCTAATGGGTATTGGTCTTGCAAAAGGGAAGGATCGTGCAGTAGAAGCGGCAAAAAAGGCAATTTCTAGCCCTCTTTTAGAAACTTCAATTGATGGAGCCCAAGGTGTCCTAATGAACATCACTGGTGGCAGCAATTTAAGTCTTTATGAAGTCCAAGAGGCTGCCGATGTTGTTTCTTCGGCTGCTGACAAGGATTTAAATATGATCTTCGGTTCTATTATCAATGAGAACTATAAAGATGAAATTATGATTACCGTTATTGCAACTGGTTTTTCTGAAACAGTGTCTCCGGCTGCCACGAAATTAGCTAGTCCTAATAGGGATATTAATACTAGACAACAGTCACAAGGTATCACAAGACGCGATCAGGTTGTACCTGAAGATTCAATTCATAATCATGAGCGACCAAGACAACAAACAGATGATACACTTGATATTCCCACATTTTTGCGTAATCGAAATAGGAGATAAAGATAATCAGGACAGACTGCTGAGAAATATCTCAGCAGTCTTATTTGGCTAAACTTTTAAACCAATTCTATTAATCATCAAATTTCGACTATTAAATTAAAACTTTCAACAGAATATAAATCTTTTATGCTAAAATTATATTGAAATTACTACTACAGCAAGGGGTAATCGCTATGTTGAAAGATTTTTTTATTAGTTTATCTCAAAATCAATTCCTAAATAATGCTGCTAAAAAGTATGGTTTAAAAATGGGCGCACAAAATGTTGTTGCCGGTACAAACATCGATGAGGTTATGAAAAGTATTAAGGAGTTAAATGCACAGGGAATTTCTTGTACCGTTGATAATTTAGGTGAATTCGTTTTTAAAGAAAGAGAAGCAACAGAAGCGAAAGAACAAATTCTAAAAGTAATTGAAGCGATTCATGAGCATAAAGTCGATGCTCACATATCTTTAAAGCCTACTCAATTAGGGTTAGATATTGATTACAGTTTTTGCTTAAACAATTTACGAGAAATTGTTGATCGAGCAAACAACTATGGTATTTTTGTTAATATTGACATGGAAGACACAAGCCACCTTCAGCCTTCATTCGATGTCTTGGATGATTTGTCTAGGGAATATGACAATGTTGGAACCGTTATTCAAGCTTATTTACTACAAGCTGATCAATACCTTGAAAAATATAAAAACTATCGTTTACGTATCGTCAAAGGGGCCTATAAGGAACCAATTGAATGCGCTTACCAGAATAAACGAGATATCGATGCAAACTTTATCAAGCTCATCGAATGGCATCTATTAAATGGTAAATTTACTTCCATTGCCACCCACGATCACATGATCATCAACCATGTGAAGGACTTTGTAAAACGAAATAATATACCGAATGAACAATATGAGTTCCAAATGCTATACGGTTTTAGAAAAGAGCTTCAATTAAAATTAGCTAGCGAAGGCTATAACTTTTGTACCTATGTTCCTTTCGGAAATGACTGGTATGGATACTTTATGAGACGACTTGCGGAAAGACCACAGAACTTAAATCTTGTTGCTAAGCAAGTTTTTAACAAAAGAACCAACACGGTGATTGGTGTAGCTGCTGGGGCATTTTTGTTGGGCAGATTAACAAAGAATGCTAAAAAGAACCGAAAATAATTTTTTTGCCCTCTCTTTTGAGAGGGCTTTCATTTTGTTTATGGATAGGTCTAAAGAACTATTATTGAAAAAATTGACAAGTTTAATACTTTTGAATAATAAGTATGGATTGATGAACTAGATTTAATAAAAAGGGGGCAATTTTTATGAAAAAGAAAAGATTATACCTTTCGATGGTTTTTCTCTTAACACTATCGATGCTTCTTGCAGCTTGTGGAAAAAGTGAAGAATCAGGAGAAAAGCCTGGTAGTGGCGATAAGGAAGAGAAGCCAAAATTTATTAGTATTCTTACAGGAGGTACTGGTGGCACCTATTATCCATTGGGTGGATCGTTTGCAAAAATTATTCAAGATGCTACAGGCATTGATGCCAATGCTGAAACAAGTGGAGCATCGGCAGAAAATATGACTACGCTCAAAAATGGGGACGCTGAAATTGCTTTCTCGCAAACAGATATTGCCTCCTATGCGGTTGACGGTAAATTAATGTTTGAAAACAATAAGGTGGATAATGTTAAGGCGATAGCGACCTTGTATCCAGAAACCATCCAAATTGTAACGACAAAAGGGTCTGGTATTACATCGGTTGAAGATTTAAAAGGGAAAAAGGTGTCCGTAGGTGCACCTGGATCTGGAACGGTTGCCAATGCAGAACAAATCTTAGAAGTACATGGAATGACATTTGATGATATTGAGAAACAAGACTTATCCTTTGACGAGTCTACACAAGGAATCCAGGATGGGACGATTGACGCAGCCTTTGTAACGGCTGGAACTCCGACGGGTGCGGTTGAAAGTCTAGGTGCTACAGAGGATGTCGTTATTGTTCTGATTACACAGGACAAAATCGATGAGCTCATTAAAAAGTATCCTTTCTATGTTAAAGAAGAAATTCCTTCTGGAACATACGGATTAGAAGCTGCTGTAACTACCGTAGCGGTTCAAGCCATGCTAGTGGCAAATAGCAATCTATCAGAGGGTGTTGTTTATGACATTACGAAAGCAATCTTTGAAAACCTTGATAAAGTGACACATGCGAAAGGGAAATTAATTAAGGTAGAAAATGCTTTAAAAGGTGTTGGGATTGATGTTCATCCTGGGGCACAAAAATATTTTGATGAAAAGGGCGTCAAAGCGGAGTAAATCTTTACTGTCATTCAACTGTGGCCGGCTAAAACAAGAGCCGGCCTTCTCTTTTCGGGTGGGAGGGGTAAATGAGAAAGTTTCGACTATATCTATTAATTACAGTAATCATCAGCATTTCCTTGGTTTGCATACCTTATAAACAAGCCATTGTCTTCCAGCCAAATAATCGCAATGCTGACATAGCATACATCCCTACAAACAAGGAAACAAAATTTCAAATTAAATATACCCATTCCATACATTTATCAGATGTCGTTGAAAGTTACAAAATAACAACCGGTAAAAAAATTCAACAATATGAGCTGATGTATGAGGATTTTTCCATCGGTATGCCATCCAATGCTGAAAAAGGTGAAACGTTTGAGCAGATAAATGGCTCCTATTACATCAAAAATATGAAACGGATATTTCCTTTCTTTCACTTACGAATCGGACAGGTCCGTGCAAATCATACAATTATTTTTCAAAACGAGGAATATCCATTGTCACTATCAATAACGCCAGGAACATCTGTAAAAGTGGAAATTCGTAAATTGAACATTCTTGATCTTTGGAAAGGAGTGAATATCCTTGAGTCAATTTGAACAGGCTCTAACTGATGAGAAGCAGCAAGAACTTTTAGAGAAATATGATCCGGAAGCAGGAACTAGAAAACTAACCGGTGCAGCTGGCTGGATTGTATTTACCGGTTTATTACTGTTTTCATTATTTCACCTGTATACAGGAGTGTTCGGTATGCTGACTGCACAGCTTCAGCGCTCTGTCCATTTAGGATTTGCTCTATCACTTATATTCTTACTTTTTCCTGCCCGAAAGATCAATAGGGGAAAGGAATTTAAAGTTGTTTGGTATGATATCATTCTTGCAATTATTTCTATCGTTGTGGGTGCATACTGGCCAGTCATGATAGATGATTTAGTTTTGAGGGCTGGAAATGTTACTCAGGTTGATTTTTATGTCGGGCTTGCAGCTATCGTTTTGGTATTAGAAGCAACCCGTCGGACGGTAGGGCTGCCGATTACGATTATTGCCCTTGGTTTTATGATTTATGCGGTTTTTGGACCCTATATGCCGAGTGCTATTGCCCATCGGGGACTTGAATTAGATCGTTTGGTACAAACAATGTTTTTCACAACTGAAGGGATTCTTGGTACACCGATTGGCGTATCCTCAACCTTCATCTTTCTTTTTCTATTATTTGGCTCCTTTTTAATCAAAACAGGGGTTGGGGAGTATTTTAATGATTTATCGATTGCTATTGCCGGCAGGAGTGTGGGTGGTCCGGCTAAGGTTGCCGTTTTTTCAAGTGCTCTACAAGGTACGATTAGCGGCAGTTCAGTTGCGAATGTGGTAACATCGGGTGCTTTTACAATACCCATGATGAAAAACCTGGGCTATAAAAAGGAGTTTGCAGGTGCAGTAGAGGCATCTTCCTCCACAGGTGGACAGTTAATGCCGCCAATTATGGGAGCAGCAGCATTCTTAATGGTAGAATTTATTGGAGGTATCAGCTATTGGGAAATTGCCAAAGCAGCAGCGATACCAGCAGTTCTATATTTTTCAGGTATTTGGATCATGACTCATTTCGAGGCGAAGCGAATTGGTCTTCGCGGGTTAACAAAGGAAGAAATGCCAAGTAAAAGAGAAGTTCTAGGTAAACTCTATTTATTACTTCCTATTATTGCTATTGTTCTTTTGTTAAGTTCAGGAATGAGTGTCATTCGTGCAGCACTTTGGTCGATTGTTATAACGGTTGTGGTAAGTGCGTTGAAAAAAAATACGAGAATTGGATTTAAAGGAATCATTGATGCATTGGTAGATGGAGCCAGGTCCGCATTAGGTGTTGCTGCAGCCTGTGCGGCAGCAGGGATCATTGTTGGTGTAGTAACAAAGACAGGCCTAGGATTAAAAATGGCAAATGGACTCCTAGATTTTGCTGGCGGGGCATTACTGCCAACTTTGTTTTTAACCATGATAGCTTCGTTGATATTAGGAATGGGGTCTCCCACTACAGCTAATTACGTCATCACCTCAACGATTGCGGCTCCAGCCATCATATTATTAGGTGTTCCAGATTTATCAGCTCACTTGTTTGTTTTCTATTTTGGAATTGTAGCTGATATTACTCCTCCTGTTGCATTAGCTGCATTTGCAGCAGCTGCGATTTCTGGAGGCGAGCCATTTCGAACAGGGGTGGAATCAACTAAGCTTGCCATTTCCGCATTTATTATCCCTTATATGTTTGTTTTGTCTCCGGAATTATTGATGATTGATACAACATGGACTTATTTGATTTGGGTTGTGTTCACTGCATTTACAGGTATGATTGCGATTAGTGCTGGAGTAATTGGGTTTTGGATGCGAAAATTACATTGGATTGAAAGGGTTGCAGCATTAGCTGCAGGATTATGTTTAATTTATCCAGAAAAAATTACTGACATGATAGGATTAGTATTATTCTCTATTTTACTAGCTTTGCAGTATTTTTATAAACGGGACAATACGCCACAAGTTCTAAAGAATTGATAACATGATAAAACTCGGGACTCTTTAAAAGAGATCTCGAGTTTTGTCTTTTTACTTCCGCCATCCGCTAGTATCTACTACAGACAATGCTCATTGAAATTTATCTAAACGTAGTTTATCATGGATTTCATGTATGAATTTACCAATATATATCAACAGGATACTTCAGGGGGAAGACACGAATGGAACAATCCATAAAAAATACAAACTCACCACCTTACGGAATTATTGCTGTTCTTATGATAGGAGCATTTATTTCTTTCTTAAATAACACTTTATTAAATGTTGCCTTGCCGTCCATGATGGAGGACTTAAATGTAGATACAGCAACTATTCAGTGGCTGACTACTGGATTTATGCTGGTTAATGGGATCATGATTCCTTCTACGGCCTTCCTCATACAAAAATACTCGGTACGCCGGTTATTTTTAGTTGCGATGGGATTATTCACTGCAGGAACCATTATCGCTGGGGTCGCTCATGTATTCCCGATATTATTAGCTGCACGAATGGTACAGGCTTCGGGTTCGGCTATTATGATGCCGCTGTTAATGAATGTGATGTTAGTTAGCTTTCCAATTGAAAAAAGGGGGACTGCGATGGGGGTATTTGGATTAATCCTCATGTTTGCACCCGCCATAGGCCCAACGTTATCCGGCTGGATTATTGAACATTATCATTGGAGAATGCTTTTCAATTTCGTAACGCCGATTGCCGTAGTCATTCTTTTGACAGGATTCTTTAAACTTAAAGATAAAAAAGAGAAAGTCGATATTAAACTTGATTTCTTTTCACTTTTACTATCAAGCATAGGTTTTGGAGGACTGCTCTATGGTTTTAGTTCAGCTGGAAGTAAAGGCTGGGACAGCCCGCAAGTTTATGTAACAATCATAATCGGGGTTGCTTCGTTGGTATGGTTTATCTTGCGACAATTAAACCAAGAAAAACCAATGCTAAATTTTAGGATTTTTAAATATAATATGTTTGCCCTGTCATCAGCTATCTCAGCTATTGTAAATATTGCCATGTTTTCTGGTTTTCTGCTACTCCCTATATATGTTCAAACTATCCGTGGCATATCCCCGATGGATGCGGGCTTAATGTTATTGCCTGGAGCCATTATTAATGCTCTAATGTCACCTGTTATTGGAAGGTTGTTTGACAAATTTGGCGGGCGGATTTTAGCATTAGTAGGCTTGTTTATTACCACAGTCACAACTTATTTCTTCAGCCTATTATCATTTGAAACAACCTATATGTCTTTAGTGATTTTACACGCTATTCGAATGTTTGGAATGTCAATGGTATTTATGCCTGTATCTACGAATGGATTAAATCAACTACCCAAAAGGTTTTATCCTCATGGGACTGCGATGAACAATACACTGCAGCAGGTGGCAGCTGCTGTCGGTACGGGTCTATTAATCACTCTCATGTCTAATCGTTCCGCATCCTATGGAAAAGAGCTAACACAATCCACTTTGCAAAATATGGCCGAACAGCCCACCACTTCTGCATTAGCAGAAATAAAACAGCAAATAGCAACGAAAGCAACGTTAGAAGGGATAAACTTTACCTTCTTAATATCGGCGATTATCATTGGTGTTGCATTAATTCTAGCTTTCTTTATCAAACGTGCTTCTCCTGCAGAAGATAATAGGGAAGAAGTCCTATTGAAAAGTAGGTAGCACCAAAAACGAAACGGGGAGAATCGTAGATTACGGTTGCCCTTTTTTTGTCTGTGAAAATTGTTATTATTTGAAGAAGGTTATTTAAAAATAATTGTAATATCCAATTATAAGGTCTACTATTAATATCAAAAAATATTTTAATTGAAATAAAAAGGAACTTATACTTCTTTTTACTTTTTTTAACAGGGAGTGACAGCATGAGAAGTTATCTCATTATTGGGATGTGTGTGATATTTTTAATTCAATATTTTTTAAAGTTACAGTGGCTGGAATATACCGTTGTTACTCTATCATTGCTTGCATTCTTAGGTAGTACCTTGAAGGCAGATAAGTTTCCTCGCTGGCTAGGAATCATTATGATGACTGCAGGCTTATTGATTGAGTGGAACAAAGATACCGGAATAGAAGGAATCAGTGAAGGAATATTCCTAATTCTCCCTTTACTAAGTCTAATCACACTTTCCCCGCTGTTGTCAATTCCACTTAGATTGGGGGGCTACTTCAATTCCATCTCTGTCTTGTTACGTAATCTATTGTTACATCCTAAAAAGTTATATGCTGGTATTTCCGGCACATTATTTTTATTAACACCAATCTTAAACTTGGGTTCAGTAAGAATCATAAACGAATTTTTAGAGGAGTTAAAACTTCCGTCCGCATTGTCTGCTAAGGGCTATATAGTTGGTTTTGCTACTGCAGTCATTTGGTCTCCATACTTTGCATCGGTATCACTAGTCTTGCTTTACTTAAACATACCGTACAAGGATTATATTATCTACGGAATTGGATTCTCGCTACTGTCTCTCGCTATTGGTAACGTTTTGTTTGCAATCTGGGAAAAAAGACACCCGCTCACAAAAGAAGCAGGAGTTAAGGTACCCTTAGAAAAACAACATCAAAAACAACTTGTAAAATTGGTGTTTTTTGTTATCCTGCTGATTGGTTCATGCTTAGTTTTTGAGCATATCACTAACTGGTCGATGATTGTAATCGTTTGCCTTGTTTCAATTATCATTCCTCTTATATTTGGAATTGTATCCAAACGCTGGTATGAGCTTATTCCGAGATTAGTAGATTTTCGTGATCGAACCGTTTCGATGTTAAACAATGAAATCATGCTCTTTATGAGTGCCGGGATGTTAGCCTTTGCGATGAAAGGGACGGCTGCGGCAAATGGAGTTAGCGATTTTCTAACTACTCTTGCTCACCAATCGGTTCTGTTATTTGCCATTGCAGTTATGGTAATTGTATTATGTATCACCTATATCGGAATCCACCAAATTGCAGCGGTAGGGGCATTGGCCATGCAATTAAATGCTGTAGAATTAGGAATTAGTAATATCAGCCTGGCACTGTTGCTGTTATTAACTTGGTCGATTTCTACAGCACTGAGTCCATTCTCTGGTTTAAACTTAATGGTAAGTCGGATTGCAGGTGTATCAGGCGTTCAAACAGGACTCCGCTATAACGGATTGCACTTGTTTATTATTGCGGTCATTGGGATTGGGGTTATTTCTGTTATTGGATAATATGAAAAACTAATTTAGTAGAGCCTTCATTAGATGAAGCCTTGAAATCAGGTGAAGCTAATTAGCCTTTGCTACGGAAAGCATTTGCCGAATAATAAAAAGTGAAAATGTATAGATATTTTCAGGGAGGCTGTCGAGCTATTCGGCAACTTTTTTATTTAAATAGGTTCCCACTATGTATTATAATCAATTAGTCACATGGTTAGTAATTATGGCCAAATTGGAGGTTAATACGATGAAGAGATGTGGTTGGGTTAATCAAGATCCTTTATATATTGAGTATCATGATCATGAGTGGGGAGTACCAGTATATGATGATCGATTGTTATTTGAGTATTTAATTCTAGAAGGGGCCCAAGCAGGTTTAAGCTGGTATACGATTTTGAAGAAAAGAGAAAATTACCGCAAGGCATTTGACAATTTTGATGTAAAAAAAATCGTTTTGTATGATGAAAAGAAAATTGCTGAACTTTTACAAAATGAAGGGATTGTTAGAAACAAACTAAAAATAAATTCAGTTATCATCAATGCACATGCATTCCTAAAAGTGGTAGAAGAATTTGGATCCTTCAACAAATATATATGGTCGTTTGTAGGCGGAAAAACCATACATAATCATTTTAAAGATTTATCAGAAGTACCAGCAACAACTGAAATTAGCGATCGTCTAAGCAAGGATTTAAAGAAACGTGGCTTTAAATTCGTTGGGTCAACGATTTGCTATGCCTTTATGCAGGCGACCGGAATGGTAAATGACCATGTAGAATCATGTTTTTGTTATAAAACAACTCATCAGCTGAAATCAACTAAATAAAGAT
>NZ_JBALNQ010000043.1:0-38107 GCF_036961885.1 Neobacillus niacini | reverse complement strand
ATGAAAAACATATGAAAGGACACTATATCATATAAATTGTAGTAGCGACTTTTGAGTTATCATGAGGGGGTTGTATATGAAAAGTGTTATTAGCATTCTTTTTTTGTTATGTCTATTGCTGTTTGTCGGTTCTATTTGGAATATTCTAGCTATAAAAAGACCAGGATTTTATCCACCAAAACAAGTTTTAAAAAAACGAGCTTCTGTATTAGCCGGGGGCGGAGTCCTTTTTTTACTATTGTCGATTGTGTTATCAAGCTTTTGAACTCTTATTCTGGGATTATAGAAAGAAAAGAACCCATCTAGAGGTTCTTTTCCTTTTCTTATTTTGAAATGACAATAGATGATGACGATTTCGTTCTTTTGGCAACTGAAAGAGCTACTGGATACAATATAACCATAACGATTGTATTGATTCCAATTGCAGGTAAAACACCAGCAGCAAATAATGCAGCAAAAGAACTTGGTAGGCCAACAATGAAATGTGCCGCTCCTAAAAATATCGTGCCAGAAACTAACGTCCCAATGGCAGTTAAGACACCAACACTGATAATAGAATTTCGATACTTCCCTAATGCCAAAAATAATCCAAAAAAGATCAAGGCAGTGATTGGCTTATCAATGATATTTGGAAGCTGACCGCCAGGAAAACCGGTTGTAAGCGCAGATAATCCTCCTGTCACAATTGATAAAAGCATAACACTCTTTATTTCTGGTATAAGAACAATTCCTAAAAACATCATCGCCAGCATCATATCTGGTTTAATGCCTAGGAAGGCTGGCATTACTGTGTGCAAAACTACACCAATTCCTGCCAAAAGTGATAGAACTACTAGATTCTTTGTATTCATTTCTCGTCTCTCCTCTGCTTTACTAAGCTATTTGTTCCTCCTGTGGTGCACTAATTGCCCACAGCGAAAAACTTGTAATCATTATAGCACAGGTATATAAAAATAATAAAGAAATAATTTTCAGATAATTTTAGGGATTTACAAATTCTTATTGATGTTTGCTGCCATTTCTTTTAGCAATTGGGGAGAGTAATCACTTGTATTTGTTTTCCACACCGCTCCAAATCCATCACCTTTTCCATAACGTGGAATTAAGTGAAGGTGAAAGTGGTATACAGTTTGGCCAGCGCTTTCCCCATTGTTGTTTACCAAGTTTAAACCAAGTGGCTCATATTCTTTTTTTAAGGCATTTGCAATTGCGGGTACAGATTCAAAGATGTTTTTTGCAATTTCAGGTGTGAGTTCAAACAAATTTTCTTTATGTACTTTAGGGATAATTAGTGTATGTCCCTTTGTTACCTGACTTATATCTAGAAAGGCCAAGACATGTTCATTTTCGAATACTTTTGCAGCGGGAATATCACCATTAACAATTTTACAAAAGATACAATCACTCATGATATAGACAACCCCTTTATTTAAATTTATCCGTATTTTACCATACAAATCAGCAATAAAAAAGAAAGAGACAGGATCCGCATGGAATCCTGTCCTCTCGAAGGGGCTTTGCTTCATATTATACGTTCATTCGGGAATTACCTTTGATAAACACCTCATTTGACAATTTAGTGTTTTTTTATAAAGAGTAATCATTGTTCAAGCTGACCATCCCCTATGAAAGTTTTTATATGTTTCTCAACTTATAAAAACGGATGATAATCTGCCGTAAACACCTCATTTTTACGTTTTTTTGTCGTAAACAGCTGGTGTTATTTGAACTCTAAATGGTTACAAGGCAACTTGTGCAAAACAACCATCCCCTTATTTGAAACGTTTGGAAGCTACTGGTTTGAAAAGTTTAATGTCTTTGACAGACACCTCATTTCAAATTTTGGATGAATTTCTTCACCCGAGTAGGTGTTTCCCCTTCAAATAGTATGATGTCCCGTTTGAAGTGTAATATACAAATAAATTTCAATAAATTGAATTCCTATTTTTATCAAGGACAATTTGGTAAAATGTAAGGTAATTATGATATGGAGGGACTTGCACATGTCTTTATTATCGATTGAAGGTCTTACAGGAGGGTATACAAGGAATCCAGTTTTAAAAGATATATCCTTTGAAGTACATGAGAAAGAACTGGTGGGACTAATCGGTTTAAATGGGGCTGGGAAGAGTACAACAATTAAACATATTATTGGATTAATGGAACCACATCGCGGTGAAGTGAAAATTAATGGACATACCATTACCGACGATAAAGAGGCTTATCGGAAAATGTTTACCTTTGTACCGGAAACCCCAGTTTTATACGAAGAACTCACCCTTGAAGAGCATTTAAGCTTAACGGCTATGGCCTACGGTTTAGATAAATCTACATATGAGAACAGAATTCAGAAGTTATTATCCGAGTTTCGCATGGAAAAAAGAATGAAATGGTTTCCAGCTCATTTTTCTAAAGGGATGAAACAAAAAGTCATGATTATGTGTGCATTCCTTGTCCAGCCATCGCTTTATATTGTCGATGAGCCATTTGTTGGTCTTGACCCGCTAGGAATTCAATCATTGCTTGATTTAATGAAAAAAATGAAAGATAACGGTGCAGGCATATTAATGTCTACTCACATTCTTACCACAGCGGAAAAATATTGTGACAGATTTATTATTCTCCATGAAGGAAAAATTCGGGCAGAGGGTACATTAGTTGAACTCCGAAAGCAATTTTCCATGCCTGGAGCTTCACTAGATGACCTCTATATCCAATTAACAAAGGAAGAAAACTATGTTTGATGAGAAAAAGCTTTGGAAAGACAGATCTGTTCATCGTTTAAAAGAAATCGGCGTTTACCTTCGATATATACTAAATGGCCACCTAGTGGTCGTCCTGCTATTTTTATTGGGAACAGCAGCTTTTTATTATCAAAATTGGGTAAATACTCTTTCTACGGAGTTTCCTGCAGAGATGATCATTGCGTTCCTGTTAGGGGTGTTTTTAACCCACAGTCCTGTTTACACATTTTTGCTTGAAGCGGATCAGGTATTTTTGATCCCACTGGAAACGAAGTTAAAGGGTTATTTTTTTCGTTCCGGATTGGTTAGTCTAGTCTTTCAAGGCTATATACTATTATTGGTTCTTGCAATATTGATGCCAATGTATGCACATGTTAGTTCAAATGGATTTCAGTCATTTTTTATATTCCTGCTGGTCCTGTTGATGATTAAAGCATGGAATATTGCTATCAGCTGGAGGATTCACTACTACGTACAGCCGTCCGTTTATGTCTGTGACATGTTTGTCCGTTATTTTATTAATGCGTTATTTACGTTTTTATTATTTAACAACGCAAATGTCCTTTTCTTACTAATCTTGATGTTTATTATGGCGGCTTATTATCAATCCTTTTTTGTGAGAACAAGAAAAATGGGCTTAAAATGGGATTTGCTCATTACTCAAGAAGAGAAGCGGATGGCTTCCTTTTATCGGCTCGCTAATCTATTTACAGATGTTCCGAAGTTAAAGGATACTGTTAAAAGAAGAAAATGGCTCGATTGGATTATTAAACGAATTTCTTTTTCACAAGAGAATACGTATCTTTATTTATTTGCACGGACATTTCTAAGATCATCAGATTATTTAGGACTGTTTATTCGTTTAACCGTTATTGGTGGGATTGCCTTGTACTTTATCTCTTTTGGAGTGGGGCAATTAGTACTGTCTCTTTTATTTATTTATTTAACTGGATTTCAACTTTTGCCATTATCGAATCATCACCAAAACAAACTATGGATTGACTTATATCCAGTTGCATTAAAGCATAAGACGAATGCTTTCCAGTCCATGCTATTGATCATTCTTAATATTCAATCCTTGATATTTACCTTGATTATTTTGGTAAAAGGGGAATGGCTGTTTTCGTTAATAGTCCTACTTTCAGGTATCCTGTTTAGTTTTTTATTTGTTCATTTTTATAGTAAGAAACGACTAAAAGCATGAATGGTTTTGGAAAAAAACTAATATCTTTTTGCTAAAGGGGGTGGGGGCATGAATGAATATGAGTTAAAGGTGTTTGGCGAAGTGATCGAGTGGAAAAGAAAACTAACGAGACGTTCTGGGATGATGAATCGTATTTCAAAAAAAGCTCAAGGTAAAATAAATGACATAATCCCTGAAAAGGTTCATGAGGTAATGACAGAGAGTATTAAAGGGATGGTCAAAACCACGTTATTCGGTTCCCAACTAACAACTAACAAAAGCCAAGCTGCTGGGTTAACACTTGCTGAACGTGATGAATTAATGCGGAAAAAGACGGCTGTCTTTCAAAAAACGGCACTAGTTGAAGGTGCCGGGACGGGAGCCGGGGGAATCCTGCTTGGTCTTGCTGACTTTCCGTTACTGCTTTCGATTAAAATGAAATTTCTCTTTGAAGCTGCTGCTATTTATGGATTTAACACGAAAGAATTTGAAGAAAGGCTTTTTATTCTTCATATATTCCAGTTGGCATTTTCAAGTGATGAGATTCGTCGAGAAACATTAGCTGAAATTGAAAATTGGGAGGATAGAAAACAGTCGCTGCTTGAAATGGATTGGCGTAAATTTCAACAGGAATATAGGGATTATATAGACCTTGTCAAGATGTTCCAATTAGTGCCGGGAATTGGTGCGTTTGTAGGAGCATATGCCAATAATAATCTTCTAAAGCATTTAGGAGAAACTGCTATGAACGTATACAGGTTAAGAATTCTAGAAAAAGCCCCTGAACTGTAGAAGTTCAGGGGTTTGTTTAATGGGACCTGTGGATGTTTACTGCTGCAGTCCCGAGAGTTTTTGCTGCGATTAACATAGCCTTTTCATCTATATCGAATTTCGGGTGATGGTGAGGATAGGTTGGATTTGCGCCAGGTGATCTTGCACCAGTGAAAAAGAAGGTTCCCGGAACTTGCTTTAGGTAATAGGCAAAATCTTCTCCACCCATTTCCAGCTCAGATTCTTCAATATGGATAACCTCTGGAACTTCCTTGGCAGAAACAATCAGAAAATCTGTTTCTTTGGGATGATTGACTACTGCTGGATAACCTCTTTCAAATAAATAGTTATATGTGCTATCTGAAGTGTAACAAGTACCCTTGGTGATTCTTTCAATTTCTTCTTCGATGTATTGGCGGACATCATCATTAAAGGTTCTTACCGTTCCTACTAGTTTCGCTTTATCTGCAATCACGTTAAAGGCGTTTTCAGCGGTAAAAGAGCCGACCGTGACGACCGCAGATTCAACAGGATTCACCTTCCTGCTGACAATTTGCTGAAGATTTATTACGAGCTGTGAAGCAGTGACAATTGCATCCTTCGTCTTATGAGGTTGTGCACCATGTCCACCTTTACCTTGAATGTGAATTTCAAATCGATCAGCTGCCGCCATGATCGGACCAGTTCGATATTTGATGGTTCCAGTTGGTTCACTTGTCCATAAATGAGTTCCAAAAATGACATCAACACCATCTAAACAACCATCCTCAATCATCGTGGCTGCTCCTCCTGGTGCAATTTCCTCGGCGTGCTGATGGATTAAGACATAATTCCCTTCAAGTTCTTCCTTCATTTCGTTTAATACTTTAGCAAGGATAAGCAGGGTTGCTGTATGTCCATCATGACCACACGCATGCATAACCCCCGGAACTAATGATTTATACTCTACATCTTTTTCATCCTGAATAGGTAGAGCATCAAAATCAGCTCTTAATGCTACCGTTTTACCTGGTAATCGACCATTAATTCTAGCTACGACACCGTTACCGCCTACTTTTCCTTTTACGGGGATTCCAAGTTTTTCATAGTATTCCTTAATAAACTGTGCAGTGTTATATTCTTGAAAGGACAGTTCAGGGTGCTGATGCATGAACCTGCGAATAGATACCATTTCTTCATAGTAATCTTCTAATTTAGAAAACAATTGACCTAACATCTATTTTCCCCCAACCTAAGTAAGTTATATTTTCAAACTATTTTAACACTATTACACGATTATGTAGATTTTTTTGTTTATTTTCATTATAATTTTCTAGAGTTTTCTATTAAAGAAAGGATCCATTAAACCAATGAGAAATAAAGGTAAATACATACTATTCATTTTAGCTTTTATTATAGCAATCTATACATCTTGGAAAGTGGCAGCAAAGGAAACTTTTTGGCTAGATGCTAAACTAGCTGATTTATTTACATATGTGCCTGACACCTTAAATCCCTTTTTCATATTGGTGACAGAATTAGGCGATAAAAAGGGAATTGGCATCGTCGCATTGTTTGTATTAGTGTGGTTATTAGTAATAAAACGACACTTCTTGGGTGCAGCAGCCATCGCTTTATCTACAGCACTGGGCAATGAAGTGAACAAGCTTTTAAAGGATTGGATAGCACGTCCAAGACCGGAGCTCGAACACTTGGCACATGTTGATAGTTTAAGTTTTCCCAGTGGCCATGCAATGGTTGGATTGATCTTCTACTTTTTTATTGCTTACCTCGTGATTGAAGGGATGAAATCAACAGCAGCAAAAAGAATCGTCGTGATTGGAACGGTATTGTTACTATTGTTACTAGGTGCAAGCCGGATCATTCTCCAAGTCCATTACCCAACAGATGTCATTGGTGGCTTTGCGTTTGGGTATATTTGGGTAATGATATCCATATATATTTACAATTTTTTTAAAAGGAAATTAATAAGACATTAAAAAAGAGGCGGCTGCCTCTTTTCTATATTAGAAACATAGCAACGATGGTTGTGACTACAAGACCAATAACAACAGGAAGCAGATTTCGTCTTGCTAATTCAAATGGATCCACGTTACAGATGGCCGCAGCAGGGATTAATGCCCAAGGCACTAGCGTTCCGCCACCTACCCAAATGGCTGCTATTTGGCCAAGAGCAGTTAGAGTAGCTATCCCTTTACCAATTGCGACGGCAAATAAACCTGCAACTGAACCAGCAAGGGATATTCCCGAAAATCCTGAGCCATCTAAACCTGTAATGGCCCCGACAGTGGTTAGCGTTACTGCTCCGACCACTTTACTTAATGGAACAATATTTGCTAATGCAATACCAAGGTCATTTACAATTCCTTGGGATCCATCTGGTAAAAAGTCACCAATAATTTTTCCAAAACCAGCGTCACCTAAGTAGAAAAAGGCAGCGATGGGGATTACCGGACCAAAGACTTTAAACCCAAAGGTGAATCCTTCAATTAAATAGCTTGTTGTTTTTTCCAGACCTTTGTTTTTATGGCTAACCATTGTAATCAGCAGGAGGATAAAAATCGATGTTCCACCCACTAATGCCGTTGCATCACCGCCAGTTAGGTCAAGGATAAACATACCAGCGACATCTATGGCAAATAAGATTGGAACGAGAATGGCAAAGAATCGCTTTTGTTTGATTGAGAGGAGATTTTTCTCAGATGTTGTTTCTTGATCTGTATTGACAGGAACAAACGGGGTTGGTTGAAGGACACTGTTTTTTATATCTCTCTTTAGAAAATAGAAGGCTGCAATAGTGGTAACAATCCCCATTGTGAAAACTAATGGAATACTCGCACTGATGACATCACCAATCGGAATGCCTGCAGCATCTGAGGTTAATTTTGGAGCAGCTTGAATCACAAAGTCTCCTGATAACGCAATCCCGTGTCCGAACAAGTTCATTGCCATTGCAACGCCTAAGGCTGGTAAACCTGCACGTAACGCAACTGGAAGCAGCACGGCACCGAGAAGGGCGACAGCCGGAGAAGGCCAGAAGAACCAGGAAATGACCATCATTAAGATGCCAATGGTCCAGTAAGCTAGAGCAGGGCTGCGGATTAATTTAGTAAAAGGTGATATCATTACATCATTGATACCAGTAGATGTTAGTGTTTTACTCATAGCGACAATGATTGAAATTACTAAGATGGTTGATAGCAACTCTGTTATCGCATAAATAAAACTGTTGAAAACACTGCTAACTGAACTACTTAATGATCCAGTTGCCGTAATGGCAATGAGGAATATCCCTAGTATACAAATAAGTGAAGTATCACGACGTTTAACCATAAATCCGATAATAAGGGCAATAAAGACTACATATATCCAATGGAGAGCAGAAAGTTCGATAAGCATACATTGACCCCCTTTCAACTTCATCCAAGGGCGAAATCTAGTTATTCGCCCTTGGATGTAATACAGAATATGAATCTTCAATAAAGTGGTGAAAGGGATTTGAACAAAAATAATAACTAAAAACGACTTTTTTTTGACACTTACCATCGTAATCTATACACAAATAGGAATAATCGATATAGTGAAAACAGTGTTATATACTCAACAAGTTTTTAATTTTCAGCTACATATATTAAAATAATACAAGGTACTTCTTTGAAAGGTGGATATTTTTACATGACAAAGCAAATCAACGAAACATTCTTAAAAGCAGCAAGGGGAGAGAAGACAGACCACGTTCCAGTTTGGTACATGCGTCAAGCAGGGCGATCGCAGCCTGAATATAGAGAGATTAAAGAAAAGTACTCTTTATTTGAAATTACTCATCAGCCTGAGCTGTGTGCGTATGTTACTCGCCTGCCAGTTGAGCAGTATAATGTCGATGCAGCAATTCTTTATAAGGATATCATGACTCCGCTTCCAGCTCTGGGAATGCAAGTAGAAATAAAATCGGGTATTGGTCCTGTAATTGACAATCCAATCACGTCTTTAGCAGATGTAGAAAAACTTGGTGAACTTCATCCGGAGGACGACGTACCATACGTTCTTGATACAATCAAGTTACTAACTCAAGAACAATTGTCTGTACCTTTGATTGGATTTTCAGGAGCTCCTTTTACACTTGCCAGCTATATGATTGAAGGTGGACCTTCAAAAAACTATAACAAGACAAAAGCATTCATGTATTCAGAACCAAAAGCATGGTTTACCTTAATGGAAAAACTTGCTAATATGATCATCACATATGTAAAATCGCAAATTAAAGCTGGTGCTAAAGCTATTCAAATCTTTGATTCTTGGGTTGGCGCTTTAAATGTAGAGGACTACCGCTACTTTATAAAGCCAGTTATGAATAGAATTTTTACAGAACTGAAAGAAGAAAATGTACCACTTATTATGTTTGGTGTAGGAGCTAGTCACCTTGCAAAGGAATGGAATGATCTTCCACTTGATGTGGTTGGTTTAGACTGGCGCTTGCCAATTCAACAAGCAAGACAAATGGGCGTTCAAAAAACGGTACAAGGTAATCTTGATCCAGCAATCCTTCTAGCACCTTGGGAAGTAATTGAAGCAAGAGCGAAAGCAATTTTAGATCAAGGAATGGCTCAGGGAGGCTATATCTTTAATCTTGGTCATGGTGTATTCCCATCTGTGGACCCAGCAACTTTGAGAAAATTAACCTCATTTGTACATGAGTATTCTGCCTCAAAACTAAACCGATAAAAACTTTGTTCGAGTGTTGATGATGGTAAATTAGCCATTATTTTGGCACAATATAATATGCGTGAAAAAAAGAGGGCCCTAAACAAATTTAGAGGCCCTCTAAATCCTTAATTCGAGGAAACATGACTTTAAAATGAGGTGCACCAGATGACTAAAAAGAAAATGGGATTACTAGTAATGGCATACGGAACCCCATATGATTTAGATGACTTGGAAAGATACTATACACATATCCGCCATGGGAGAAAGCCTACTCCAGAAATGATTGAAGAGTTACGAAATCGTTATGAAGCCATTGGCGGAATATCGCCATTAGCAAAAATTACACTTGAGCAGGCTAAAAAACTAGAAGAGCATATTAATGCTGTTCAAGATGAAATACAGTTTAAAATGTATCTAGGCTTAAAGCATATTGAACCATTTATCGAGGATGCAGTTAAAGAAATGCACGAAGATGGGATTAAAGAAGCTGTAAGCATAGTCTTAGCTCCACACTTTTCCACTTTTAGTATAAAGTCGTATAATAACAGGGCCGAGGAAGAAGCTGAAAAACTCGGGGGTATTTCCATCACTTCTATAGACAGCTGGTACGATGAACCAAAATTCGTAACCTATTGGGCAGAAAAAATTAAAGAAATTTATCAGCAAATGCCTCAAGAGGAAAAAGATAACGCCATGTTGATTGTATCTGCTCATAGTCTCCCAGAGAAAATTTTACAATTTGGTGATCCTTATCCAAGTCAACTTCAAGAAACAGCAGATTTAATTGCCAAACAGGCTGGGATTAGTAAATATGCGATAGGCTGGCAAAGCGCAGGGAATACACCAGATCCATGGTTAGGACCTGATGTTCAGGATTTAACCCGGAGCTTAGCGAAAGAACATCCATATAAGGCATTTGTATTTGCACCGGTTGGCTTTGTATGTGAACACTTAGAAGTACTCTATGACAATGATTATGAATGTAGAGTGGCAGCAGAAGAAGTAGGAGCAAGCTATTATCGTCCAGAAATGCCAAACGCTCATGATGGTTTAATAGATGCAATGACAACGGTTATTTTAGAAAAATTAGCCAGTACTAACGTTTAGAAATAGAAAGAAGGGTGACATCCGTGACGGAAGAAATAAAGAGAGTAGCAATTATAGGGGGAGGAATTGCTGGGCTTACTGCAGCATTCTACCTTCAAAAACTAATTGTCGAGAAAAAGCTGCCTATCGAAATTAAACTAATTGAGGCATCTCACCGTCTCGGGGGCAAAATGCAAACCGTTATTAAAGACGGTTTTACCATAGAGCGAGGTCCTGATTCATTCCTAGCGAGGAAAACTAGCATGACTAGACTTGCAAAGGAAGTTGGTATGGAGGATCAATTAGTATCTAATTCGACTGGTAAATCATATGTGCTTGTGAAGGATAAGCTTTATTCGATGCCAGGGGGTTCAATAATGGGAATCCCGACTGAGATTGGGCCATTTATCACGACTGGGCTATTTTCGATTCCTGGTAAAATTAGAGCAGCAGCTGATTTTATTTTACCAAGATCCTCAGGTAATGTAGACCAATCTTTAGGAGAATTTTTTCGAAGAAGGTTAGGCGATGAGGTGGTTGAAAATTTAATTGAACCGTTATTATCAGGAATTTATGCCGGTGATATTGATCAAATGAGCTTAATGTCAACCTTTCCGCAATTCTACGAGGTTGAGCAAAAACATCGGAGCCTGATTTTAGGTATGAAAAAAACAACACCCTCAAAACCGAAAACAATTGAACCTGCTGGAAAGAAAAAAGGTGTGTTTTTAACCTTTAAGTCTGGTCTTCAGTCCTTTGCAGAAGCGATTGAGGCGAAACTTGACCCTAATTCTATCTTAAAAGGCCATCGGGTTGATAAAATTACAAAGTCCAATCAACAGTATGAGCTTTATTTAAATAATGGTGAGTCATTGCTAGCTGACAGTATTGTTGTAGCAACTCCACATAAAATAACACAATCAATATTCTCTGACTATCGTTTCTTTGATCCATTTAAATCAGTACCATCAACATCGGTTGCTACCGTGGCACTTGCCTTTCCTGAAGAAGCAATTAAAACAGATATTGATGGAACAGGCTTTGTGGTTTCAAGAAATGGCGATTATTCTATTACAGCATGTACATGGACACATAAAAAATGGGCACACTCTACACCAAAAGGAAAAGTGCTGCTACGCTGTTATGTAGGTAGGGCCGGCGACGAAACAATTGTAGATCTTTCGGATGACAGAATCATTCAGATTGTCCTTGATGATTTGAGTAGAACCATGGATATTGGGATGAAGCCTGAGTTTGCAGTCGTTTCACGCTGGAAAGATTCTATGCCGCAGTACACGGTTGGACATAAACACCGGATAGAAACTATTCGAAAGCATATAAAAGCTGAACTGCCAGGCATTTTTCTAGCGAGTGCCTCCATTGGCGGTGTCGGACTTCCTGATTGTATTGACCAAGGTGAGGAAGCGGTGAACGGAGTATTAAACTATTTAAATGTGAAAGAATGAACCAGAAGCTGTTTTAAAGATAGCTTCTTTTTCTTATAATTGACCTAGGAGGGGTTTGAATGAAACTGACAATCATAGGCTTTTGGGGAGGTTACCCAAAACAAAATGGGGCAAGTTCGGGGTATTTAATAGAGCATAATGGATTTAAACTGCTAATTGATTGTGGCAGTGGTGTTCTAGCAAAAATGCAAAATATTATTCAGCCAGAAGAGCTTGATGCTGTATTGATTTCCCACTATCATCCAGACCATATTGCAGATATTGGGGTCCTGCAGCATGCTCGATTAATTCAGGGATTTTTAGGCAAGAGCTTTCCGACCTTGCCTATCTATGGACATTCTTTTGACCAAACTGAATTTACGAAATTGACCTATAAAGAAATCACCAAGGGAATTGCCTATACACCCAATGATGTTCTTGATGTTGGACCATTCACTGTTACCTTCTTAAAAACAGCCCACCCAGTACCATGCTTTGCGATGAGGATAGAAGCAGGTGGGAAGTCAATCGTGTACACAGCTGATAGTTCCTTTAAAGAAGAATTTATTGAGTTTAGTAAAGATGCTGACCTTTTATTATGTGAATGTAATTTTTATCAGCATCAAAATGGGAAGTCTGCTGGTCATATGAATAGCATTGATGCTGGAAAGTTTGCGGAAAGTGCTGGTGTTAAACAATTAATCCTTACCCATCTTCCCCATTACGGAGAATTATCTAAGCTTATTAGTGAAGCAAGCACTGAATATACTGGTATAATAAAATTGGCAGATGAATTTCAAACCATTTCACTATAAGAAGGGAAAGATAGTATGTTATTTATCGATAATAAAGGCATCACGGATCCACGTATTAATCTAGCGATTGAAGAATATGCATTGAAAAATCTCGATATCAATGAAACATATTTATTATTTTACATAAATGAGCCATCCATTATCATTGGAAAAAACCAAAATTCTGTTGAAGAAATTAATACTGAATATGTTGAGAGCAACGGTATACATGTGGTACGAAGATTGTCAGGCGGGGGAGCAGTCTATCATGACCTTGGCAATCTGAATTATAGTTTTATTACAAAAGATGACGGAGATAGCTTTCACAATTTTCGCAAGTTTACAGAGCCGGTTATTGCTGCTCTTAAACAGATGGGAGTTAATGCGGAATTAAGCGGTAGGAATGATATTTTAGCAGAGGGAAGGAAAATTTCCGGCAATGCCCAATTCTCTACAAAAGGTCGGATGTTCACTCATGGAACGCTGCTATTCAATTCCGAAATGGATCATATTGTTTCCGCGTTAAGGGTGAAAAAGGATAAAATTGAATCTAAAGGAATCAAGTCCGTTCGCAGTCGGGTTGCTAATATTTCAGAATTTCTGACAGATACATTGGATATTGAGGAGTTTCGTTCTTCTTTGCTGAATTTTATTTTTGAAGGTCAACAAGTATCCGAATACGTCCTTACGAAAGAAGATTGGGAAAAAATTCACCAGCTTTCAAAAGAAAGATATCAAAACTGGGATTGGAACTACGGGAAATCCCCAAAGTTTAATCTTCAGCATTCCCATCGTTTCCCTGTGGGCCAAATTGATGTCCGTTTAGATGTTGAGAAGGGAGTCATCGAACACTGTAAGATATATGGTGACTTCTTTGGTGTTGGTGATGTAAGTGAAATTGAGAATAAGCTAACTCAAGTTCGATACGAAAAAAGTGAGTTAGAGGCAGCACTTAAAGAGGTCGACACAACTTATTATTTTGGAAATGTTTCAAAAGAAGAATTTATTAATTTAATTTATTAGGTGAGGAAGCGATGATGAAAATCATCGTTTTTTTAGGCTTTTTCTCCGGTAGGTTCACACAACCAAAGTGAAAACCTCTTCATATATATGGGGAGACAAGTATTTTACTGGAGTTGATGTGTATGGATGAAATCACCGTTGCTAGGATGACTTTTGAAGAAATTGCACCTATTGTCCCATTTGTAATTCAAGGACGTATGAGAGTGAGAAATACGGAAAATACCATTTGGTTTGGTGCAAAGCTTGGGGATGAAATAGTTGGTGTAGTTTCTTGTGTTTTGCGTCGGACGTATGTTTATTATAATACTGACTTTGTTAGAAAAGAATATAGAAAAAAAGGTATTTATGCTCGTTTATTTGAAGAAAGGGACAAGTTTGTTCTAACACTAAACAGTGACTTAATTAAGGCAAAGTGCACACCAAACTCCTTGAATCATTACTTAAAGAATGGGTTTATAGCAACAGCAAAGGGGAGAAGCTTAACTCCTGTGGAAAGAAGAATATAAAAAAAGAGGAGCAATTTTGCTCCTCTTGGGTTTTATAATACTCGGCGGGCGGTTACATAATTTTGCGTTGCCCAAACAGTGTTTAAGTTTTCCTTTATTGTTCCTTTTCCTTTAATAAGATGAACGAATTGATTATCACCCGCATAAATTCCTACATTGGTGATAGAAGATCCAAGATTATTTGAGGAAAAGAAAATTAAATCGCCTTTTTGTAGGTTCGTTTTCTCTACAGCCTGTCCTAATGTAGCTTGGTAGCTGGCAAGGGTTGACTTTAAATTGATGCCATGCTGATTAAATACATATTTGGTAAAACCACCAGGTGTAAAGGTAAGTGTACTCACATTGTAAACATAACCAAAGTTTGCCTTACCAATAAGGCTTGTAGCAGTTGTAACTATAGAATCAGCTTTGGTAGGTACCACAGGTGTTGGTGCCACTGGTGCTGGTGCTACAGGCGTTGGTGCTACAGGTGTTGGTGCCACTGGTGCTGGCACTGGCTCCGGCTCAGCTATTGGTGCAACTGGAGTTTCAGTAATAACTCGTCTAGCTGTAATATAGTGCTGTTGGTCATAATAAGGGAGCATGAAAATTCTAGTAACTGTTCCATAAGCGGTTGAAGCTAACAGTAAACGATGATCGCCACCGTATATGCCAACTAATGCAGGTTTCGTTGAGCCTATCGTACTATTGAAGAATACAAGGTCCCCTTTTTTTAGATTGTCCCTAGAAACAGGTTGACCTAGTTTCATTTGTTCGTTGATATTGGTTGTACCTAAATTGATACCAGCCTGCTTATAAATGTGGTCAACTAAACCAGCATTTGTAAATGTTGAAGTTGCTGAATTATTCGTTGTTGAGTTGATTTTTACTTTATCTTTTAAAGCGAAATATCCTGAAACCACTTGGTCCCCTTTAGTTGCAGGGTTGGCTGATAAAAGGCTTGGCAATACTCTTTTTGCTTTTACATAATTGTTTTTATAATAAGAAGTGCTGTCTAAGTCAGAGATCGTTACATCTAGTTCGGGATTAGCCATATGAATAATTTTATTATCGCCAATGTATAATCCTACATGATCTGTTGGATCTGTATTTGCTGGATTTGCATCGAAGAAAACAAGATCTCCTTTTTGGAGTTGATCCCTCGGAACTTCATATCCTTGTTCCATCATATATTCCTCTGTAGATGTTGCTAAATCAACACCATTTTGTTCAAATACAAAATTTAAAAATGAAGCACATGCAAATTGATACGGGTACGTTTTTTTAACATCAGAGCTATACTGGGCTTTACCAATTAAGTTTTTTGCTGTTGCGATCAGTGCATCAGCTTTTGCGTTAACCGCAGTTTGATTGTTATAAGGATTTGGAATTGCGGTTGTTGCAGCGGCTACATGATTTGTACTTATATTGAAAGTTGGAATACTCATTCCACTCAATGTAATCATTAGTGCTGCTGAGGTTGTAATCAATTTCTTTTTCATCTATTTTTCTCCTCGCTTTCTGAATGTTGTACTCCGGCGTGGGAACAAAATCATCTTAACATAGAAAACAGAGGAGAAACCGTGGAAACTTGTTCCTATACTTCCAAAATTTAATTCTTGAAAAACGTTGCTAGCTTTATTATCGTCGTGTTATTTCCAAAACTTTTAATTAATATGGTTGAATTCTCATCCAATATTTCCTTTAGCAGTGTGTGGACTTGATTGTAATCAGTAAAAGAATGGACCGTACAGTTTAGGCCTAGCTCGAGCGCATAGTTCGCCATTTCCTTTGCACGATTCCCAACGGTGATAATGGTATCTACACCATACTTGTTAACAATTTCACCAGCTTCCTTATGAAGTTGAATACTATAATCTCCTAGGGAAGCCATATCGGTAAATAATGCGACTCTCTGTTTACCATTAGCAACATGATTTAAAACCTTCATCCCTGCCTCCAAGGAGGTAGTATTGAAGTTCCATGTATCATCAATAATGGTGGCACCGTTATAACCAGTAACTATTTCTAAATGCCTCCCCAGGTTTTTGAATGACTGTAAACGTTTTGCTGCTTGGTTCATCGTAATACCTATTTCATTCACAGCAGCCAATGCTGCTAATGCATTAGCAACTTGATGGTCTCCATATCCTGGAATAAACATTGGATAGGTACCATGTTTACATTTGAGTGTAAAACTCATCCCGCCTTCACTGTATTGAATGTCTATTGCACGAAAGTCTGCACTATTCTTGATACCAAAGTAGACAATCTTTCCCTTGAAATTCACCAAACTGATTGACTTCGTTTTCTCATCATCTGCATTCAAAATTAGCACACCACCATCGCTTAAACCATCTACCATTTCTCCTTTTGCTTTCACATAGGCGTCAATGGTTTTACAGGCATTCAAATGACATGCACCGATATTGGTGATAATTCCAATTGTTGGTTTGAAATATCTGCAAGCATTTCGTACATCTCCAGGCATACCTACAGCTGTTTCGAAAACCGCTGCATCTGTATGCTCATTTATCCCGATGAGATAGTGTAGATGAGCAAGCCTAGAATTAGCGCTACTCACCGTTGATTGGACAATTTTGTTACCGCGAAGGATATGAGCAATCATTTCCTTCGTTGTTGTCTTCCCGCACGTGCCTGTTATGGCAACTACTGGAATCGTGAACAATTGCCGGTAGTAATGTACAAATTTCCATAGCGCGCTTTTTACATTGGTCACCTTTATCACAGTTAACCCTTGTATAGATGTAAGATTATCGTAAAAATCGTCAATTACGATTGCACAAGGAAGTCTGGATTTAATGTAATTTAAATCAAATTTGAATTTTTTTTGAATAAAAATGAGTACGTTTCTCTTATGTTTAAGGATATTTTTATAATAAGGAATATAATCAATTACTAAGTTATCTGGTCCCTGCAACAGTTCACCATCAATTATTTGTCTAATTTCTGAAATAGAAAAAGCTTTCATGATGTGTTCATTTCACTTCCTGCCTTGTTAAGTTCATTCACTTTTTAGTTTATGTAAGGCTTTATTCAGGAGATTGTACAAATAACTATCTTTTGCGATTACCATATTTTAAAAAATGTTAAAAAAGCCGATACAAAACTCGTTTGCCTTCATAACATATATGGCGTTCATCTTTGTCAGGGGAAATAGGAGTGAGGAGAATGAGAACAATCATTTTTATAGGATTAAATAAATCCGGTTCAAGCAGAGAAGCTGTCAAAGCAGCAAATGGATTAGGATATTATACGGTTGTATTTACAGATCAAGAAAAACAAATCCAGCAAAGAAGCGAATATAACGATGTTCATCAACTCACATTGGTTGATACAAGGAATATGGAAGAATTAAGAGGACAAATTAGATTATTAAAGCAGAGGGGACATGAGATTGTTATCATCACCAGCTTTGTTGATAATTATGTTCTTACGGCATCATCATTAGCTGATGAATTTTGTGAGAATCTCATTTCCACTGAGGCTATTTCGATTATGGAAAATAAAGAAAAAACACGAACTTTTTTCTCAAACCAAGCTTTTACTCCTAAATTTGAGTTAGTTACAAAGGACTTTCACGATTTGACCAAGCAAACATTTAATTTCCCAGTAGTGGCGAAGTGTGCTTCCTCAACGGGGTCAAAAGATGTGATATTTGCTTCAAACATGAGGGAATTAGAAAAAAATGTAGCCAGACTACGGACCAAAAATCAAAACGAAACCATCATTATTGAAGAGTATGTGGAAGGAGATCAATACTTAGTAGAGGTCCTTGTCTCAGACTGGAAGGTACACATTGCTGCAATCATCAACCAGGAAATTACAAAAGGGAAACGATTTATTGTTACAGGCTATGGGTTGGTGGCTGAAGTACCTGTGGATCTTGAAGATAGTTTGTCTGATGTAATCGAAACCATTGTTTCATCATTAGCATTTAAAAATGGCGCTTTTCATTTAGAACTTAGATTGACTGCAAATGGCTGGAAATTAATTGAAATTAATCCGAGAATTTCAGGTGGAGCCATGAACAAAATGATTCATACCGCTTATGGTTTTAGTTTAGTTGAAGAAACACTCAAACTGCTAGCCGGAGAGGAACCAACTCTTGAAAAGAGTACAAGTCACTATGTTTTCACTCAGTATGTAATTCTCAAAAATAAAGGCTATTTAGAAAAAATTACAGGGAAGAGCAGGGCAGCAGCTTCACCAGGCGTAGTAGAAGTGTATGTGAAGCCAAAGAGTGGGACGTATGTAACACCTCCTTTATCCATGGGCCATCGGTATGCGTATGTTATTGCTAGAGGCGATTCGCTGGATGATGCACAAAACAAAGCGAAGCAAGCAGCCAATGAACTTACTTTTCACTTAAAAATAGAGTAAAACAGATCCCCATACTCAAAAATATGGGGATCTGTTATTTTATGGTTATTCTTTATTACCTATGGTTGAGTTGATAAATTGAACAGTATTATACATATTCATAATACTTGCACCTTTCACAAGAATCGAATCCTTTTCTTGCAAAATGTTTAGCAGATAATCGTGCATCTCTTTCTCATCCAAGAAGTGTTTGAAATTATGTGAAGGTAATCCTGCATTTATTGCCTCAAGTCCAATTCCTCTGGCATAACGACCATAGGTTATTACGATATCTACATCCTGTTTAACTAAATATTTTCCTATTTTTTGATATTGCTCCGTTCTTCTTTCACCTAGCCCAATCATCCTGCCTAAAACAGCTATTTTCCTTGCAGGGCTAATATTTTTTAAAACATCAATGGCTGCTATAACTCCTTGAGGTGTTGAATGGACGGAATCATCGATCAGGGTAATGGAATGTTTTAACTGGTAGATCGTTAATCTACGCGGTGGTTTTCTGAATAGTAAGCCCGATTTTATTTCAGATGGTGAGAAGCCTAGATAATCTGCAACGGCAATCGCATTGAGAGCATTATAAACATGATGCTCTCCATAAATAGGAATAAAAAATGAGCACTCTTTGTTGTGGAGCATCACCTTAAAGTTCATGCCGCTGTCAGCATAAGAAATATTATAAGCTCGATAATCAGCATGATTTTTTATGCCTATTGAAATAATTTTTCCCTTAAACTGATCGATTTCAAGTAATTTTGAATTCTCATCATCTTTGTTAATAAATAATATACCGTTTTGCTTTGTTCCATGTATCAATTCTGATTTGGCTTTAGCAATTTTTCTGATATCACCATCGAAGTTACCTATATGAGCCATGCCGACATTTGTAATTACACTAATATTTGGCTGGATAATCCGGCAATGTTCTGTAATGACTCCCGGGAAACCCATTCCATACTCTAAAACAACAGCTTCATGATTAGAATTAATTAAATCTGCATGTATTTGTGTATGGTCCGTTCTATTCCAGTAATCTTTCGATTCAAATATATTCAATCTTTTTTCAAGGATGGATGAAATAAAAGATTTGGTCGTTGTTTTACCGGCGCTTCCTGTTACGGCAATAATGGGTACCCTTCTTTTTTCCATATCCCTTTTCTTAAAATCCCGAATATCTTGTTTGATTTTTTTGTGATGATGGGCTAAGTAAATTGCATACTGAATGGTGTTTCTAACAACATCAAGCTCCAAATAAAAGGCTGGTGGACAGCCAGGACGCCAGTTTACTTCATAAATCCAAAGCTTTTGGTTTTTATCTAAACCAACATCAATCCCAATCTCATCAATAACCTCGGAATGTTCAAGCATTTGAAGCTCATCGAGGTGGCGGGCAAGCGAAAGGGTAAAGTATTCAAGTGTTTTCTTAATATTAAAAGCTTCCTCAGCATTAAACTCCTGGGTAAGAAATGGTTCTAAATAGTTTGTATAACCACCATTATTGATGTTGGAAATAATGGTACCTTCCTTTGCGATTCGTGGATATATGGTTGTAATGACCCATTTGCCTTCTCCATTTTTCTGGGCATGAAGGCGAAAGTCAAAGATTAATCCGGATTTGGTTTTGCTGTTAATATAAGGTTGGACAATATAGGTGTTTTCAGGAAGCAGGCCTCCTAAAAACTCTTTTAGCTCTTTTTGTGTAAGAAGTGATTCCTTACCATCTTTATTAACGATAAAGTCATTCTCCATTTTTTTAATAAAATAAATACCTTGTCCTTTTCGGCCATCCATTGGTTTCACAACAACCTTACGATACTCACCCAAAAATTCGCTAAGATCATTCCATTCTTTAAGCACCTTTGCTGGAATTAGATAATTTGCAAAAAGTTTTCCTTTTTTTAGTCGTTCATTTATGGTCCATTTATTCCCCAACGAAACAGTAGTAAATGGAATGGTTTCTTTTAACTGATTAATAATATCTTTTGAGATATCAAGTTTCTCAGGACTCCCAGTATTATAAATAACATCTGGAAATGGTGTCGTTTTTTCCTGCCAAGAACCATTTTTATATTCAAAACCCTCAATTGTCTGGCTGTCAAAATTTACACCCTTTGGTGTGAAATAGATGAAATCAGCACCTTCAGCCTGTGCGACAACAGCATAGGCATATGACTTAATAACGGTATTAGGATCCTTTCGATGATGGAGCAAACCAATTAAGGTCATGGAAATCCCCCTTCCTTATTACATATTGATAAAATATGATTAGTTAGGGAGTTTTGTTAGGGATAGATGCGGAAGAAGAGATTTGAAACTTTTTGGGTTTAATACTTGAATACTCATATTTCTTAAAATATAATATATTTAGAAAATTTTTACGATTTATTGAATGATTATTCATTCATAAAAGGGGGAAATTATGAATATAACATCCAGGCTTCAGGAAACAGCCAAAAAGTCAGCCAGTAAAACAGCCTATTATTTTATGGGAAAAGGTACCACCTATGCTGAATTAGATGGGGCAATTACAAAATTTGCTTCAGGGCTAGAAAAATTAGGCGTTAAACAAGGGGATCATATTGCGTTGTTACTTGGAAACTCTCCACACTTCGTAATTGGTTTATATGGGGCATTGCGGTTAGGGGCAACCGTCATCCCAGTTAATCCTATTTATACTGCTGATGAAATTGGTTACATATTAAATAACGGTGATGTAAAATTGGTAGTTGCGCTAGACATGGCGATTCCATTAGCTGAAAAAGCACATGCTTTCTTGCCTAAGGTAGAGCAATTTGTATTCTGTGAAACTAGTGAAAATGGTATCGGACAACATAATGTAGAGTCACTCACACTTTACCCTAAAATGAAATCGTTTTCAGAAGTAATTGCTATAGGAGACCTTTCATTTGTAGGACCTGAGCTGCAGGACGATGATATCGCAATTATCTTATATACTTCTGGAACAACAGGAAAACCAAAGGGTGCAATGTTAACCCATAAAAATTTATATAGCAATGCTAGTGATGTGAGCAATTATTTAAAAATGAATCATCAAGACCGTGTTATCACGACCCTGCCTATGTTCCATGTATTTTGCTTAACCGTAGCTTTAAATGCGCCATTATTGAGTGGAGCTACTTTATTGATTTCACCACGGTTTAGTCCGAAAGAAACGTTTGATTTAGCAAGAGAGTATAAGGCAACTGTTTTTGCTGGAGTTCCAACGATGTATAATTTCTTATACCAGTATCCTGAAGGAAATCCACAAGACTTTCATACCTTAAGGTTATGTATCTCAGGTGGTGCTTCCTTACCAGTTGCTCTACTAAATAATTTTGAAAAGAAATTTAATGTCCAAGTATCCGAGGGGTATGGTTTGTCCGAAGCGTCTCCGGTTACTTGCTTCAATCCACTTGACCGCCCGCGCAAGGCAGGGTCAATTGGGACCTCAATTCTTCATGTTGAAAATAAAATAGTTAATGAACTGGGGGAAGAACTTCCTGTTGGAGCAGTGGGAGAATTAATTGTATCTGGTCCAAACGTTATGAAGGGCTATTACAAAATGCCTGAAGAAACAGCATCAGCTTTACGCGGGGGCTGGCTCTATACTGGAGACCTAGCTAGAATGGATGAAGATGGATATTTCTATATCGTTGACCGAAAGAAAGATTTAATTATCGTTGGCGGTTATAATGTTTACCCACGTGAGGTTGAAGAAGTGTTATATAACCATCCCGACATCGTAGAAGTGGCAGTACTTGGTGTCCCAGATTCTAATCTTGGTGAATCTATTAAATGTTATGTAGTAAGTAAAAATCCCAATACAACTGACAAGGATTTACTTTCGTATTGCCAGGAACATTTAGCAAAATATAAAGTTCCATCTTCGATTGAGTTCCTAGATGAACTTCCTAAAAATACTACCGGAAAGATTTTGCGAAGAGCATTAAAAACTCAACTAACCCAAACCGTCTAACTCATATATATTTGGAAGAGGCTGGTTAGTCAGCCAAAGGGAGGTGAGTACTAGTGAATTCAATCCTACTAGAAATTAACAACCACGTCGCTGTTATTACCATCAATCGCCCAGAATCTCTTAATGCCTTCAATTATCAAACGTTGTTAGAGTTACAAAATAAAGTTGAACAAATTCGAATCGATCAGGATATCTGTGCTGTAATCTTTATTGGTTCAGGAGAAAAGGCATTTTGTGTTGGGGCAGATTTAAAGGAACGAAAGAACCTTACAAATGAACAAGTAAAACGTAATTTGTACAAAATAAATGAGGTTTTTAATTCAATAGACCAGCTGCCGCAACCGACTATTGCAGCAATTAACGGCTTTGCATTTGGAGGCGGAATGGAGTTAGCACTTGCGTGTGATTTCCGAATTGCCGCAGAGGAAGCGGTGATGGGTCTAACCGAAACAGGTCTCGCTATTATTCCAGGTGCAGGAGGGACTCAGCGCTTGCCTAGATTAATAGGGCAGGCTAAAGCGCTCGAGTTGATTCTTACTGCTCAGCGGTTTACTGCGGAAGAAGGGTTTGTTTACGGTGTTCTGACAAAGGTTGTGGATCAGAAAGAACTGCTAACGGCATGTAAAGCATTTGCAGATAAACTGCTTGCAAATGGACCAATCGCATTGCAGCAAGCAAAGTTTGCTATTAAAAATGGGATGAATGTGGATTTAAACACAGGGCTTCAGATTGAAAGGAAGGCATACGAAGTCACCCTTTCAACAGAAGACAGAATAGAAGCATTGCAAGCCTTCGCAGAAAAAAGAAAACCGGTCTTTAAAGGAAAGTAACATGGCGGATTCCCCGCCATGTTTTTTTAGTTCTAAATTTTAACTTTAGAACTAAACTATGTATAGAGAGGTTGTACAAAAAGGAGGACAAAACATTACATGGTTAGAAAAATGGGAGTCTACGCAGTTTTGGCCTATGTGATATATGGGTTGTTTTTTTATTGGTACTTATTTTACTTTGCAGATGCAAGCCTGCCCTTTGAATATCAAGGAACGAAAGCAGATCCTGCCACTTTTTTAAATGGCAGAGAGTTGATGCTAACAGAAGAGTATTCAAAGATTAGAAATTTATTGTTTTTTCTATCTACCCCCTTCGAATGGCTTTTCTATTTTCTGATTCTGTTATTTGGATTTTCAAAGGTGTTCAAATCGTGGGCTGAAAATTCATCCAAGTACAAGTTGCTTCAGACTGCAATTTACCTTATTTGGCTATCGTTTTTTGCCTTTTTAGCAACATTGCCTCTGAGCTATATTAGTTATTCTTTGTCAAAGACCTATAACATCTCAACACAAACTTTTCCATCATGGATGAAGGAAGAATTAATTGATTTCTGGATTAATTATGGAACCCTGCTAATCATTGTTCCAGTAGTTTATTGGCTGATGAAAAAAAGTGTTAAACGGTGGTGGTTCTATGCGTGGTTATTGTCCATCCCATTTACCTTGTTTATGATGTTTTTGCAGCCTATCATTATTGATCCTTTATATAATGATTTTTACCCATTGAAAAATAAAGAGTTAGAAACAAAGATATTGGCATTAGCAAACAAGGCTCATATTCCAGCAGAACATGTCTTTGAAGTGAATATGGCAGAAAAAACAAACTCAATGAATGCCTATGTAAATGGTATCGGTTCTAATGCGAGAATTGTCCTCTGGGATACGACATTGAATAAATTATCAGATAAGCAAATTTTATTTATTATGGCCCATGAAATCTGTCATTATATTGAAAATCATATATATATTGGGATAGCACTTTATTTATTGCTTTCACTTATTGGTTTATATCTTACGTCTCGAATGATGAATTGGGTGATTGCACGTCATGGAAAAGAATTGAAAATACCTGAGGTAAAAGATATCCGCTCCCTGCCACTTTTTTTTATGATTCTGTCAATGTTAATGTTTACTGCGAGTCCTTTTTCAAACCTTATTTCTCGTTATGAGGAAACACGTGCTGACCGCTATGCCATAAACATGACTCAAAATCCAGATGCAGCTATTACAGCTTTTCAAGAATTAACCCGCTCGGGATTAAGTCAAGTAAATCCACCATTTCTAGTTAAGATTTTCCGTTACAGTCATCCTACGATGTTGGAGCGCATTTCTACTTTGGAAGAATTTGAACTAAAGCAGCGGATAAAAGATAAATAAAAAAATGGGAAAGGAGTTTTAGCTCCTTTCCCATTTTTTTAAAAGATAAGTATAAGTGTTTGAACTTAGTTTACTGTCCAGCTTCAGCGCCCTAGCGTCTAGTGTCCTTCGCTCTCCGCCCTACGATAAGTCAACATCGAATCGCCTCCTGCTCCTGCGCCAAAGCATATTCGGAGAAGCGGCTGTTCAGCTCGTCGCAAAGCCCTTGGAAGTTTATTCAGGAAGTAACTTGGCTCTTCGTGTATCCTTTATCTCAGTTGGAGCGCTCCACAAGGAACGCTTCGGCAGTATAGGCTTCGCACGAAGAAAAAGCGTTAGCTTTTTCGAGGAGGCCATACGCCGCTGACCAGGGCGCTTCCGCTTCTCTAAGTTCCAAATCGTTTATTAATTTCAATTAGCTGTTTTGATAATAACTGAAAGTTTTTTCTATCCCGATGATCGATTGCAACGTCAATTTTCTTTTGTAGTTTTTCCTTTTCCACCGTCAATTGAATTTCTGATAAGAGCATGTCAATGTATAAATCCTGTACAAAATTGTCTTTCCGTTGACGTTTCATGGCACCAATTTTCATTAATTCCGTGTATGATTTCTCATTCATCAAAATCACCTCTGATGCTTTTTAATATTATATGGTTTTGTTTCAATAATATCAATGATTTTTTATAATTTTCAGACTTTTATTTTTGTAGTAACTTTGTGAATAAATTCGCAACAATTCAAAAAATTAAATCAACCTGAAAATAAACATGATATGATGGATAAAATTGCTAATGGAGTTGAAATTATGAAGCTAAAGCAAATTGAAGAATATGAGATAAATCCATGTACGATGTTTATTAAACCCATCGTTTATGGAAGTAAAATTTATTCGGAAATCTATGAAGTAGAAGATGAATTTTTATCTCCCTTTAAACCGCTCGATATCATTAAAAATAGTTGTGAGTATTATGGATCTGATTATGAAGGACGCAGAAATGGCACAAAACATTTAGTTGATTACGCACATAAACTTCCAATTGCTATTGAACCAACAAACCGCATTTTTTTCTTTCCTACCACATCGCCTGACCGTCAAGAGTGTATTTGGATTTCTCAAGAACATGTAAAAAATAATCCAGTCCGAATTAATCCTCAAGAAACTTTAATCCTATTTAATAATAATCAGTCTTATACATTTCCTGTTTCATGCCGTTCAATTATGACCCAATTGGAGAGAACTGCACACTTAAGAACGAAGTTAATGCAAAGAATTGAATTCAATGAGAGAAAATCATTTTATTTATTACAGTGGCCAAAAGCTATGGAGGCATCTGAAGATTCACATAGTTATGCTAAAAAAAAAATTAAGGATAGACAGTAACATCTAACCGGACATGTGCTGTTTTTGAAGATAAAACTCCAGTATTTCTTGAACTTTATTGCGGATTCTTGGATTAAAGTAATTATGTGCTTCTTCATACCCTTTATATAAGAACATATACATAGTAAAGGCATCGTCTCGTTTTGTTTCAATTACTTGGAGTTTATGCTTCTTCATATATTGTTTAACTTCAGCTAATTCTTTTTGGATGGTCTTTATTGTTTCTTCAATGAGTACTAAATAGGGTCTTTTTAATTTAAATGGACTCGTTTCCACAACGGTTAAATCACGATTTAAGATAATTAATACCATTGGCAAATAGATTGCTTTTTCCATTATATTGCGATCCACCTCTGGAATTCTAGTCATCCCATCATCGGCACCTTTCTTTTTTGGTCAGGAACATCTGTTCTTATTTTATCATACAAAAGTCTAAACGAAAACGCAATGCTAAAAGCTTGCGTTTTTTATTTGCAAAAATTGCCACTTGTATGAGAAAGTTTTTGTTAGAAGGATATTAACTCGGGGAAAATGAATTATATAATAGAACTATAAATATTACATAGATGGGTGAGTTTAGTATGAGATATGAAAAACAAAAAGAAAAGAAAAAAAGAAAAACAAAATCAATATTATTAGTCCTGCTGCTCCTAGTTGGTGCAACAGCCGGCTATTCCTATTATCAGTATAAACAAGGAATTGACCAATCCTTAGAGAAAATTAATAATGGGAGTACAGAAGTGAACGAAGAAGTATACACTTTTGAAGGTAAGAAGGATCAATATGGCGCTACCAATATCCTCTTATTAGGAAGTGACGCTAGAGTGGGTGAGGAAAAATCCAGAGCCGATACTATCATGATAGCACATTATAATGAAGACAAAGGAACCTATAAGTTGACGTCCATTATGAGAGATATTTATATAAGTATCCCTGGGGAGGGTAAGCATAAAATTAACTCTGCCTTTATGCGTGGCGGTCCTGAACTCATGAGAAAAACAATCAAAGAAAACTTTGATATCGATTTACAGTATTATGCGATTGTAGACTTTGAAGGATTTGTGCAATTGGTTGATGAGGCCTTTCCAAAAGGAGTAGAAATAAACGTTGAGAAAAGGATGGAAGAATTTATTGAAGTACCACTAAATCCAGGGCTACAAAGGCTAAATGGCGAGCAGATGCTCAGCTTCGTTCGTTTTCGCCATGATGCTATTGGTGATTTTGGAAGGGTAAAGCGTCAACAGCAGGCACTTCAGGCAATAGGAGATCAACTTTCAGGCATTCAAACAATTCCTAAGCTGCCTAAATTAATCGGTGTTGTCACACCATACGTCAATACAAACATGGATACTGGAGACATGTTATTTATGGCAAAGAATTTCTTTTCAAAGGATCGAGGAAATGTCGAGACATTTAGAATCCCTATAGAAAATGGATATAAAGATGCAAATATAAAAGGGGAAGGTGCTGTATTAGATATAGATTTAGAAATGAATAATAAGGCTTTTCATCAATTCTTAACTCAATAGCAAATCAAACAGCAAAATTTTTAAGGAGCATATTATGGACTTCGAAGCAATCAAGGCATGGTTCACACTTGAAAATATAATGGACTTAATTCAAGAATATCGGTCGTTTGGACCATTACCAGGTATTGCGTTGCCGATGATTGAGGCATTTTTGCCATTTCTGCCATTGGTGATATTTGTAATGGCAAATGCAAGTGCTTTTGGACTTTGGTTAGGGTTTTTATATTCTTGGGTAGGATCTTGCTTGGGAGCATTATTACTGTTTTTACTCATAAGGAAGTTTGGACAAAAAAGAATTTTTTCATTTCTCTCAAAACACAAAAAAGTTCGAAAACTGATGGATTGGGTAGATCGACATGGTTTTGGGCCGTTATTTTTACTGCTTTGTTTCCCATTTACACCATCGGTTGTTGTAAATGTTGTAGCAGCACTTTCCAAAATTAGTAAATACCAATACATGCTTGCTGTAGCAATTGGCAAAATGGTGATGATATTTACCATTAGTTTCGTAGGCTATGATCTTCAATCATTGATTACACAGCCTTACCGGACAGGTATTGTTTTAGCCGTTATTTTTATTCTTTGGTATGTGGGAAAAAGAATTGAAGTAAGATTGAATAAGAGTATGGAAAATGACCATAATGAGGAGATAAATAGAGGGAAAGAATTGAAGAAAAGGAGGAGCTAAAATGAATATCGAATGGAAAAAAGAGGGGATTGAGTGGATTAAAGCCTTTGCAATTGGAATTATCATTTTTGCTTTTATACGTACATTTTTCTTTTCTAACTATGTTGTCGAGGGAGAATCGATGATGCCTACTCTTCAGGAAGGGAACAAGTTAGTAGTCAATAAACTGGGCTACCAAATCAGTGATCTTAGTCGCTTTGATGTTATTGTCTTCCATGCAAATGAGAAAGAGGATTTTGTTAAACGAGTTATTGGATTACCAGGGGATAAAATTGAATTTAGAGATGATCAATTATTTATTAACGGGCATAAGTATAAGGAGCCGTTTTTATCTGTTTATAAGCAAGAAATACCTGGTATCAAACTTACTGGTGATTTTAGTTTGAAGGAAATCACAGGAGAGAGTACGGTGCCAGAAGGAAAGTTATTTGTGCTAGGTGATAATCGCTTAGGCAGTTGGGATAGCAGACATTTTGGCTTCATCTCTGTTGGCCAAGTTGTCGGAAAAGTCGACCTCCGTTACTGGCCGCTAAACGAAATGGATGTTCAATTCTAATGATGATAGATTTGATACTTGAGAGACCGATGAGTGATATCGTCTCTTTTTTTGTTTAAAATAATTTACCATTTATGGTTGAAATCTGTATGCAGTGGTTCCAAACGTTTGTGCCCTTAGTATGATAAAATGAATGTATATTGTTTAATGAGGGTAATTCGAAAGTGGGGTAGAAACATGTCTTTAAGAATGGTTACCGGAAGGTCAGGAAGCGGTAAAACACAAATCTGTATGGACGAAATAAAAAACCGGCTGCTGGAAAATCCAGGGGGAGAACCGATTATTTATATTGTGCCAGAGCAGATGACGTTTCAGGCAGAATATCGTTTGGCAACCAATCCATTACTTGGTGGAATGATTCGTGCGCAAGTGTACAGCTTTTCACGGTTAGCTTGGAGAATTTTGCAGGAAACGGGCGGTATAAGCCGGTATCATCTAAGCAGTGTTGGAGTAAGCATGCTCATTCGAAAAATTATCGAAGAGAAGAAAGATCAATTAAAATTGTTTCAGCGTGCAGCTGATAAAAATGGCTTTGTTCAGCAGGTAGAACAGATGATTACTGAGTTTAAACGTTATTGTATTAATCCTAATGAGATCATGCAAGAGGCCGTAAAGGTTAATGTAAGTGGTGAAACAGCTTCTAGAGCGTTACAAGATAAACTGAATGATTTAGAAATTATTTATCGACAATTTGAAGATGAAGTCTTTGGAAAGTATATCGATTCTGAGGACTATTTTCATTTGCTTTCAGAAAAGATTTCGTTATCGACATACTTAAAAAATGCCGAAATATATATTGATGGTTTTTACAGCTTTACACCACAGGAATTTTTAGTCATGAAAGAATTAATGAAGCATTGTCAGAGAGTAACAATAACCATGACGACGGATCGAAATACCTTTGAAGCTACGCCAGATGAATTGGATTTGTTTCGATTATCTAGTGATGCTTGCTACTCGATTTACGAATTGGCAAAAGTCGAAGGAATTGAAATTGAGACTCCGAACTATCTTGTTCATCAGGAGAAATGGAATAATCCATCACTTAAACATTTAGAGGGAAATTTTGATTCAAGACCAGCTGTTCCTTACTATGGACAAACAGACATTCATATTGGACAAGCTGTTAATCGTAGAGCAGAGATAGAAGGAATAGCTCGTGAAATTCTTCAGCTGGTTCGGACAAAAAATTATCGCTTTAAAGACATAGCCCTACTGATTAGAAATGGCAGCGACTATCATGAGATCGTTGAGCCAGTTTTCACCGACTATCAGATTCCATACTTTATCGACCAAAAAAGGACTATGTTGAATCATCCGTTGATTGAATTAATTCGATCAAGCCTGGAAGTTATTCACTCTTTTTGGCGTTACGAGCCTGTTTTTAGAGTAATAAAAACAGAATTGTTATATCCGCTACAGGAAAATCCAGATAGAATGCGGGAAAAAATGGATAGACTTGAAAACTTTGTACTCGCATATGGGATTAAAGGGGGGAAATGGACGCGAAAAGATCGCTGGACATATCGTCGCTTCAAGGGTCTTGAAATGGAAAGTAATATGCAAACAGACGCTGAAAAAGAAATCGAACAGCAGCTTAATGAACTAAAGCTTTTGGTAACAGCCCCGATTCTCCGCTTATCAAGAAGGCTCAAAAAGGCAGATACAGGTCGGAAGCTTTGTGAAGCAATCTATTTATATTTAGAAGAACTAGATATTCCTTCGAAACTAGAAAATTGGAAAATGGAAGCTGAACAAAAAGGCAATCTTGTAAAAATGCGTGAGCATGATCAGGTGTGGAATGCATGTATTGATCTCTTAGATCAATATGTTGAAATATTAGGGGATGAAAATGTGTCCTTAAAGTCATTCTCCGCTATATTAGAGGCTGGGTTTGAATCTCTCTATTTTTCACTCATTCCGCCAGCTCTCGACCAGGTAATAATCGGAGATTTAGAAAAATCCAGACTTACAGACATAAAGGCTACCTTTGTTGTTGGTGTAAATGAAGGAGTATTACCAGCGAAAATTGCGGACGACGGGATATTATCCGATGATGAGCGTGAAATGTTGATTGCCGCAGATGTAACTGTAGCACCAAGCAGCAGAACAAGATTATTAGATGAAAATTTTATTGCCTATAAGGCACTAACGACACCTTCAGATGTCCTTTATGTTAGCTATCCGCTTGCAAACGATGAAGGAAAGGCATTAATTCCTTCCTCATATATTAAAAGATTGAGAGATATGTATCCAGACGCTGATGAATATTTTTATGGTACAGATCCTGCTGAGTTATCAGAAAGTGAGCAATTGAACTTTGTTGCCAATTACAAAACGACATTGTCATATTTAACCGCACAGCTTCAGTTGAAGAAGCGCAATTATCCAATAGCCGATTTATGGTGGGATGTTTATAACTTTTATATTAAAGGTGAATGGAAGGGGCGTGCTGAGAGAGTACTGTCCAGTCTATTTTATACGAATCAGACGGTTCAACTATCAAAGGAAACAACAGACGAATTATATGGGGATACGATACAGGCAAGTGTATCAAGGATGGAATTATTTAATGGTTGTGCCTTTTCACATTTTGCCCAGCATGGGTTAAAGCTTCGTGAACGTCAGGTTTTTCGTTTGGAAGCTCCTGACATTGGTGAACTATTCCATGCTGCCTTAAAGCATATATCTGATTTCGTTAATGAACAAAAACTAAGCTGGGCATCACTCTCAAAGCAGCAATGTGAAGAACTGGCTAAGCAGGCAGTCAATGCATTAGCTCCGAAGCTCCAAAATGAAATTCTTCTAAGCTCGGAGCGTCATCATTATATAAAACGAAAATTAGAGCAAATTATTAGCCGGGCCTCGCAAGTATTGAGCGAACATGCAAAAGTAAGTGGATTCTCGCCAATCGGATTGGAACTGAGCTTTGGAAAGGGTGGCAAGCTCCCACCACTAACGTTTTCCCTGAAAAATGGAAAACGGATGGAATTAGCTGGTCGTATCGATAGGGTTGATCAAGCGAAGGGTGAAAATGATCATACTTATTTACGGGTTATTGATTATAAATCAAGTGAAAAGGATGTTAATCTTAACGAAGTATATTACGGGTTGGCGTTGCAAATGTTAACTTATTTAGATATCGTTATCACCCATTCAGATGAATTGGTGGAAATGAAAGCTAGCCCTGCGGGTGTCTTGTATTTCCATGTTCATAACCCATTAATTAGTTCTAGTAAATTGCTGACTGTTGATGAAATTGAAAAGGAAATCATGAAGAAATTTAAGATGAATGGTTTAATGGTGGGTGACCAAGATGTCCTTAGGCTGATGGATCAATCGCTTGAATCAGGCGACTCGCAAATTATTTCAGCTGGTATTAAAAAAGATGGCAATCTTACAAAAAAATCAAAAGTAGCAAGTCTAAATGAGTTTGATGACCTAAGGGCCTATGTCCGAAAGCTCTATCAAACTACCGGAGAGGCAATTGTGGATGGGCAGGTTGCTATTGCACCCTTTAAACTAAAAGACAAAACACCATGTACATTTTGTTCCTATAAATCTGTCTGTCAATTTGACGAATCTATGGAAAATCACTATCGAATACTGACACCCCAACCGAAGGAAACAGTCTTTGATTTAATAAGAAAGGAGGTTGAGGTGGATGAGTAATTTTGTAATTCCTCCTAGACCTGAAGGGGCAACTTGGACGGAAGACCAATGGAAAGCCATTATGGGGAAAAATAAAGATATCCTTGTCGCAGCAGCTGCTGGGTCTGGAAAAACGGCTGTCTTGGTGGAACGAATTATTCAAAAGATTCTTTCAGAAGTAGAACCTATTGATGTCGATGAGTTGTTAGTTGTAACATTCACGAACGCATCTGCAGCCGAAATGCGTCACCGAATCGGAGAAGCCTTGGAAAAGGCGATAAATAAAGATCCAGCTTCAAGGCATTTGCGAAAACAACTAAGTTTATTAAATAAAGCATCTATTTCAACCCTCCATTCTTTTTGTATGGAGGTCATACGTAAATACTATTATCTAATTGATGTTGACCCTGGTTTTAGAATCGCAGATGAAACAGAAGCACAATTAATTAGAGATGAAGTGATGGATGAGCTATTTGAAGATGAATATGGAAAAAAGGATAATGAACCATTCTTTCAGTTGGTAGATTCTTTTACAAGTGATCGTAGTGATAGTGCCCTAATGGATATCGTCCGGGATATTTATGATTTTGCGATGTCGAATCCGCTGCCAAGTCATTATTTGCAGTCAATGATTGAGATGTATGATGTTTCAACTGTAAAAAATCTAGAAGAACTGCCATTTATCAAAGCATTGCTTTTTGATATTGAACTACAATTAGAAGGTGCAAAAGAAATGATACAGCGCGGCTTGGAAGTGACAAGGCTTCCAGGTGGTCCAGCACCAAGGGCAGAAAATTTTCTCGATGATATGAATGTTATTAATACTCTTATACAGGCAAATCGTGATTCGTGGATAGCCCTTTATAATGCGATGCAGACTTGGTCTTTCACGAGAGCCAAGCAAGTAAAAGGAGACGATTTCGATAAAGAGCTAACGGACAAAGCGCAAAAACTCCGCGATAAGGCTAAAAAGAAAATTCAAGATATTAAAGATGAGCTTTTTTTAAGAAAGCCTGAAGGTTTCTTACGTGATATGGATGAAATGCGCCCACTAATTGAAACCCTTGTCCATTTGGTCACTGCCTTTTCGGAGCGATTTGAGAAAGCAAAACGAGAAAAAGGGCTTGTAGATTATGCAGATTTGGAGCACTATTGTTTAAAAATATTAACTGGGGAAATCACCTTTGAAGGAGAATTTCTTCCATCGGAAGCTGCATTAGCCTACCGGGATCATTTTAATGAAGTTTTTGTTGATGAGTACCAGGATGTAAATATGGTTCAAGAAACCATCTTAAAACTAGTCGCAAAAGAAGATGAGATAAATGGAAATCTGTTCATGGTTGGAGACGTAAAGCAATCGATTTATCGTTTTCGACTGGCAGAACCAAATTTATTTTTAGGAAAGTACAATCGTTTTAGGAAAGACGGTGAAGGTACGGGATTACGAATAGATCTTGCCCGTAACTTTAGAAGTCGCAAGGAAGTTCTTGAAGGGACAAACTATTTATTTAAACAAATCATGGGTGTCAAGGTAGGAGAGATTGATTACGATGAAGCGGCTGAACTCCGGCCTGGTGCACCGTACCCTGAAGATGAACCATTTCCAATCGAACTGTTGCTTATTAATCAAAATGGATCTAGTAAAGAATTGCCCCCAGAGGCTGCTGAATCAGAAACGGAGACAGGAATTTCCGAATTTGATGAGGTGGATTTAGAAAAATCTCAGCTTGAAGCTCGAGTAATAGCTGCGAAGATTAATCAATTAATTGCAAATGAAACAAAAGTGTACAACCCAAAAACAGAATCTGACCGTCCGATTAAGTATCGAGATGTGGTAATCCTGCTCCGTTCCATGACTTGGGCACCACAAATAATGGAAGAATTTAAACAACAGGGGATACCAATCTATGCCAACCTTTCATCGGGTTATTTTGAAGCAACAGAAGTAGCGATTATGATGTCGTTATTAAGGGTCATCGATAACCCTCTCCAGGATATTCCATTAGCATCTGTCTTAAGGTCCCCAATTGTCGGGCTAAATGAAGAAGAGTTGGCACAAATACGTTTGCATAACAAGGGCACATTTTGGGAGTCTGTAAAGAAGTTCTGTCTCAAGAGTAAACCAACAGAAAAAACAGAACCTTTATATGAAAAGGTCCGCCGGTTTTATGAACATTTGGAGGAATGGCGTTCAATGGCGCGTCAGGGGTCACTCTCGGAATTGATATGGCAGCTATATCGGGATACACAGTTTTATGACTTTGTAGGAGGTTTACCAGGTGGTAAGCAGCGCCAGGCAAACTTGCGTGCTTTGTATGATCGGGCAAGACAATATGAACAAACCTCGTTTCGAGGGTTATTTCGCTTTTTACGTTTTGTTGAGAGAATGATTGAAAGAGGAGACGACCTTGGAGCTGCAAGGGCGCTTGGGGAGCAGGAAGATGTAGTTCGGATCATGACTATTCATAGCAGTAAGGGGCTGGAGTTCCCCGTTGTATTCATTGCTGGCTTGTCGCGAAGCTTTAATATGATGGATATACGTAAACCATATATGCTCGATAAAGAGTACGGATTTGCAGCAAAATATGTAAATGTTGAAAAAAGAATTACCTATCCTTCTCTTCCTCAAATTGCCTTTAGGCGAAGAAAAAAAATGGAAATGTTAGCAGAGGAAATGCGTGTTTTATATGTTGCCTTGACGCGGGCAAAAGAAAAGTTATATTTGACAGCAACTTTGAAGGATGCAGATAAAAAAATTGAACAGTGGAATGATGTTTGTACCCATGCAGATTGGCTGCTAAAGGATTATGAAAGAGCAGCTGCAAGCTGTTATATGGATTGGGTTGGTCCAGCACTCGTTCGGCATCAAGACAGTAAAGAATTAAGAAAAACTGAAATTCAACATCATCAAATTTCCGATGATATCGTCTTCCATCCATCTGCATGGAAAATTACACAAATGAGTGCAGAAGAAATTAAAAATCAGGAAAAGTCTGAAAGTATGGAGGAGAACTCCTTACTAAAACAGATAGAGAATAAAGAATTGATTCCAGTAACATCAGCGTTTGCAGAAGAAATTAAGTCACGCTTAACTTGGGAATATTCTTTTGCCAATGCTTCGACCCATCGCTCGAAGCAATCAGTATCCGAAATGAAGCGTCAGCGGGAAATGTCTGATGAGCAAAGTGGCACTGAATTGTTAAGTCGCTTTAAAAAATCAATTACAAAACGCCCTAAATTCATGCAGGAAAAGTCATTAAGTCCTGCTGAGAGAGGGACAGCCCTGCATATGGTCATGCAGCATGTGGATGTTACAAGACCTGTTACAATAGAGACGGTTAAGGCACAGGTAGAGCGAATGGTGGGAAATGAACTGTTAACGACCGAGCAGGCAGAAGTTATAAATTCACAACTGATTGTTACGTTTTTCGAGTCGGACTTAGGCAAAAGGATCCTAAAAGCAAGAGTGGTAAATCGTGAAGTTCCATTTACTCTTTCATTGCCTGCTTCGGAAGTATATCCGACATGGCAGGATGAAGATGAATCTGTTTTTGTCCAGGGAATCATCGATTGTGTGTTTGAAGACGAAAATGGACTCATCCTGATTGACTTTAAATCGGATGGGATCACAGATCGTTACAAAGGTGGTTTTGAACAGGCGAAACCGATACTTGAAGAGCGATATAGATTACAAATTAATTTATATACAAAAGCATTGGAACAAATCTGGAAGAGAAAAGTAAATGAAAGATATTTATTCTTCTTTGACGGAGCACATATGTTAAAACTATAAATTTACAAAAATACGACATAAACCATATGAGGTTTATGTCGTATTTCAATTATTACCTGCTATTGGCTGGTCAACCAGGTTTGCATCAAGAACATTGGTACCACTTAATCCATTGGCTGTAAATATGATTGCCCCGGTATTAAAGCCACCAGAACCCGCATTGGTCTTTGTAGCACTTTTTGGAGAAATATATACAGTATCTCCGAATTGCACAATTCCGCCACTTACATTCACAATCTGTACTGGACCCATTATCGCTGGCATTTACTAACATCCTTTTTATTACTACTCTTAGTAATCTTGTGATTTCGTATTCAAACTTCCTTGTGATTGTTCATCCTTGCTGCAACTGTCTGATATGTTTTACCCGTACTTCCATTGAGACGTTTTCACTGTTTCCAACGTGCAGTATTGCATCCGAAGACATTGCAAGAATAGATATAGTATTGACCTTAATAATTGGAAGGCTATTATGAGTAGATATCGTCATGCTTTCATTGATTGGCAAAAAAGGGATTGGTTCCGAAAACACAGGATAGTTCGAAAAATTACCTTCTTTTGAATTAAAAACTTCAGCTTCCCTTTGAACAGCCAAGGCCCGTGAAAACCCATTAATAATATGGGAATCTCCAAGCTGGATGATAGAGGAGAAGATAGCAGAGGTCACATTAATGGTGTTTACGACGGAAGATCTCTGAAGCATATCTCTAAAACACCTAAAAAAGTGGCACAAACGGCCCGATGATGAGTGATTCAGCAGGAGTGTCGAACGTTGCTGCTAATTGAATTGTTTGTGTGTCGCCAACCATGACGAGTGAAGAACTTGCAACACCTATAATTCGAATGGTATCTACACAGATTTCCCGATTATATACTTCATAGTTCATTTTGTGTATTCATTCCTTTCACATTCTCTGGCAAATGATTAATAAAAATTAAAATACCTTTTCTGATTTCTTGCTTTAGTAAATCAATAATCCTCTCCTCTGTACTATGTTCGCCTTCACGTTCTCTGGCTGCAGTATTTTGTATATGGTAATCAATCCTAGCTGGAAGCTGTTTCATGATATCTTGTTTGATAAAAGCTAAATAGGAATCATCTAGCTTTACATTTAATTGATTTTGGGTTTCCTTAAAGAGTGCTGGAAGTTCGCTTTCTAAATACTGATAAATAGATTCCTCTACTTTCATAGACCGCTGCATTTGTACTTTAGGATGGATGGGGGTTTTGGATTGATTTTCTACAGCAAAATCTTCAATATTAGCCAAATCGGATGGGTTTAGTCCAATGTTTAAGGTTCCTTCAAGAGTTTCGACCTTCAATTGATCGAATTTGTATTCAATCTTATCAACCCGAACACTTGGCTTTTCCTTTAATTGCTTCATCTCTTCCTGAAGTTTTTGGATGATGTGTTCCATTGTAACAATTCTATTTTCCTGAGCCTGCAAAGTCATTTGGACCCATTGAAGAAGTTGTGAATAATCCTGGTACATTCCATCACCTCACTTTGAATCATCTTCTCTCGCTCCTGATAATGGCACTGCAGGGCTGCTAGATTGCCCGCCAATAGGTTGAGTACCACCTGCAGTTGGCGCGGGCTGGGTAAAACCCCCTGTATTATACAGATAGGAGGCAGGTTTAATGATTCCAGCACTTCCAATCTGCAGGACAGAAGAATTTGTAATACCGTTAATTTTAATAAAGTTTATTTG
>NZ_JBALNQ010000042.1:2399-4097 GCF_036961885.1 Neobacillus niacini | reverse complement strand
AGAAAAGAGCCTTATTGTTGGAAAGGAGCTAAAAAGTAAATGAAGAATCGCTTCTATGACTTACGGCTGATTACTGGTTACATCCTTGCCCATGCTCTAATGTACTTTACCTTCTACGATAAAGCGATATTTTGGTACATATTTACAGGTTCACTGCTAATATTAATCACCTTTGCGATGTTCCAAGAAGATGTTGATGATGAATCCTCATTTTTTAAATATATATCCATTGGTGCTTTATCTGGTTTACTTCTTTATTTTATTTTTTGGCTGGGGGTACAAGCTATTGGCATTCTGAACCTGCCTTTTGATAGTAGTATAAAGAACCTCTACAGGTGGTTTGCTCCATCGTTATTTTGGCAATACCTTGCACTAATTTTAGTGGCAGCACCTGGAGAAGAACTCTTTTGGCGCGGATTTGTTCAAAAAAGACTGCTTCGTTACTTTGGTCCATTTGCAAGTATAACAATTGGCGCCCTTTTGTATGCCTCTGTCCATATTTATTCTGGAACCTTTATCTTAATGCTGGCCGCATTCCTCTCGGGTCTTTTGTGGGGTGCCCTCTATTTGTGGAAAAAGAGCATGCCGCTGGTTATCGTGTCACATATCGTTTTTGATATCATGATCTTTATTATTTTGCCATTAAAATAGAAAAAGCAATGTCTATGACAATGCTTTTCCTATTTTTATGGTTTATTCTCTTTTTCGTTTAAAGGCTTCATCCATAAAAGGATAAAAAAGATGAGGCTAATATAACCAAACAATGGGTAAAGATTTGACAAAAGTTTACTATAGTCAATAAGACTTATGATATAAGCAACGATAAATATAGCTGATATAGTAATAAAAGTATGGACGTTTACAAATTGCTTTAACTGGCGATCTAGTCCATAAACATTCCCAATAACAGAAGTAAAAATTTCACCATATATCACTAAAACAAAGATCCAATAGAAAAAAGGAGCGATTTGCTTCATGATGATTGCCATCGGTATCTCATAAATCTCTAGATTTGGAAGCATGATTAGGGTAAAATGGCTGGATATTAAAATGACAGTTAACGCTGTCCCACCTAAAATCCCTCCCCATTTGATTGTCCAATCATCCTTAATTTCATTTGCAATAGGAACGAGCACTGCTTGTGCTAAAGCTAGGTTTAAGGCAGTATAAGAAAATGGTGCTAATATACTTTTCCATCCATCTTCCACATGGGGAAGATAGAATAATTGATTTATAAAATCCGGTTGTTTAACGGAAAGTGTCATTAACATTAGACTAAAACTAATCATAATGGGGACTACAAACGAATTTACGGCAAATAACCCTTTTGTCCCTACAAGCATAACTAAAAAGGATAAAAATATCGTTATAAAAACGCCTAAGTTTTTCGAAAGCCCTAATTGTTCTTGAAAAACCGCTCCTGCTCCTGAAAGCATGACTGCACTAACTCCCAGAAGCATAAAAAGCATGATTATATTAATACCCCTGCCTGCCCATGTCCCAAACAAGTGTACATTAAATTCTTGATACGAAACTGCATTAATTCGAGCAGAGATTCTCATTAACTTAGACCCTAAGGAGATTAGGAGGTACCCGCTCAATAAAATACTTAGAAACCCAATGAAACCAAACCGTGAGAAAAACTCAACAATCTCTCTACCTGTTGCAAATCCTGCACCAACCACCGTACCAACGTAG
>NZ_JBALNQ010000042.1:0-2388 GCF_036961885.1 Neobacillus niacini | reverse complement strand
CCGCGGCGATTTGAAAAGCTGCTGACCAATTCCTTTTCACCTCATCTCCCCCTTATATTCAATATATGAGCAAGAGGACAAACAAAGACGAGCTTTTTTCCACAATAATCAAAAAGCGAAGCCACAATGGCTTCGCTTCCCTATTTTTTATAACTTTTGATCTTCAACTGTGTTTAACCAAGCTTCAATTTCACCAACTACAGATTGCACGCAGCCATCCTCAAACGGTGAAATCAGATTTGCTTCTTTTACAAGATTGGTAAATGACTTGCTGCCCCCCAGCTTGCATAAACTTACGTAATCTGCCCAAGCCTCTTCTTGGTTTTCTCTTGATCGCTTCCAGAATTGGAAGGCACAGATTTGAGCTAAAGTATAATCAATATAATAGAAAGGTGAATTAAAAATATGTCCTTGACGCTGCCAGAAACCGCCGTTCTCTAAATAAGTGTTCCCGTCATACTCTTTATGCGGGAGATACTTCTTCTCAATTTTACGCCACGCCTGTTTTCTTTCTTGAGGCGTCGCTTCGTAATTTTCATATACCCAATGCTGGAATTCATCCACAGAAACTCCATAAGGTAAAAATAATAGGGCTGAGCTTAAGTGGGAGAATTTATATTTATCTGTATCTTCATTAAAGAATAAGTCCATCCATGGCCAAGTGAAAAATTCCATACTCATCGAATGAATTTCACAGGCTTCATACGTAGGCCAATTATATTCAGGGATTTCAAAATTCCGGCTGGAGTAAACCTGGAATGCATGCCCTGCTTCGTGTGTTAATACGTCAATATCCCCAGAGGTACCATTAAAATTTGAAAAGATAAAAGGTGCCTTATAGTTTTCAATAAATGTGCAATAACCGCCGCCAGCCTTTCCTTTTTTCGCTACAAGATTCATTAAGTTATTATCCTGCATAAATCGGAAAAACTCTCCAGTTTCAGTTGATAGTTCTTCATACATTTTTTGCCCGTTTTCGATAATCCAATCGGGACTACCCTTAGGAACAGCATTCCCAGTCTTATAGTTAAAGCCCTCATCATAGTATTTTAACTGTTCAACACCGATTCGTTCCCGTTGCCTTGCTTTTAGTTTCGAAGCAATCGGAACAATAAAATCCTTCACCTGCTGGCGGAAATTCGCCACCATTTCTGAATTATAATCCGTTCTCATCATCCGGTAGTAGCCTAATTCAACAAAGTTTTTATAACCTAAAGTTTGAGCAATCTCCGTTCTTACTTTAACGAGATCATCATAAATACGATCAAACTCTGTTTCATGTTCAGCTAAAAACCCAAATTTCGCTTCATTAGCAAGCTTTCTCATTTCTCTATCGGTGGATTCAGTAAATGGCTCTAATTGAGCAAGAGTCCGTTCTTCCCCTTCAAAATTAATTTTTGCAGATGCAACTAATTTTGTATATTCCGTTGATAGCCGATTTTCCTTTTGAAGTAAAGGAACAATTTCTGGCTTAAAGGTCTTTAATTGTCCTTCTGCAAGGGCAAATAATTGCTTCCCCCATTTTACTTCTAATTCATTACGATATTTAGAATTAATCAGTGCTTGATAAAACTTAGTAACAAAACCTTCAATTTCTGGCTGCACTTCATCCATATAATCTTGCTCTGCTTTGTAGAACTCATCATTTGTATCAACAGAATGACGTATGTAGCAAAGATTAAACATGGTTCCAATATCATTTCTAATTCCATTAACTTCATTCATAGCCAAACTTTGTTCTTCCACAGAAGAAGCATTTGTAAATTTTTCAATCGCTGCCTCAAAACTTGCTTTTACGTTATCAAGGTTTGGACGTGTATATGTATATTCTTCAAATCTCATTGCTACATCTCCTTTAAAAAGAATTTCAAATCAATCATTTCGACACTATTCATTAATATTCCTGTAAATAAAAAAAATACGGCCTAAGCCGTATTAAAATTTACCTGCTGGCAATCCAAGTTTTTTCAACAATTCTATCGCTTCCTGCTTTTCGGTATCTGTCAAACTAGACATCAGTGTATGAATCTGCTGGGCATGCTCTGGAAAAATTTCTTGAATAAATTCTTTTCCTTTATCTGTAATTTGTGCAAATGTAACCCTTCTGTCGTTCGGACAGGCGATTCTGGTCAGCAGACCTTTTTGTTCTAGTTTATCAACTACATAGGTAATGCTGCCGCTAGCAAGTAATATTTTCCCGCCAATTTGTTGCATTGGCTGATCACCTTTATGGTATAAAAGCTCTAATACGGCAAATTCTGTTGGGTTTAATCCACTTGTTTGAATAACTTTATTAACATGCTCGTTAATCGCTTTAAAAGCCCTAGAAAGAACAATAAATAGCTTCAACGATTGCGCTACTGAATCATTTTCCATAAGAATCATCCT
>NZ_JBALNQ010000041.1:0-36515 GCF_036961885.1 Neobacillus niacini | reverse complement strand
TCCTTATACGGGCTTATCATATGCCCAAAAACAACAAGAAAAATTAAGATGAATTTTGCATTATCAAAATACTTGCTTCTACTTGTTGTGGAAGCCATCCAATCCCCCCTAGGTTTAACTAGCCAAGTTTTTAATGATATCTCAATAAAATATTTGAAGTCATATTCTCTATTTTATCTTAGTAATGTTACAAGGTTATTTTATATAAGTTACTTTTTGTTTCGGTGAATTTACAATTTCGAAATAATAATCGGAAATCCCTATGCTAATTTTCCTATTGATAATTAACTCTATAACCTACCTTTATGACCTGATGATAAAAATCACATACAGATAAGAAAATTAGTGGTAGCATGCAGTGTAAGCTCTAAATTTAAATCTTAAATAAATGAAACGGGGTTATAAATTGAACTTTCCACAATTAAAAATTGCGCACATTATGCCAAAGGTTCCCATTTTTCAAGGTGGTATGGGAGTAGGTATTTCATTAAGCAAACTCGCTTCAGCTGTTGCCAATGCCGGTGGTGTCGGTATTATCTCTGGGACAGGTATTTCAACAGATGAAATGCGTGATCATATCCGAAAAGCAAAAAGTCTTGTTAACGGCGTAGGATACATTGGTGTAAACGTACTATTTGCGATGAATGATTTTGCTGAAAAGATGAAAGCAGCACTGGAAGAAAAAGTTGATTTTATTATTTCTGGGGCCGGCATTTCAAGGGATATGTATGCTTGGGGTAGAGAAGCTGGCATACCCGTCATTTCCATTGTTTCTTCAGCCAAATTGGCAAGAATCTCTGAAAGGCTTGGAGCTGCAGCTGTTGTCGTCGAAGGCTTTGAAGCTGGTGGGCACCTTGGAACTGACAGACCAATGTTTGATATTCTACCAGAGGTACTCGAGGCTGTTTCAATTCCAGTTCTTGCTGCAGGTGGCATTATGACTGGCGAAGATATCGCAAAAGCCATTTCAATGGGGGCTTCAGGGGTACAAATGGGTACAAGATTTGCAGCAAGTGAAGAATGTGATGCTCCTCTTTCATTTAAGCAAAAATATGTTGAAGCACAAAAAGAAGACTTGGTTTTAGTCAAAACAACAGTTGGTTTACACGGTAGAGCAATTGCCAATAACTTTACGAAATTAATCAGCGGTTCTGACAAATTAAAAATCGCAAAATGTCATGATTGCTTGAAAAATTGTTCTTATCGCTTCTGTACACTTGATTCCATGTTTAGAACTGTTGGAGGGGATACCGAAAATGGGCTTGTCTTTTCTGATGCACAAGGCGATGTGGAAAATGGACTTGTCTTTGCTGGGGCAAGAGTTGGTGAAATCAAAGAAATCCTCCCTGTTCAAACAATCATTGATAATCTGACAGCAGAGTACGTAAATGCAGTAAAATTAGCTTAATCTATAGGAAAGGAGACAACCAAAATTGGTTGTCTCCTCTTCTTTTACGGTAAGTTTTTTATTTTATTGATAATCGATGTCCTTGGTTTTGGCTCTGGGATAACCTCGGGATAGCCAATTGCTAATACTCCAATTAGATCAGTATTGGCTGGGACTCGTAGAATTTCTCGATTTTTCGCTGTCATCCCGATGGATGACCAAAATACCCCGACACCGCCAGCCCATGCTGCCAAATTAAAGTTCTGAACAAAACAGGCTGTCGCCATAGCGTTTTCCTCTTTCTCTGCCGCTGAAGCACCATGGTTAGATGTAACAGCGATTAGTACGGGAGCATCTCCAAAATTCGTCTTATGATTCAACTTTGCCCTCGTTTCCGGTCCAACAAAATACACTTCCCATGGTTCGGTCATTCGATGATTGGGTGCCATTTTTGCAGCCTCTAACCAGGATTGAATCAAATCAAGCGGAACATCATCGGTTTTGAACTTTTTAATCGTACGTCGATTTTGGATCACATCTAGAACATTATTCATTTTTGTCTCCCCTATACACTCAATATTCTTTATGACCTTCTAACTGATAAATCCGATGTAATTCACCTTCACCAATATGGAACAGGCCTTTCTTGAATCCAAGCAGGATGAGAAATAGTGCTTGGGCAAAGAAAAAGATTCCCCATCCTTGAGCTGGTATAATAGCGGTTAATTGAGATAAGTTGGTAGCATCTCCTGCTGCATGCGGCTGAATGAAACTGATGATAAAAATATCATATGCTGTGCTAACCGATTCTAGCAACAATATCGAAGCAATTAATAAAACGAGATTGTGAATTAGCTTTTGGCTTCCTTTGATCAGCAACGCTAGAAATAAAAAACCGAAGGACGCAAGCCAAAATAAACCATAAGGATTTCGGACCCATAATAGTAAATTGATTACGATTAGCCCCAATAGCAAATCGATGAAAAGAGTATATTTCTTCTTTTTAATTAACCAAAACGAGCCGTAAGCCATTAGTGAAGAAATTATATAACCTGCAATACATGTAACAAAATCGATTACCCAAAACGATTGTGTTCCGTGGGTAACACCATCTGCATTCATAAACAATGAAATCGTTTCAACATTGCCTCCAAATAGAGCCATAAATGCATGCCCTGATTCATGGATTACCGTATTTATGATTCTAAAATAATCACCAATGATAGGAATTTGTATTAAAAAGAATGCTATCCCAAGGAAGATGAAAAATTTAAGACTAATCCTCTCTTTTATAGATTGCACCTTACCTTCCCCCTCTTTCCTATAAATCCGAATATTTTAGAACCATTTTACCACTTTTTGTTATATTCTGAAAATATTACGCTCTATTTTTTCTAATCTTATAAAAAATATGCAACCAGAAAAAAATTCGACAATCCAACAACTTACGTGTTAACATTAAGTTGTCAGTTGTTAAAAACGTTCATTTTCTAAAGGAGGTAAAATTTTGATAGAATTTAAAGACATTGTAAAGAAATATAAACACAAAACGATCATCAAGCCCTTCTCAATCGATATCGAAGCGGGTCAATTAGTTGTTTTTATCGGACCCAGCGGTTGCGGGAAAACAACTTTGCTAAAAATGGTAAACAAATTAATTCAGCCATCTTCAGGGAATATTGTTGTTAACGGAAAAGATATTTCCACAATGGATGCAATTGAGCTGCGTAGGAATATTGGCTACGTCATCCAAAATACGGGCCTATTCCCTCATATGTCAATTAAAGAAAATTTGGAACTAATTCCAAAGCTTAAAGGTGAAGATCCTGATTCAATTGTAAAAAAAACAGAAGAACTACTTCATGTGGTCGGGTTAAACCCTTCTGAATTTTTGCACCGCTTTCCGAAAGAATTAAGTGGCGGGCAGCAGCAAAGAGTTGGAGTGGCAAGAGCATTTTCAACGGATTCAGATATCATTCTAATGGATGAGCCCTTCAGTGCATTGGATCCTGTCACAAGAAACTCGCTACAAGATGAACTCGTTCAAATGCAAAGGGAACTCAACAAAACCATCATTTTCGTTACCCACGATATGGACGAAGCGATTAAAATCGCCGATAAAATTTGTATTTTAAAAGACGGCGATATTCTCCAGTTTGACACCCCTGAAAATATTTTAAAAAATCCAGCAAATGAATTTGTTGAAGGGTTTATTGGGAAGAGACGTGTCTGGAACAATCCAGAATTACTTATGGCTGAGGATATTATGATTTCTAACCCGGTTAAGATCACTGCTAAGCGAACCGTATTACAGGCAATTGAGATCATGAAATCTAATAAGGTTGACAGTTTAATGGTTACCGATAGAAATAATATTTTAATAGGATTGGTGACGCTAAAAGGAATTCAATTATTAAATAGAAATTCAGAGATTGATAGTGTTATGGAGAAGAATGTTCTAGCTGTTTCTGAGGATAGTAACTTAATTTCCATATTAGCGACAATGAATGAACATAAAATCGGCTACGTTCCTGTGATCAATCACTCAAAGCAATTAACTGGCCTTATTACAAGAAGTAGTATTTTATCGGCTTTAAGCAGCCAACTAATTGATTTGGAGGTGGCCTTTTAATGGCTGATTTTACTAACTATTTACAAGCAAACTACGAACAAATCCTAAATTTATTAGGTCAGCATATTTACCTAAGTGTCATTTCGGTACTGATTGCGGTCATTATCGGGATTCCACTGGGTATATTGATTTCACGAGAGCCTAAGCTTTCAAAGCCAATTATCGGAACGACCAATGTGATTCAAGCTATACCAAGCTTGGCCTTACTTGGATTCCTTATTCCTTTCATTGGAATTGGCAGTGCCCCGGCCATCGTCATGGTCATTCTGTATTCCCTTCTTCCTATCGTAAAGAACACATATACAGGATTAACGAACATTGATTCTGATATTCTGGAAGCCGCCAAAGGCATCGGTCTGACCAAGAGTCAAACAATGAAAAAGGTTCAGCTGCCACTAGCCTTTCCGATGATTATGGCGGGTATCAGAATTTCTGCGGTAACTGCTGTCGGATTGATGACAATTGCTGCCTTCGTAGGTGCAGGCGGTCTTGGTTACCTCGTATTCTCCGGTGTACAGACCGTGGATAATTACATGATTTTGGCAGGTGCCATCCCGGCATGTATTCTTGCTCTACTAATTGACTTTATCGTTGGGAAACTTGAAACTTCATTCTCTTATACGAATAAACGAACATCTTCTTTAAAAGTAAGTAAGAAAATAAAAAGACTAGTGATTGGGTTTGCTAGTATAATCATCGTTGCAGGTGGTGCCTTTACAGTTTATTCAAAGGTTAATGCCGCAGATAAAATTGTCATCGGATCTAAAAATTACAGTGAACAGCTGATTTTAGGGAATATGCTGGCGGATTTAGTAGAAAGCAAGACTGAGCTTAAAGTTGAAAGAAAACTAAATCTAGGCGGGACACAGGTGGCCTTTGGTGCAATCAATAGCGGCGACATCGATGCTTATGTGGAATATACCGGGACTGGTCTTGTAAATATACTGAAGCAAAGTCCACAAAGTGATTCTGATAAAGTGTATGACTACGTAAAAAAGGAATTCAAAGAGAAGTATGGTATTAACATGTTAAAACCGCTTGGATTTAATAACACGTATGCAATAGCCGTACGTCAGGATACAGCAGATCAATTTAATCTGAACGTTGTCTCCGATCTTGCTAACATAAGCGATGGCCTGATTATGGGGCCAACGATTGAGTTTGCTAACCGAGAAGATGGATTAAATGGCCTAGAGACAGCCTATAACATGAAATTTAAAGATGTGCAAGCAGTTGACGGCGGATTGCGCTATACCGCTCTTAATAATCATAAAAGTGATGTCATCGATGCTTTTTCAACCGATGGATTGATTGAGGAATTTGGATTAAAGGTATTAGAGGATGATAAAAACTTCTTCCCTCCATACTATGCCGTTCCTATTGTCAAAGAAGAGACGTTAGAGAAACATCCTGAATTAAAAGAAGCTCTAGATTTACTGGCTGGTACGTTGACAGATGATAAAATGCGAAATCTGAATTATAAAGTTGACAGCCTGAAAGAATCACCAGCAAAGGTTGCAAAAGAGTTTTTACAAGAAGAAGGTCTACTCTAATGAAGAAAGCCGGCTATGCCGGCTTTTTCTAATCTTCCATAAAATGAATGACCCTTTCGTAGGTTGGATCATCCCCAATAATTAGAAGTACATCCCCTTCTTGAATTAGTGCATAAGGCCCCGGTGAGATAATCAATTCTCCCTTTCGCTTCATCCCTATCACGGTACCTCCTGTATTTTGCCAAAACTTCACTTCAGAAATCGTCTTTCCGATATGTATACATCCTGAAAATACCTCTACTTCAATTGGGGCTAATGGATTGGTATGACGAAGCTTAGTAGAATAATCCATAATTTTCCTGACTGTGTCTAGCAGCTGCTCTTCAATCTTATTTTTATCTTTCACTAGAGTGTTAATTTCTTTTTCAAGGTCCTTGATACTGGCCAAATTTGTGAAACGATGAATATATTTATAAGCATTCTCCCGTGAAGAAATCACGATTCCACTGCCCTTAGTCGAATGAACAATCTCCACATCTTCTAATATCTTGATGGCTCTACGTACTGTTTCTGGTGAAACCTTATATTCACTTGCCAATGTAGATCTCCCGTGAATCTTTTCACCCACTTTAAATTTACCGTCGTAAATTCGATTGGCTAAATCGATGGCAATCCGTTCATAAGTTGGTATTTGCGCCCGCTGCATATATTCCTCCACTTAAACTAATTCAATTTTATTTTATATTTCCACTATACGCTAAATAAAATAGGGATGGAATAGCAGTCTAAAAACAAAGTGCCAGTCACCCAAAGGTGTCCAGCACTTATATCAAGTATCAAATCTCTCTAGTAACTCAATGATTACTTTAAAATCTGAAGTTGTGTCCATATAGGCGTATCGGCCTTTGCCATTATAAAAATTACCCGTTTGAAGAACCGGATAGCCCATTCCCTCGAGCAATTTAATTTTTTCTTCCATATCCTTGATGACGAATGAAATATGGTGAACTCCCTCACCATATGTTTCGAGATGTTTTTTCCACGTGCTTGGAGACGTCCCTGGTTCAATTAATTCAATTTGAAGCAAAGGAGTATTAATAAACATATACCTAGAATCTCCTTCAGTCGGCTTCCCTTCAAATAATACATTTGTCAGCTCACTAGGACCCGACTGAATCACTTGTGGTTTTTCAACGCCCAGTAATTTACAGTACGCTTCTGCAGCCTTCTCAAGGTCTTTTACAACAAGAGCCAGTTGTTCTACCTTGTTGGTTCCAAGTAACGGAGCAAAAGTTTCATTTTTCGGAGCTGTGTCACGCGGGTCAGCACTTTCCAATAATTCTACAAGTGTTTTATGATCATCCAATGTATCAACATATACATATCTGCCATCGCTAGAAGTAAATTCACCACTTTGAAGTAATGGATAGCCATTTTCCTCAAAAACAGGCAGGCGTTCCTTAATTGACTCGACATCAAAGGCTATATGATGAATTCCTTCACCGACTGTATCTAAAAACTCACGCATCGTACCTGGTTCTTTATTGGGCTCGATTAATTCGAATTGGATAGTCGGTGTGTTCATAAAAACTAATTTGCTTCTAGAATTTGTTGGTTTCCCACGAAATACCACTTTGGAAATCTCGTTGTCCCCTGTTAAAAACCATGTAGGTTTAGCAATTCCAAGTAGCTTTGAAAACAGTTCAGATGTCTTCTCAATATCCTGAACAACAAATGCAAGTTGATTTACTCTATTATTTCCAGCTAATGGTCTTTTTTCTGTTTTCGATTCTGCCACAAAAGTCACCCCTATTATTTGAATTAACTTAGCCCGCGTACAGCTAATCCTCCATCACTTGAGATAACTTCCCCTGTAACCGCTCTCGCCTGATCGGAAGCAAGCAGCAAATAGGCACCGACATGGTCTTCAGAGGACATTGCAATCCTTAGTGGATTTCTCGATTTAATACTTCTCTCTTTCGTGTCGTTGTCTACCATTTTTACAAAGGGCTGCAGCGGAGAAATAACATTTAGCGCTGTCAGGGTTCCACCTGGAGCAACGGCATTCACTCGAATATCGGGTGCCAATTCAAAAGCTAGCTGGCGCATTAACCCAAGTTGGGCATGTTTACTGGCGGTGTACCATACCCCGCCGCCATCCGGATAAAAACTTGCTCCAGACATGGTAAAAATGATATTTCCGCCCGTTTTCTTCAATTCATCCACTGACGCCTTTGCCCCGTTGAAATAGCCTTTTACATTAATATCGAACAGGATTTGATAGGCATTTGACATTGCTTCAGGTGTAACACTTTGGAATTTAGCAAACCCATCAAATACACCTGCATTCGCCACAAAAACATCCAGTTTTCCAAATGCTTCAACGGCCTTCCTAACAGCATGAGCGTGTGCTTGATAATCTGTTACATCTCCCTCGATACATTGAATATCTTCCCCAAATCGCTGCTTTAATTGATTCAGTCCCTCTGCCGACTTATCAAGTACAGTCAGAACTGCACCTTCCTTTATAAATGCCTCGGTAACGGCTTTGCCGATACCAGAGGCACCTCCAGTTAAATAAATGGATTTACCGCTAAGTTGAGCCATAAGTACTGCTCCTTCCTGCTTCCTAAAGCTATCACACAAAAATAGCCAGATTTCGCGTATTAATGGTAGTTTGATCGACAATGAAAAAACGTTTGGAGAGCTTCCATTCACCATTTTCATAAATAAATTCATCTTGTCGTTCACCCGAAATTAAATCGTGATGAATATCCGTGCTGCGGCTTCTGTAAATAAGTAAATAACTGTTTACTACTGCTTTTTCATTTGGAACGTAATCAAGCAGTCTTACATTGTTGACTAACCTTCTAGTCCGGGAAGGAGGAATTTCAGCCCAAGCATAATCCGTTTTTAAACGGTCCACACGAATCTTCAACAATTCAATGTCGTCATCAAAGGCAAACATATCTAGGGCATAATCGGGACGTTCTGTACCCTCTTTATTAACACGAACAGGCATTTGATATTTTAAAGTTGGATGCATTAAGCTAAACCAACCATCGAAATCAATATCATCGATTAGTTTTGCTTCCCGATAGAGCCATTGTTCAAATTCATAGGTTACTAACATTCTCTCAATCGTCATACGCTTCTCCCCCTATTCTTAATTATTTAATAAATGTATGAGAACCCACTCAATTGGTCATCAGGTCGAGCCAGTAACGGTAAAAATTTCTTTGATTGGCTTCTGTAAATTTATCATCATAGACCACGCCAGGTCCTACAAAGCTTGTTACTGGTTTTCGATGCAAGCCCATCGTGTAATTAAATGTCAGTTGTTTTACTAATGGCATCGTACCAGAGGCTGCCGCTGTTATATCTGTGAATACTTCCGTATCATCCTGTTCAAAAATACCAGAAGGGCTGAAGGTCAAGATAAACGATTCTCGTGAGCGCTTTTTCCAATCTACAGAGGCATTTTTTTCTACTAAGAACCACGTAATTACTTCCATTTTGTCTGCCGCTATTGGTCTCCAAATTCGCATAGAAGTATTAGAGATTAATTGACCTTTTATTTTTGTATGAGAAATTAGAAAGGATAGATTAGGAAAAATATTCCCAATCATATTTTTAAGATTTGATAACACTTCGTATTGATCCTCTGATAAATTTGCCTTGTATTCGTCTTTTAATTCCTCTGGGAACGCAAAGTCAGGATTCGGTGTACCTAGGTTTAAGCCATGGCCATTTGTTGTGTGGATTTGATAACCCCTTTTGGAATAAGTTGCACTTGGCACCATTCCTAATTTGGCGATCGAACCGTGAGTAACCATCGTATGATAGGAATCCCCTACGAAGTTATCTGCTCCAATCTTCCAATTAGATTGAATAACAAATCTCTGTGGCGGTCCTACTACCTCCATCTCTGCTCTTCCTGCAAAAATATCAATATACCATTTAAACTCACCTAAAAATGCATCTAAAGATTCTGCTTCATCATTCCATGTTCCAAAAATAAGCCCTTTATAAGACTCAACCCTGATTTTATGCAGCCCCATTTGGGATTTATCCAAGCTTTCTCCGTAAATATCTTTTTGCAATGGAACACCTACACAATCACCATTGTTTTTAAAATTAAAGCCGTGATAAGGACATGTAAACGATGATTTATTTCCAGCATCAGCCCGGCAAAGCTTCATACCGCGGTGTGTACACATATTATATAACCCACGAATTTGATTATCAGCACTACGAGAGAGAATGACAGAATATCCAGCAACATCCCTGGTTATGAAATCATTTTTATTTGGAATTTCTGATTCATGTCCAATGAATATCCATGTTTTTAAAAAAACTCTTTTGTGTTCTAAATCATAAATCGTTGGATCCCCTAGAAGATAGGCTGGAATAGATCCAATTTCAGGTTGAACGGTTTCATGTAAAAATTCAATTGCTTCCTTTTGGGACATTTCTTCTAAATTTATGTTCGTTTTATACATTGCCTTCTCCCCCTAAATATAGACTGGTGTTGCAGCATTCAGGGGAATAAGCAATCAATTTTAACCCCTGTATGTGATACTACTATTTATCCAACTTGGATAACAGCATCTTTATTTTTTAACGATGACAATACACTTAGCGCAGCCAAATAACTTGTTTTGGGATTATTAGGCATCGGATCATTTTCAACCTTGAGAGTAAGTTTTCCGAATGAGCCTAGAGCCTCAATCGAATGACTATTTTTCGTAATTGCAGGATCAGAAATGATCTTTACTCTCGTCTTTTCTGGCCCTAATCCGGCTAATGACAAGATAATTGAAACATTTATGTTTTTTGGGAATAACTTAATCGCTTCATTAGCAGTTCCTTCAAAAAGCACTTTCTCTTTATCTACTGGTGCTCCAGGTAAAGCCTGGGGCGGCTTCCTAGTGATAATCGAAACGCTTTCAAGTTCACCATTGGATTTTGCTGCCTTTAGAATATCTAAGCCACCAATTGCCCCAGATGGCAGATAGATTTTTGTCCCATTTCTCCTGCAAATTTCCTCTAACGACTGTGTATAATCCAAATCACTTAGAGCACCAACACTGCTTAACACTATATCTTTCCCGCTTGATAGAATGGCTGCTGCATGTTCTTTTACCACATCAACCGTAGCGGCTTCGATTACAAGATCTACATTTGAATGTAAAAGTGATGAGATGTCTTCAAAGATATCCGTATCAAATTCAGCCGCTAGCTGCTGTGCCGAGTTAGGATTACGTGTAAAAATGCCCACTATTTTGGAATTTGTAAGAAGTTTATTGGTATTTATACTTTCAAGCAGAAATTTTCCAATATTTCCTCCTCCGATTAAGCCGATATTCATCTGAAGAGTCTCCCTTCTCAGTTGGCTAATCCGTAGGAATCAGCAAAGTACTCGAGCCCACAGTGCCTTGTTTCTCGAGACAGCCCGCTTTCTTTTAAACCAGGAAAATCAAGATGAAGATCTTGGAAAACCGTATGGTTATTATGAAAAATAGCTCCCGCTTCTAATCGATCTGCTAATGTAGTCGCCAATTGCTCATCCTCAGTCCAAACTGAAGCTCTTAAGCCAAATTCACTATCATTGGCAAGTTGAACCGCTTCATCTACATCGGAAAATGGAAGAACTGGAATGACAGGACCAAATTGTTCGGCACGTACAATTTCACTATCTTGCCCAGCACCAGTAATAATTGTTGGTAAAATAAAGTATCCTTGGTCCCACGTATCCGGATCTAACTGTATTCCTCCAGTTATAACCGTAGCACCTGATTCTTCTGCCCTCTCAATGAGTCCTTTTACATAGTCGTACTGTGATTTATTATTTAACGGTCCCATTTCAACATCGGGCTGAATTCCATTACCTACCCTGATTCTCGAAAATTCTTTCTTTAGCTTTGCAACGAATTCTTCGTTTCGTGATTCATGAACATAAATCCTTTTAATAGCTGAGCATACCTGTCCCGCAGCACGCAGTACACCGAATCGGATGCGTTTAATGGCATCTTCATCAAGGTTAGCATCTTCGAGGATAATGGCAGCGTCATTACCACCCATTTCCATATAAAGCTTTTTCACAGATCCTGAAGCTGCACGCATAATCTCTTTACCTGTTTCCGTACTGCCAACAAAGGCAATTGTCTTTACTCTTGGGTCAGAACATAAGGCGTCTCCGATAACGCCGCCAGAACCCGTTACTACATTAATAACTCCATCCGGAAAGTACGCAGCAACTACCTTTAAAAAGGACATAATCGTCAATGGACAGTTGGTTGCCGGCTTTACCACCACAGTGTTTCCTGTCAAAATAGCTGGAATCACCCGCTTAAAGGTTAAAATCATGGGAGAATTCCAAGGTGAAATAACAGCAGTTACTCCGCGGGCACGTTTGCGAATTTGTACCTTTTGATTTCCAGGTAAAATTTGAGGATTCCACCATTCAAGCAGTTCATCTGCCGCTTGGTGCATAATATCTGCGCAGCGAAGCAAATCCTTTTTTGCTTCAACTAATACTTTTCCATTCTCTCGCACAAGTAATGTTACATTTTCTTCAACGAGCGCTTTTATTTCCTCAGCTGCCAAATGCATCCTATTCGCCCGATCCGCTACCTCCGTACGGGACCAGGTTTCGTATGATTTTACAGCGGTTGTAATCGCTTGGTCTACATCCGCTTTTGAACATAAAGCCACTTCACCAACAATTTCTTCATGATTAGCAGGATTGATTACATTGGCTGTTTTTTCCGCTTCTAACCACTGTCCGCCTATTAAGTATTTACCTGAAACAAATGGATATGTTGAGATCATGTAATCACCCCTTATATCTTTCTAGGTTTAAATGCATCTGCTGCACCCGGAGGTCCGCCAAACGGTTTCGCCATCGGTCCAACTGCCTCCATATCAACCACGATTATGGTTGGCTTTTGGCGTCCAACCGCTTGCTCAAGTGCTGAAACAAATTCATCTGGAGAACCGATTCTAGTAGATTCAAATCCCATAGATTGCCCTAGCAAAACAAAATCCGGACTTAAAAGATCAACAGCTACCTGCCGCCCGTAAGCCGCATCTTGGATATTGCGAAGTACTCCATAGCCTGCATCATCGAACAATACGATAATTAAAGGTAAATTTTCCTGAGCAGCGGTTGCCATTTCGCCTACATTGACCATAAACCCGCCATCACCAGCCATCAATACTACTTGACGGTCTTTGAAAGCCATTTGTGCTCCAATTGCAGTTGGTAATCCTTGGCCAATTCCGCCGCCAGAAGCATGAATGGAAGTACGAGGTTCATAGATTTCAAAAAGACGGCTGCCCCAAACATTTGCCTGTACTGTTACATCACGGACCAATATTGTTTCTCGCGGCATCACTTTTCGCAACCCATCTAGGATTTGTTCATATGGACCAAGTGTTGCCCTTAGGCTTGCACGTAATTCTTGACGGACCGTTTGCACTTCGTCCAGATATAAAGGATCGGGATTAATTGTTTTTTTAGATAATGCTTGAACGAGTGAATGGAGTACATGCTTAGCATCCCCAACCAAACCATGTGTCGCTTCATAATTCCGATTAATCGCCTGCCAGTCTGCATCGATCGCGATATGTTCTTTCGGAACTGGTACTTTCCAGTTTGCCGTTTCGTTCCCTCTAAACCTTACTCCAATGCTTATTAATAAATCTGAGTCCTTCAATAACTTTTTCGTTAACTCATAAGCTGCGAAGTGACCAATGCATTGTGAATGATCCTCTGGTATGCTTCCTTTACCCGATTGGCTTGTTATTACAGCTGCCCCAATTATTTCGGCTAATTGCTGTACTTCCTTTGAGGCTCCTGCGCTAATAACACCTCCACCTGCCCAGATAACTGGACGACGAGCACTACTGATTTTCGAGACAACCTCTTCTGGTAATTCTAATGCTGTAGTATTCTTTGCAGCTAGAATCGTAACTTCATCAAGTGAATAATTTGGAATGATCGCAGATTGAAAATCAATTGGAATTTCGAGTGAAACTGGACCGGATGGTGCAGTAAATGCATCTTGAATCGCTTGTCTTACAACAGCAGCGGCTTGCTCTGGTTTTCTTAACCGAATTGCCTTTTTACAGGAACCTTCCATAATAGACAGCTGATCCTTGCATTCGTGAATATATCCTCTTCCTGTTCCTAAATAGGGAAAAGCAACTTCACCGGTTAAATGAAGAACAGGGATTCCGGCTGCCCAAGCTTCAATGAGCGAACCGGCTGCATTACCGGCACCCGTTCCGGTACTCGTGATAACAACACCCAATTTTCCTGTAGCTCTTGCATAACCATCAGCCATATTTACCGCACCACTTTCACCGCGGGAACAAACCAGGTGAATGCTTCCTTCACGAAGAATCGCATCATAGATAGGCATGTTATGGATGCTTACGATACCAAAAGCTGTCGTTACACCTGCTTTAACTAGCTCTTGTACAACCGCATCTGCTGTTGTAAATTCAATTTGAACTTGTTGATTCATAATTTACTCCTGCCTTTATTCATATTAAAGCGCCTTACCCAGCGCTCCAGCTGTCTCAATGGTCGAACCGGATACGTAGCTCGCTTGCTTCGAGGCTAGAAAGAGAATGACCCCTGCTACTTCTTCCGCTTCCCCTACACGTCCTAGCGGGATATTTCGTTTTTTAGCCAAATCAGCATAATATTCTTCTGGGTCTATTTCGGGGGCATTTTTCATTCTTCTACGCTCCCATTGATCCGTCCTAATCAAGCCTAAACTTACAGAGTTTACTAAAATATTATCGGAAGCCAGCTCATGTGAAAGTGTTTTACTTAAATTCAAGAGCCCAGCTCTAGTTGCGGCTGTAGCAATCATATGTCTTTCAGGCTCTTTCGCAAGTGTTGCATTAATATTAATTATTCTTCCAGCGCCACGCTTCACAAGGTATGGGTGGACGGCCTTTATTGCATAAATAATTGCAAAATATTTTAATTGAATTTGTTCCTGCCATTGTTCATCTGTTACGTCGAAAAAATATCCCATTACACTTTGTCCTGCAGAATTCACTAAGACATCGATACCATCAAAGTTAGCAGCAGTATCATTAATAAATGCGTTAACATCTTCCTTATTTGTTACATCACAGGTTGCCGCATAAATTGAATCTGCGGGTCCAAACTGTAATAGGTAATCATATGCTTTTTCTTTTCGCTCGTTACTCCTGCCACAAATTGCTACTTTTGCACCTTCTTGAAGGAACATCTCAGCTGTTTTTAAACCGACACCGGATGTCCCACCCATAATGACAACAACTTTATCCTTTAAACCTAAGTCCATATCGACACCCCTTATTTTCAAACCTTTAAAGCAGTGCTTTCACATTTACCCAACCAGGATCTGGCTCTCCACCCATCGCCGCGCGGGTTTCTGGCTTTGGAGGTCCAGCAATTCCCCATTGATCCATTAAATGAGGAACACGCTTCCAAACACGAGCTCTCCATTCACTTTCATCTTCAATCGTTTCTAAATAGCAGGTATATTCCATGACAAACTTTCCAGGATCCTGGAAGTAACAGAAAATATTATCGCCAGGGCCGTGACGTCCTGGTCCCCAAATCTCTTGATACCCAGCCTTCCTTACATTGGCAATTCCCCTCATGACTTCATCAACAGTATCCACTTCATAAGCGATATGGTTTACAGAAGCATGTTTATCCTGATTAAATGCGAGTGAATGGTGTTTTCGGTTACAGCGTAGGAAAGACATCTGATGCTCGCTCCAATCTGTAACTTTAAAGCCGATAATATTCGTATAAAAATCGGTAATCATATCAAGGTCAGCTGTATTCATCACGACATGGTTTAATTTAACAGGGTCAACATTCTTCTTATTCCAGATGGTCGTATGCATTTCTACCCATGCAGAAAGCTCAATACAGCGATTTTCTGGGTCCACAAATCGCAGACCGTACCCTTTGCCTTCTTCATCTAGATACCCAGGAGCAGTTATTATTTTTACCCCCTTTGAAGCAAGTGTTTCTGCAGCTCGATCCACTGCATTTTTATCAACCATTCCGAATGCTATATGATGCAGCCCTCGCTTTTCACCAGCATGTAAGCTTAAGATGTGATTTTCGGGACCTGCACCTCGAAAATAAACAGTTTTATCATCTTGTGCAACCTTATCCAAACCCCAAATTTTCTCATAAAATTCAGCTTGTTCTTGAAGAACTGGAGTAATTAAACCAATATGTCTTAAGTGGGTAATACCAACCATATTTACGCCTCCATTAATACTTCTATTATTAAAACTGTAACATAATAGGGATGATCCCAATGAAAGTTAGAGGACCATCCCCATCAAAGAAGATTTTAGTGAAAAAAATTAATTATTTCCGTTGATAATTGCTTCTCTTTCTTTCGCTCGCTGGATACGAAGCTCTTCTAGTGGACTGCCCTCAACATAGGTTGGCAGGTTGGGTTTGACTGCTCCAAGCATAACAAGCATTAACGCTTCTTCATCGCCATCATTGTGAATGCCGCGGTATACTCCTGGAGGAGAACTAATGCAATCCCTTTCATTTAAGCGGATTTCATGAACTTCATCTTTGCCAACCTCTTGAATTAGCGCTTTTACACTGCCTTTTAAAATGAAGAAAACTTCTTCTACATCATCATGTAAATGTAGAGGACCAATACAGCCTGCAGGTAGAACCATTGTGCTTAAAGTGAAATGTTCTGCTGCGATGACATTTGAATCATTATTGGCTGTGGCTCCACGTCCAATATATCTCATTTGCGCCCTTTTGTATTTTGGATCAATTTCTTCTTGAAATTTTAATACGTTCCAGTCTAAACTGCGGTCTTGTAATCTAGCCACATATTTCTTTTCAAATTCTGCAACATTAAATTTTTCTTCTGCCAACATAATCGCTCCCTTAAAATTATTTATGTCTTGTTTTGAATACAAAACATTGTTTTCTATATAACTTAATTTTAAATCTCAAATTTTTAATTGTCAATTAAAAAAATTGAGAAAATTCAAAACATTGGTTTTTATAGTTTAAATTATGAGTCTATTAGAATTTATTTTATATGTCCGAACCTCAACAGCCTCTTTTTTCAATGTAAATAGATAGGCAGCAAATCCTAACCCTGCAGCCACAATCAGCATCACAATCGATGGTCCAAAATCACCACCTGAAAGATCACGCAGCCAGCCCATAATATAGCTTGAAAAACCACCTAAAATGTTCGTGAACCCCATTAGGCCAGCAGCACGACCTGCTGTTTCAGGTGTAGAATATTTAACAATAAATAAATTGCTTAAATGGAAAACTCCTCCTTGAGTCCCCATTGCCAGCCCCATACAAATTCCTGCAATGACAGGATGTGGTGCAAGAATAGCTGCTGTTAGAAAAATAGCCGTCATACTAAATAATATGGTCGCAAGCAGGCTTGGACGCTTTGTTTTGTCGGCTAAATATCCACAAACTAACACAAAGCCTAGTGCAAAGAGCCAAGATAAAGAGGTAATACCAGTCATTGCCTCTCTAGAGAAGCTTTTTGCTTCCACCAAATAAGTAGGGAGCCAAATGCTAATTCCAAAAAACAAAAATGATGACATAAGCATTCCGAACCAAACGATCCAATAACGGTAGTCCTGGGTAAAATTTTGTTTTGGTTTATTTTTTTCATTTGCATCAATTTCACGTATGTAAGCCAATTCCTTTTTGCCAATACGAGGATGTTCTTCTGGGGTATCTCTCGTTAAAAATACAAACATAGGAAGTACAATTAATAGATTAAAACCTGCTAGTACAAAAAATGCTGCTTCCCAATGAAAGGTAGCTATAACTATGGTTAAAATGATAGCACCGCAGGCAGGTCCAAAGTAGTTTCCAGCCAGCCAAGAAGATTGCGCACGACCAAGTTCACGATGATTAAACCAGTTAGAGATAAATTTACCACATATCGGAATCATCATCCCTTCGCCAAATCCTAAAACCACACGGCTTACTAGAAACATCTCATAGGAAGTAGCCAGCCCTCCTACTATCATCATGGCGGACCAAATAACAAGACCAATAATGGCTGTTTTTCTCGCACCAAATCTATCAATAATATATCCCCAAAATAAATTAGAAAAAGCATAGGAAACTGTAAATATGAAAGTGATAAACCCAATTTTTGCGTTCTTATCAGCCCCTGTCAAACCAAGATCCTCTAAGAATGATGCATCCGTCTGGATGATTGAAATACCTAACTTATCAATTTGTCCAAAAAACCAAAAGAAAAAAATTGGGACTGCGATATAGAGCCACCTTTTGTTACCATTTAACATTAAATCCCCCCTACTCAGATATGCTTTGTTTAAAAAGCGTTCTATAGGTTAAATTTTAAATTTTTATGAATATTATGTCAATATAAAACAACGAAAATGTTTTATAAATAAAATGTTGTTTTATATTCAAAACGAACTTACGATTTATTTTCAAAAAAAAACTTGCTGTTTGCAAGCCTTTTCTATTTTCTACTTATTCAATTGATATCCCATATAGCTAGAAAGTTTGGCTGATGTCTCTAACGCTTTGGGCAGTGCTATTTTCTTGATAAACTCATCATGAAATGTCTTTTCAGTACCGACTACATTAACGGCAGCTAAAACCTTGCCACTGCGATCGAAAATGGGTGCAGCGACAGATTGGATGCCCAACGTTAACTCACCTCTTGAAATGGCATAACCTCTAAGCCGAATACCTTCTAATTCTTGCTGCAAATCTAGTAAATCTGTTTGCGTTCTTTGTGTATATGGTTTTAAATAAGAACCAAATAATACCATATTTAGTTGTTCCTTCGATTGATAGGCAAGCTGCACTTTCCCATTTGCCGTCGCATGAGCAGGAAGTCTTAGTCCAATATTAACATTGATGGCAGATATCCCTCTTACCGGGGCACTGCCCACATAAACCACTTCGTGCCCATCTAATATCGAAAGATGACAGGATGCTCCGGTTTCATCTCTTAGGGTTTCAATATATGGCTGGGCAATTTCAGGTAGTTTTAAACTACTTAAATATGAAAATCCGATTTCCAATACCTTGGGTGTTAAACTATATCTCTTGGTTGCTTCATCTTGACTTAGGTATCCAATCGATTGCAGGGTATATAGCAATCTGAATGGTACTGTACGGCTAACATCTAGCTCTTTTGCAATCTCGACCAATGATAATGTTGTTCGTTCTTCACCAAATAACTTTAGAATCTCTAGTCCTCTTACTAATGCATTGGCATTATAACGATCTTTATCATCCTTTGTCATCGTTCATTCACCTCCTCCAGTTAGCACTAACGAAGAAAATTCAATACAATCCCATTAAAGCTGTTAGGGTCTTCCTGATAACACAAATGACCCGTTCCCGGTATGATCACTAACTCCGAATTTTTTATCTCACTATGAAAAACCTTAGACTCATTTACTGGCGTTACCTTATCATATTCCCCACAAATTACTAATGTCGGGACCGTAATCGAAGATAACAAATTCATTTGGTTTAAATTAAATAATGAATAGGCCACTGAACGGTACCCCATCGGTCTTACCTGAGCCATTATTCTTTCCGCTTCTTTTTTTACTTCAGGGTCAGGATTTGGGGAGAGCAACTCCTTCACTCTTTGAGAGGCGATTTCCCTAGGTTCTAATGTATCGATATTCGTTAACCGCGCTTTTAGTTTCTTTTTATTCTCTTCTTCACTTAATGCTGCAGATCCCCTTGTGGCATCTGATATAATTAAGCGATCAACCATTTCGGGAAAGCGATAACAAAAATCTAATGCAATGGCAGAACCCATTGAATGTCCCAAGAGAGTAACAGAATGATAGTTTAATTTTTCAATAAAGCCCTTTAAAATATCAGCAAACTGACTAAAATTAGTGAATTCCTCTTTAGGATCTGAACTTTTTCCATAACCGGGTGCATCCCAAGCAATAACAGTATAACTTTCACTTAAGCCTGCTAATTGTTTCTTCCATGATTGAGAATTATTCCCCATACCATGGAGGATAATGATAGGCTTACCACTTCCTTCTATTTGATAATGAATTAATAAATCTTGAACAGTTATAAATGGCATTTTCACCCTCCTTTTTTTTAAAAACACAGAAAAATGTTGTATAATAGAAACGAATTGTGTAATGAACTTGCTTTAACCACTAGGTTTACTAGGAGTGATATCATAAATGTCAGAAGAGAAAAACGATCGATACTTATCTAATTCCTTGGTTAGAGGATTAGAAATACTAAAAATGTTTAATGGCGATATGCCTACATTATCATTATCGGAAATAGCCAATAAACTTAATGTTAGCAGAACAACACCATACAGAATCTTGTTTACCCTTCAATCCTTAGGGTATATCCGTCAGGATGAGCTATCAAAACGATATGAACTGACTCCTAAAGTACTTGAACTTGGTTTTACCTATTTAAATACGATGCCTTTCTTAGATCTCGCCCGCCCATACTTAGAAGATCTGAGAGATGAGACAGGATTATCAACTCATATTGGCATTCTCGAAGGAAATGAAGTGACGTATATTGCTAGAGTCCCTGGAAAAGGTGTTACCACCGTCAATGTAACCGTTGGCTCTAGACTTCCTGCCCATGCTACGGCATTAGGAAAAGTATTGCTAGCTTTTCAAAAGGAAGAAACCTTAACCAAAATGTTCACTGGGAAAGAACTAAAATCTTATACAGGCAAGACAAAGACACAATTACTTGCATTAGAAAAGGAATTAAAAGAAATAAAAGAAAAAGGTTATTCTACTAGCAATGAAGAATTTGAAAATGGGATATTTTCCGTTGCAGCTCCAATATTAAATCGGCAAGGACATATTACCGCTGCCATTAATATCGTTGCCCCAGTGTCAGTCTGCACGGGAGATTTCATCGAAGAAACAGTAATTCCTGCCTTGCTGAAGCGTTCAGAACAACTTTCTAGCTTTTCTGGTTACTAGGAATAGAAATAACCGTGGATATCGATATTCATTTCAATAAGAGGAATGAGTATTGATATCCCTTTCATTTTCTTCATTATATTAGTGCCAAAATACAAATTTCTTTTGAATAACATCAAGAATGATACTCATTAAATAGCCAACAATTGCAATCAGCAAAACAGTCGCCAATACATTTACCTGAACAAGTGATGACGACATAAAACTTAATAAATATCCCATTCCTTCTGTTGAACTAATCATTTCTGTAAGGATGGAAATAATTAATGCAAGCGGAAGAGCAATTCTTAAGCCCGTAAAAATAGCTGGGGCTGTTGCAGGCAATAATACCCTCCAAAACATTTTATAGTGATTGGCACCCATATTTTGTGAAGCCCATAAATAGATATGATTTACCCTTAATGCACCATAGTAAGTATTGATAATAATTGGAAACAAGCACTCTAATACAATTAAGAAAATTTTCGAACCTGAACCAATTCCGAGCATAAATACTAGGATTGGATATAGAGCCACCCTTGGAATTGGATATCCAATTGATAACATTGGCTGCATTAATTGGTTCATTAAATTAAACCGACTCATCATGATTCCTATTGGAACTCCAATAACTGCTGAAATGGTAAATCCACTTAAGACACGTACCATTGTTACCGATAAGTTATCCCAGAGCAATGGAGACAGAGCCAAATCGTAAGCAACCCCGAAAACAACAAACATGGATGGAAATAGCCTTTCCGGCATAATTCCCAGGGCAGCAATTACTTCCCACAAGATCAGCAGTATGAAAATAGATTGATAATCTAACACTTTATTCCAAATCCTTTTGAACATCATTTCACCTCTTTAAGCTTTATTAACATCCCACCATAATACTCTGCTTCGAATCATAAGCAATAATTTATCAAAGATAAAACCTAGCAATCCAATAAACGCGACTCCTGCAAACATATAGTCCGTTCTTCCTCCGAGATCTGCATTTAGAATCAAGAAGCCAAGTCCAAACCCATTGGCAGCACCAATAATTTCAGATGAAAACATCATGACAAAGGTCAATCCTAATGAAACTCTTAAACCATCAAAAATTTTTGGCAGGGTAACGGGAAATACAATTTTCGTTAATAATTGAAAAGCGTTTGCACCCATATTCTGTCCTGACCATAGAAAAACCTGTTTCACCGAATGGACCCCATCTCTCGTAGCAACAAAACATGGGAAAAAGGCTGTTAAAAAGATAATTAATATTCTGGTCGTGTCGCTTATTCCAAACCAAACCATTAATATCGGTAATAACGCAATCTTGGGTATCGGGTTAAGAGTGTTGACAATCGGATTAAAGAAGGTTCCCACTCTTCGGTAATATCCTGCTAAGATTCCAAGGGTAACACCAACAATGACAACTAATAAAAAGCCCATTAATGATCGAAAAAGACTGGAACCGATATGATTGACGAGATCTCCCGCTGCCCAAAGTTCGCCCATTGATTTTACTATTGCCAATGGACTAGAAAGATAGGTTGGAAACCATGAAAAGGAGGAAAAAATTTGCCAGATAGAAAATATAGCAATTAACTCGATACCAGCAATCATCCGAAGAAGTTTTTTATCCATTGACTACCTCCGAAATCGTTTCTAATGGTTTCTTATGCTCTTGATGAAGAAGATCCCATATTTGATTTCGATAATCTCTAAATTCAGAAGATTTATAGAGATTTAAATCCCTAGGTCTCGGGAATTTAATATCGATAACCTCTGAGATAACAGCCGGCCTGCCTGAAAAAACAACAACGGTATCACTTAAGAAAACTGCCTCTTCAATATCATGTGTGACAAACAATACACTCTTTTGGGATTCACTCCAAATGCGCAGCAATTCGACCTGCATTTCTTCTCTTGTTTGTGCATCCAATGCTCCAAATGGCTCATCCATCAACAAAACCTCAGGGTCAAAGGCTAGTATACGAGCTAAAGAAACCCTTTGCCTCATCCCGCCTGACAATTGTGAAGGTAATTGATTTCTGAATTCCCATAAACGGACCAATCTCAAATACTTTTCAACAACCCTATTTCTTTCGGTCTTCGGTACTCCTTGAATATCTAATCCCCAAGCTACATTATCGAAAACATTCAACCATGGAAAAAGTGCAGATTCCTGAAACATCATTCCTCTATCAGGGCCTGGCTTTTCAACTTCTTTTCCTCTTACTTTGACTTTCCCAGAGGTCTTGTCAATAAATCCGCCAACAATGTGTAAAAAAGTACTTTTTCCACAGCCGCTTGGGCCAACAATACTAACAAATTTCCCTTCAGGAATCCTCAAGCTTACATCTTTTATCGCAACTACTTCTTCTTTTTTAGTTGAATAGACCTTTCTCAAATTCTCAATTTCCATTGCCGCGGTTTTTATGGTCATTTGTTCTCCTCCTATTTATAAATGCGAGGACAAAAAATGTCCCCGCACCCTTTATTTAGCTGGCAATAAAGATGTATCAATTAAATCTTTTAGATCAATTTTTTTGTCAATCCATTTATCTTTTAACATAAGCTCTTGAACCTTTTCCCAACCTTCCATACTAATATAAGCAGAACGATTGTTATCGGTCATGTTAATATAAATTTCTGGGTCAGCCTGTACCTTTTTCGTTTTATCGATAATTTTCTGTCTAGCTTCTTTACCATTTTCTTGATAATACTTTACGATGTTTGCATAGTCTGCTAAGAAATCTTTTACAGCTTCCTTATTTTCTTTAATAAAGTCTGGGTGCAAAAACAATACGAAGAAATCCTCATCGAATGGTACACCTGTTTTTGAAGTAAAGATGGTTTTAAACTCTCCGCTTGCTATGGCACCAGCAGCAAATGGCTGCGGGAACATCCCTAAATCAATTTTTCCCGATTTAACAGCCTCATTCATTGCTGGAATTGGTGTAATCGCATATTTCACATCTTTGTCTGGATCTAAGCCGGCTGTTCTCAACGCATTTCGAACCCACAAATCTGTTGGAGATTTAAAATCAGAAAGACCAATGGTTTTGCCTTTAAGGTCTTTTATATCTTTAATTTCTGAATCCTTTAATGTCATGAAAGCTGAATTGAATCCAACATCTGGAGTATCTTTTGCTATAACTCCAACTACCTTCAATTTAACGCCTTGTGAAGCAGATAGAATGGCAGCCGCTTGACCTAATGTTCCACCATCAATTTGGTTTGCCTGATAGGCATTTAATCTATCTGCATTTGCTCTAAATTGAGAGAGATTTAGTTTATATGTTTTCCCTTGGTTTGGTGCTAACGATGGATCTGCTTCAAACAACCAAAGTGGCTCTTCCGTTGCAAAACCGCCGCCAAAGTTAATTTCAACGATACCCGCTTCTTTCTTCTCAGATGTTCCAGAGGTTTTTTCTGATGATTTATCCCCAGAACATGCTGCAAGCATTAAAGCTAGTGAGATCAGCACGAAAAAAAATACAGTTTTTTTCACAATTAACAACTCCCATTCTCTCTCAAATTTTACTTAACTCTTGACATCCCCTAATAAACTTTTCCATTTAGTTTCATATTATTATAGAAGACAAAAAATTTAGATCACTACTAACCCCCTTTTGTTTTATATACAAAAACAAGTTTTGCTATAAATACATTGTAATAACAGTTGAAATAGTAGTCAATATTTTTATTCGAAAATAAAAAATTTTCAGTTAATGTGTCTTAAAAAAAGATATTTAAAAACCTATTAATCTTCAACAAATTTGGAGAAGTCACAGGCACTGTTATTAAGAGCTAGGTTCACTTCTTGAATAAATAGAGGGATACACGGATTAGAAGAGGACCTTTTCCATGCTGCGATAACATTTACACTGTTATCATCACCTACAATATCAATGAATCTAAGACCTGGACTCGCGTAGGTTTTCAAATGTTTAGAGACGATCGAAATTCCTATGCCTGCTTCTACAATCATTAGGACTGCATCAATGCGCGAAGCGGAGCTCACGATATTTGGTGAGAACCCTTTAGCGGCACACATTGCAAGGACATGCTCATACCCTTGGAGAGATTCTTCACGATTCAGCATCACAAACGATTCTCCAGCGAGCTTTTCAAGTAAAACTTCTTTTTCTTTCGCTAGTGGGTGATCGTAAGGAACAACCACACATTTTCGTTGCTCCCATAGCGTTTTGTATTCCACACCAGCAATATTTTGAATCCCGTGCGAAAGTGTGAATCCGATATCAATTTCATCGTTTTGAAGGGTTTTGATAATTTGTCCGGTATTGTAATAGACGAAGTTCATGTTTACTTTCGGGTATTTCTTCCTGAATGCCCTGACGACTATAGGTAATAACCTTCTGACAGAAACACTTAGTAAACCGATATTGATTGTTCCTGCCAATCCTTCTTCAGCCTGACGGGCATTTTCAATTGAACGACCAAGCCTCTCCACTATTTCTCTTGCATCCTTAAGAAAAACCGTACCAGCATTCGTTAATTCTACAGAGTGCTTGTTGCGATTAAAGAGTTTTACACCCATTGTTTTTTCGAGTGAAGCAATCTGCTGACTCACTGCAGGCTGTCCCAAAAAAAGCTTTTGTGCTGCTTTTGTAAAGTTTAATTCTTCAGCTACCGCAATAAAGTAACGCAATTGTCGGATATCCATACCATTCTCCTCTCGTTCTCCACGCTTAATAAAATACATGATATCACAATTACCACTCTCCTTTGGTAATTAAAAAAACTAATTACCGATATTATTTTTAAATATTTCAATAATTTAATTTATTTATGTATCATCATAGTTAAACAAATAAAAATATTTACAGGAGGACTATCCATGCAAAAAGTATTTCCCGAGCTAAACCGTGAAGAAGCAATGAAGAGAGTCGATAGATTAATTCCATCTATTCAATCACGCGCAAACCTAACTGAAGAAATTCGACGTCAACCAATAGAAACCATTGAGGAATTCATTGAAGCCAAGCTACTTCGTCAGTTGATGCCGAAGCGTTGGGGAGGGTATGAACTAGATATTGAGGCACTATATGAAACAACAGCTAAAATCTCAAAGGCCGATCCGTCTGCCGGATGGTGCTATGGCTTGCTCGTTCTGCATTCATGGATGCTTGCCTACTATCCTGAAGAAGCACAGCAGGAGGTTTGGGGGGAAAATCCAGATGCTTGTATCGCCTCTTCATTTGGTTCCCTTCCGGGCAATGAAATCAAACAGGTTAAAGGCGGGTACACCGTTAGTGGTGAATGGGGATTTTCGTCGGGGATTAACCACAGTGACTGGATCATGATTTCTACCGTTGTAGGACCGGAGAGGAGTTATGATTCCCCACAATACTTGATGATGCTCGTTCCAAAAAGTGATTTCACCATAAAAGATACATGGGAGACGATTGCACAAAAGGGAACGGGAAGCAATAATATCCAGCTAACCGAGGTATTTATACCTAGCTACAGAACCATTGATATGGCAGTATGGTGTCAAACAGGAGTAGGGCCGGGCAGCACAATCAATAACAATCTATTATATCAGCATCCACTTTATGCTGTTATGCCTGTCTGTCTCACATCTTCCATTTTAGGCGCAAGCCAGGGTGCATATGAATTATGGAAAAACACAATGAAAAAGAAATCAACCGTCAGAGGGGCAAATGTATCAGACTACACACACCAACAAATCCGCCTTGCAGAAGTGTGCGCAATGCTTGAAGCCGCTGAAGCTCTGTTGGAAAAATCATTAATGCGGCTCCGTACCGGAGAACCAATCGATACGTATGAAAGGCTGCGTCTTCGCAAAAATTATGGATTTACCGCTAAATTGTGCAAAACTGCAATGCAAACGATGATCGATCATAGCGGAGCAGGAAGTATGTTTGAGAAAAATCCTCTACAACGCTACTGGAGAGATGTGCAAGCCTCTTCAATGCATATTACGTTCAATATGGACTATCTCGGTGAAATGTTTGGAAAAGTTGAGCTGGGTCTACCTTTAAGTCCAAAAGACACTTTGTTATCTTAAGTAATTTTTATAAACATTTAATCCTGTAAAAAGGCACAACTAATGGGTTGCTAGTTGTACCTTTTCTATTTAATCGCCGAAAATCCAAATGCACTATTCAACTTTAAAGATATTCTAAAAAGGTGGTGTGATGGATATAATTTTCATTTACATGCTTTTTAATTGTCTGAATGGCTTTCTCTTTATCCCTCTCACGAAATGCTTCAATTAACTGTAGATGTTCATTTGTCCGTTCTTTATACCAAGTAGAATCAAATGGCCGAACATTCCCTTCTCCTTGAATGGATAAAAATGAAATACGCATTGATAGCCATAAAGAATCAGTAAATTTATTAATGAAAAAATTTCCTGAATAAGAATAAATCATTTGATGAAACTCGATATTTAAATGAGTACCCTTAATAAAGTCATTGGTTTTTAAGGTATTGATCAATTTCTCAGTGGACCATTCTAACTCCCTGATTCCATCTTCTGTTATTAATTCGCAGGCTTTTGAAACTGCATATGCTTCTAGCACTTCTCTAATTTCAAATTCCTGTTTTAACAATTCAAAATTTATTGGAGCGATTTCCATCCCAATTCCAGGTTTTACCATCAATAATCCTTCTTGCTCCAGCTTTCTTAATGCTTCTCTTACAGGTGTACGACTACAATTACATTTACTAGCCAAGTCATCTTCGGTCACTCGATCTCCAGGCAATAATTTCCCTTCAATTATGGCATTTTTCACAATATGAAAGATTGCGTCACGTAATGGTTTTGTAGAATAACGTTCTAATTCTCTTTCAAAATGATAAAGCTGTTTCTCCATGTGGACTCTCCTTCAATTAGCTCCCTATTCACCTACTACTCTATTACTTTATTATACTCCAAGGTATTTGTGAAGAACCTCATCACTATTTAATAACACATCTGGCGTACCTTCCCAAACAATATGTCCTTTATTCATTACCAATACTCGATCAGCCACATCACAAGCAAGTTTTAAGTTTTGTTCAACAACTAGAATGGATAATCCAGTTTTCTTTAAATCCCTAATAATGTCTGTGATTTGATCGATGATTACCGGAGCAAGTCCCTCAGAAGGCTCATCCATTAGTATTAGCTGTGGATTGGTAATTAATGCTCTGCCGATGGCCAACATTTGCTGCTGTCCGCCCGACAATTCATTCCCCATATTTTGTTCCCTTAGTTTTAATGCTGGGAACAAATCAAATACTTCATCAATTGTCCAATATTTCAAGTCTTTTTCTTTATGCTTTATTGAACGGCTGGGCATTAACAGGTTTTCTCTTACCGTTAAGGAAGAAAAAACTCGTCTTCCTTGCGGTACCAATGCCATATGCAATTTGGAAATTTTATTAGCAGGTAGCCTCTCAATCGAATGGTCCTTAAAACGAATTTTCCCCTTTTTTGATGGTATTAAGCCGGAAATGGTGTGGATGGTTGTGGTCTTACCAGCCCCGTTTCGTCCTAAAAGGGCTACACACTCCCCTTCAGAAATAGTAAAATTAACCCCTTGTAAAATATGACTACTACCATAATACGTGTGTACATCTTCTAAACTAAGCATGGTTTCGGGCACCTCCACCAAAGTAGATTTCTTGGATCATTTCATTCCCGCGTACGTCTTCCGGAGTACCTGAAAGAATTGTTTCTCCATGATGCAAGACGGTAATTCGATCGGCTGTACTAAATACAACCTCCATGTCGTGTTCAATCATTAATAACGTGACAGATCGAGGAATTTTCTTGATCAATTCAGTTGTCCGGACAGTTTCAGAAGGTGACATGCCCGATGTAGGTTCATCTAGTAAAAGAATTTTCGGGTTTGCACAAAGCGCTAACATAATTTCTAATACCCTTTGTTCACCATAGGATAAATTTTTCACTTTTACATTTTTTCTATCTTGCATTTCCCATTGCAGCAGCATCTCTTCAGTTTCTCTTTTAATATCAGCATACTCAGAAAGACTTTTGAAAAAGTTCATCTTATATGGCTTTTCAGATAAAATGGCTAAATATATATTTTCTCCGACGGTTAAATCAACAAAGAGATTATTCTTTTGAAATGTTCTTGCCATTCCCAACTTCACTCGTTCGTGTGATGGTATATTCTTAATCGATTTTCCTTCTAAAAAAACATCTCCAGACTCAAATTTAAGCGTTCCATATAAACAATTGATAAAGGTGGTTTTCCCGGCACCATTGGGTCCGATAATGACATGGCGTTCACCAGGCTTAAGTTCAATTGTTGCATCTTTTAAGACATGGATTGCTTTAAAGGATTTATTCAGCTTTTCCACTTTCATTAAGCTCAATGGTCGTCCCCCCTTTTTTATGCGCAAATACGTTTTTCTTTGGAAGTAGTTTTTTCCCAATTAATTGAACCAATTGGAAGATTCCGCCCCGATTATATAGAACGATTACAATGAATAACAGCCCCATAATGAGCGACCAGCGATCGGTCATCGTACTTATATAGTTCTGAAGAAAGATAAAAACGCCTGCTCCGATAACTGGACCAAAAAGTGTGCCCAACCCGCCAATGAAAACCATTATAAGTACAGTGGTTGCCATATGAACACTAAATAAATCGGGACTTGCAAACTGTGTCTTGAAAATATATAACCCACCAGCTAACCCAGCTAATCCTCCAGCTACTACATAGGCTATCATTTGATATTTTTTTACATTGTATCCCAGTGCTATCATTCTACCTTCATTTTCCATAACCCCCTTTAATCCTTTTCCAAGTGGTGAGTTCACAAATAGGCGAAGGATAAAATACGTTAGGACGAAAAAGGCAGCGATTAAATAGAAAAGACTTAATGGAGAGCCAAGTTCTGTGAAACCAAGATTAGGCTTAATGGATGTACCTAACCCATCTGCTCCTCCCCACAGGTCTGATTGTCGGAAAAAGAGAAAAAGCATTTGTGTAAAGGCCAGGGTAATCATTAGGAAAAAGATACCTTTATTACGAATAGCTATTAATCCAGTTAATAAAGCGAACAGACATGAGATAACAATAGCGGCTGGTATCAGAATATAGATACTTGTGACGTGTTCACTTAACACGGCAACTGTATAGGCGCCAATTCCAAAGAATGCACTATGACCAAGTGATTGCAGTCCCCCATAACCCATAATTAAACCAAGGCTTAAGGCAAAAATGGCCATTATTAATACTTCAGTTAACATAAATAACACAAATGGCGTAATTACAAATGGCAGTGCACAAATAACTAGAGTGAGGAACAATGTGACGATGATTGATTTTTTCATGATTCCACCCTTCCAAATAACCCTGTTGGCTTAAACATTAATACGATGATCATCACAACAAAAATCAATAAAACCGAAGCATCAGGGAGATAAATCTTCCCAAAGGAATCAATTATTCCAATGAGGATTGCACCGATGAAAGCTCCTTTCCAGTTGCCAAGTCCACCAATAAGTACGATTACAAGTGAATTAACTAATATTTCAAATTCCATTTTTGGATACATTCCTAAAATAGGGCCGCTTAAAACACCGCCAATGGCAGCAAGCGCGGCACCAAACAAGAATACAGCTGAAAAGATTAGTTTAATATTGAACCCTAACGCACCAACCATTTCCATATCATCTACACCGGCCCGCACAATCATTCCCACCTTTGTTTTTGTTTCAAAATACCAGAGGAGGACCGCACAAATAATACCAATGGAGATAACAAATAATCGATAGATGGGAAAACTGCTTTCACCAATTGCAAAGGAGAAATCCAATAGAGATGGTACTGGTATGGAGAGGAAATCTCCACCCCAAATCCAAAGGGTAGCATCACCGATAACAAAGATAAGTCCTAAAGTTAATAGAACCTGTGAAGCTTCATTGCCATGAAATCGGGAAATTAGGAATTTTTCAATCAGCAACGCTAAAATGGTCACACTCATTGTAGATAGAAGCAGCGCCAGCCAGAAGTTCATCCCTCTGCTGATCATGGCATAGGCTACATAGGAACCAAAAAGAAAAAAGGAACCATGAGCGAGATTAATAATTCTCATTAACCCAAATACGATAGATAGACCACTAGCCATTAGGAATAGCAGCATACCATATGTTAATCCAGATAATAAATTGACTGTAAACAGATCCATGGATTCATCTCCTTGGCCGAAATTTGTAAAAGAGGCTGAATCTAGAAGGAGTGGACTCCTACAACCTATACAAGTATTGTATGCTGGAGTATGATTCCTTTTTGAGCCAGCCTTTTAGTGGTCTAGTATTTTTTATAACCTAGGTTTTCTTTCGGCATTTCGATATTTTCGTAGGTTTCAACTAATTCAAAGGTAATTTCACTGTTTTTTTCCTTACCTTCAATGACATACATATTTTGATTTAATGTGTGTGTGTCTGGATTCATTTCGATTGGACCACGCGGACTATCTAATGTTAGTCCTTTTTTCAGAACGCTTACGACCTTTGCACCGTCTATGCTTCCAGCTTCTGCAACTACTTGAGCAATTAAATTACTAGTATCATAGCCATTTACAACATAGTTATCTGGAATTTTATTATATTTAGCTTGGTACGCCTTCACAAATTTTTCGTTGACTTCATTTTTTAGTTCAGGGAAGTAGTTTGTGATCATTTTTCCGCCAACTACTGCGTTACCAACAGCCTTCACATTAAATGGTGCATTTAACAATGATCCACCCTCAACGAGTGTGTATTTTTCCTGTAAGCCAAATTCTTGGTATTGTTTAACAAGACGTGAACCATCTGCACCTGGAATAAACATAAAAACTGCCTCTGGTTTTGCATTATCAATTTGTGTTAAATAGGACGAAAAGTCACTTGTTCCTAGCGGTGCCCAGATAATCTCATTTACCTTCCCTCCGCCTTCTTCAAAGCTAGGGATAAAATCAGTAACAATCTCATGTCCTGCCACATAATCAGAAGCAATAATCACTGCATTCTTCCCTACAGCTTCAGCAGTGAACTTTCCAGAAGTAGAAGCATATTGCCATGCAGAGAAACTGGTTCTCCACACATAGTCACTCTTTTTCTCCCATGATAAAACGTCAGTAGATCCTACCACATTAATTAATGGAACCTTTTTGTCCGCATCGACTTTGTCTCGTAAAGCTAAAGCGATACTTCCAACCGTACCACCACCCACTAAATGAACTCCTTGATTGAGTGTTAGTTGCTCATATTTACGAAGTGCTGTCTGTGGGTCACCTGCGTCATCTTCAAAGAACAATTCAACCTTACGACCATCGATTTCTGGGTTTTCTTGAAAGTAAAGTTCAATTCCTTCTTTAACCGGTGTACCCATTGAAGCAAAGTTCCCTGTAAGAGATAGAATAAATCCAAGCTTTACTGGATCCTTTGAATCCCCTTCACTCTTTTTACCACTATCCTCGCTGCCGCTGCTGCTATCAATTGCACTGCCGCTGCATGCTGCTAAGAAAAGAAGACTAAAAACTGCTACGATCTGAAAAAATTTAACTACTGATTTTTTCATTTACTCATGCCCCCCTGATTTTGGTATTTCTGATTTACATTTATTAAAAGGCTGCACGTTTTTCTTTTCTCATATGGAGCGGTTCCTATGCAAATTACTACCGAAAAACCTCTTTACTTACTTAGGATGGAGTTTTGTTTCTTTTCTGCTTCTTTAATTAAGCCTCTAAGTCTGCTCGGACTTACCGGCAGTTGATTAATAACAATATCAAGGTCGGACAGAGCGTCAACTATTGCATTGGCAATCGCTGCTGGCGGCGAGATTGCTCCCCCTTCGCCCACTCCTTTAATTCCTAATGGATTTCTTGTTGAAAGAAACTCCTGATGTCCTTTTTTAACCGTTGGAATTTCCATAGAAGTTGGCAGCAAATAATCCATATACGTACCCGTTAATAATTGGCCGTTCTGATCATAAACAATTTCTTCATATAATGCAGATCCAATTCCTTGTGCAACTCCACCTTGAACTTGCCCATCAACAATCATGGGATTAATGACAGTACCGCAATCATGAACTACACTATAATTCTGGAGTTCAACAAAACCGGTTTCTTTATCCACTTCTACCTCGGCAATGTGTACAGAGGAAGCAAATGTAACAGTTGGTGGTACAAAATAATGAGTAACCTGTAAACCTGGCTCAATTTCTGGCGGTAATGGCGGTCGGGCTGCAGGTCTAGCACGTTTATAGACATCCTGCAATGTGATAGAATGGGAGCGATTTTCTTTTGAAAATATTTTGCCATCCTCCATTTCAACCTCTTCAGGCGGTGTTCCTAGGATAATTCCAGCTATCGCTACGATTTTTTTTCGTAGTTTTAAAGAAGCTTCATGCATGGCCGACCCGGCATTTACCGCACTACGGCTAGCATACGTACCAGCTCCAAAAGGTAAAACAGCAGTGTCGCCAACTTTAATCACAATATCATCAGGAGTCAAGCCAAGTGCGTCTGCTCCAATTTGGGCAAAAACAGTTTCATGACCTTGACCTTGAGGAGAGGCTCCTAAATGTGCAATCACTTTTCCTGTTGAATCAACACTTAATAGTGCACCTTCAAATGGACCTGCACCAGTTCCCTCCACATAGGTAGATATCCCGATGCCGATGTTTTTTCCTTCTTTTTTAAGTTCCTTCTGACGTTTACGGAAGCTATCATATTCGACCATTTCCAGTGCTTGGTTCAATGCAGCTGGGTAGTCACCGCTATCATAAATAAGTCTTGCGCCATCTTTTACTAAAATCCCTTGGTCATATGGCATTTCATGAGCTTGAATCATGTTCTTTTTGATGACTTCCACAGGATCAAGCTTTAGTTTCCTGGCAATCATATCAATGACCCGGTCCATCGTGAACACAGCTTCAGGTCTTCCTGCTCCTCTAAATGGAACATTTGGTGTTTTATTTGTTAACACTATTCTTGATGTAACTTCAAAGTTTGGTATTTTAAATGCGCCCCGTAAATGGTAGGCAGTGTTATAGGCACATGTAAAACCAAAAAAGTTAACCGCTCCCGAATCCACGACAAATTCATCACGGAGACTAAGAATCGTCCCATCATTCCGGTAGGCAACGACCACATCATGTATTTGATCCCTTGATTGACGTGCACTTGTTAAATGTTCAAGGCGGTCTTCCACCCATTTCACCGGTCGACCAACTAGATTGCTAATGTAAGGGATTACAATTTCCTCTGGATGAACGCCGCCCTTAGGACCAAACCCCCCACCAACATCCGGTGCTGTTACTCGAATATTTTGTTCTGTCCATCCTAAACAATGGGCAATTGTCGCTCTAACCTCAAATGGCAATTGAGTCGCAGACCAGACATGTGTTTGCTCGGTACGAAGATCATAATCTGCAATGACACCTCTTGTTTCAATGGGGTTTGAAGAAAGTCTTGGTGTATGAACTCTTGTCTTTAGAATATGGTCGGCCTGCTGTTCGGCAAGTCTTGCGTCACCTAGGTTTAGATGGAATTCCATTTGTATGTTTTGTTCCACTTGCTCCTGTACCAGTGGAGAGCCTTCCTTCATTGCTTCAAAAGGATTAACAATTGGCGTTAACTGCTCATAATCAACTTTAATTAAATCTGCAGCATCCTCAGCAATATAGCGATTGTCTGCTACCACAACTGCAACAGGCTGTCCGACATACATGACTTTATCAACAGCTAAAACACTTTCATAGTTAAATTGAATTTTCGGGTTGATTTCTTTCGCTACATTTGGCGGTACGGCACTGTGTGATTCAAATTGGGTAATCGGTTTAATTTTCCCTTTAATATCGTCGCCGATGAGAATAACATGCACACCAGGAAGTTCTTTGGCCTTTGAAATATCAATTTTTCGAATCCTTGCATGTGACTGTGGACTACGTACAAATACAGCTTCAAGCATTCCTGCTAATTTAATATCGGCAACAAATTGGCCTGTGCCAGTAACTAAACGATAATCTTCCTTTCTCTTTATACTTTGCCCTACATATTTTTTCATCTTCATGCCTCCTCGGGACACTACCTTATTGAGCAGAAATTACTGAATGATTCATTTCTTCATTTTGAAGTGTTTTAGCAGCTTGTTGAACGGCCTTAATGATATTGGCATAACCTGTACAGCGGCATAAATTACCTGAAATGGCTTCGCGAATCTCTTTTTCCGATGGATTTTGATGATCTTCCAGAAAATGAGTTAATGTCATTAGAAACCCTGGTGTGCAAAAGCCACATTGTAAGGCATGATTATCTGAAAATGACTGTTGAAGGACATTCAATGTGCCATCGGCATTTTTGAGAGATTCAACGGTTTGAATTTCTGATCCATCTGCTTGAACCGCAAACATTAAGCAGCCCCGAACTGGCTCATTGTCTAGTAAAATCGTACATGCCCCACAAACTCCGTGTTCACAACCAAGATGTGTTCCTGTATGGTTACATTCATCACGGATAAAATCTGTAAGCAGTAATCTTGGTTCTACTTCTTTTTGAACTATTTTGCCGTTAATGGTAATCTCAACTTGTACTTTATTGGACATGTTTTTCTCCTTCCTTTGCACGCTCCACGGCAATCTTAATTGCCCGAACTGTAAGTTTGGCTGCAAGCTCTCTTCTGTATTCTGCTGTACCATGAAGATCTGTTTCTGGATCAACACTTTCCTCTGTAAGTGTTGATACATGTTCCAATACATTGTCTGTTAGTTTCTTGCCAACTAAATAGTGCTCTACCTCTTCCAAAACTGTTGGAGTAGGATTCACACCGCCTACAGCGATTTTTACATTCGATAAGCTTCCATCTTCATTTAAATCAACTACAGCTGCAACCATTGCTAATCCAAAATCCCCATGTCTTCTCGCTACTTCGACAAATGCAGATCGACATTGTTTTGAAATGATAGGGAATCGAACCTCTTTTACCATTTGATCAGGCTGGAGGGATGTGAGCATATAGGTAAGGAAAAATTCTTCAGGAACAAGAACCTCTTCACTTCCATCCACATTTGCAATGACAATTTCACCGCGAAGTGCGGTAAGTACACATGGCAACTCGGCTGATGGGTCTCCGTGAGCAATACTGCCGCCAACTGTCCCTCTATTTCGAATTTGTGCATGCCCTACCCATTTGATTGCTTCTGCTAACAGCGGGCAAACTTCTTTAACGAGGTCTGAGTGTTCAATGTCTTTGTGTTTCGTTAAGGCACCTACCGCTAAAAAGTCACCGTCTTGGCGGATATAATTCAATTCTTTAATTCTACTAATGTCAATTAAGTAGGCTGGAGCTGAAAGCCGCATGTTCATCGTGGGAATTAAACTTTGACCACCTGATAAAATCTTTGAATCTTCACCGTATTCCTCTAGGTAATTCAATGCTTGTTGTAGATTTGTTGGTCTCAGGTAACTAAATACAGCTGGTTTCATTTGCTTCTCCCCCTATTAAGCTCTAGCAAGGAGCTGTTTTTTTACATCTTTAAAGAAATTCCCAGCTAGGAACTTGGCTATTCCACCAATGACTCGATTGCCCACGCTCGCAATTGTTCCGCCAATTTCTGCTTCACATGTCCAGACTACCTGGCACCCATCTTCTAAAGGTTCAATTTTACATTCAAGCGTTGCATCTACAAAACCCGGTTTTCCACTACCAGCAGCATAAAGCTTGTAATGAATGGGTTCCTCTACATCCTCAATTTTTACTTTTCCTGTATATTCTCCCTTAACAGAAGCGACACCTAATTTGAGATTCACATCATATTCCACATCATCATTTAGAATGAGTGATTGACAGCCAGGGATTGCACTAATTAGAATTTCTTCTGTATGAAGTGCCTGCCAAATAGTCTCAACGGGCTCGTTAAATTTTGCAGTACCACTAATATTCATAATGAATCACCTCAGAGTTTTATTTTCAATGCATACCTGTATACAATGATTTTTAAAAAATAAA
>NZ_JBALNQ010000040.1:110131-110459 GCF_036961885.1 Neobacillus niacini | reverse complement strand
TCGTTTTTGGATAAATTTTTTGAATAAAAAGGTATGCATATTTTTTGCCAATGTTACTTAACCTATGTTAGTATTTAGTTATGTAACCTATTGTAGGAGGAACTCCCATGGAGTATGTTAATCCCATAAGAGATATAGAAAGTATTAATGCCATAAAGGGCATACTAAGGAATCAATCACAAAGAGATGTATTGCTTTTTGTATTTGGAATTAATACAGGTATAAGGGTTAGTGATTTGCTTTCTTTAAAAATTATCGATGTATGGGATGGGGAGCAGATTAAGGAATTTTTAAATCTAAGGGATGAAAAAAGTGGTTACGTGATGGC
>NZ_JBALNQ010000040.1:109737-110121 GCF_036961885.1 Neobacillus niacini | reverse complement strand
GCATTATATAAATAATGCCATACACATCGAGCTAGAAAAATATTTGAGCAGCCTGACATTCACTGAAAATGACTATTTGTTTAAGTCGAAAAAAAACAATCAACCGATTACTCGCCAGCAGGCTTATCGGATTATCCATAAAGCAGCAGAAGAAGTGGGAATAATAGAAAAGATTGGAATGCACACCCTTCGAAAAACATTTGGATATCATGCGTATCGGAAAGGCATAGCGATCTCCATTATAAAGGACATTTATCATCATACGTCCCCCGCCGAAACCTTACGCTATATAGGCATAGATAAACATGACCAAGGTATTATTAAAGTGGATGTGAATTTATAAATAAGGCTGCGTTAAAGAATATTTTTGATTTTATAACCTGT
>NZ_JBALNQ010000040.1:0-109599 GCF_036961885.1 Neobacillus niacini | reverse complement strand
TGGAGCTCAAATCAACAGTCTATTTTAACACAGCCATAAATAAAAAAATCCTCCCATCAATGGGAGGAAGCTCTTATAAGTATTCGTCATCAGCATTAGTATTCATTTCAACATTTGCTAAGTCCGAAACAATGTCCTCATGCACTTGAACTTGTAATGTTTCCTGGTCTTTCATAAATTTGAAAATGCCGTTATTAAAATCAGTTCCAAATTCCTTAAAGAAAATTCCTTCAAATTCAATATCCTTTGTATGTTTAAAAATAAGGCGGTATTGGTCGTGCTCCTTGATTAGATAAGCACGTACTCCTTTTTCAAAATGTCTATCAGGATTTTTAAGATACCTTGATACTGAAATAATGTGCAGGTCAACAAAGGGAATTTCACGAAGTAAAGAGTTAATAATAGACCCCTTTGCAATTTGTTCCCAACGGCTTTGTGCTGTTTGCCCAAGAATGATTTGAGTAATATTCTTTTCTCTCGCAACCTCTGCAATAACCTTTGATATTGGTCTGTGTTCATCATCTTTCATAATAAAGGCTTCAGCACTATGCTGATCTGCTAACTGTTTCCATCTTGTAATATAACTAGTCTTTTCAGCATCCAAATCATCAAACGGTTTAGGATCAATAGTAAGGATGTAAAGAGGACAATCAAGCATAGTAGCAATCTTACAACCCCGTTGAATGAGACGTTCACCATTAGGACCATAATATACACAGACGAGGATACTTTCATCCATGCGTCCTTTAATCTTTTTCATTATTTGTTCACCTCATGCTGGATATGAATAAAATCCAGTAATCTACCACTTACCATAATTATGTATGACTATAGCGCATGCTTTCGTTTCAGTCAATCAATTAAATTAAATGTCATTTTTATATTCATCTTTAAGGGAGGGTTACGATGTCTTGGTTACATGTAACAATATTGCTGCCATTTATTTTTGCTATGGCAGTGCCGTATATCTATAAGAAATTTACCCCGAGGATTCATACGGGATGGTTTGTGCTGATCATACCGTTAGTGATCTTTGCTTATCTAATAACCTTTATTCCCAAAATATCCAGTGGGAATACAGTATTTGAAAGTGTTCCTTGGCTGCCATCATATAATATTAACTTTACAACCCATGTGGATGGTTTAAGTCTCGTGTTTGGATTGTTAATTTCCGGCATCGGCGCTTTGGTTATCCTCTATTCTATTTACTATATGTCAAAACATCGAGAGGCGCTTCATAATTTCTATGTTTATCTGCTGTTATTTATGGGAGCCATGCTCGGAGTGGTGTTTTCGGATAATATCTTTGTTTTATACGTATTCTGGGAATTGACCAGTGTATCCTCCTTCTTATTAATTGCCTATTGGTATGAACGAGAAAAATCACGGTATGGAGCCCAAAAGTCAATGTTAATTACGATTTTTGGCGGACTGGCCATGCTGGCAGGTTTTATTATGCTTGCGATGATTTCTGATACGTATAGTATCCGTGAAATGGTGAGTAAGGCAGCGCTGTTTCCATCACACGCATTGTTTATTCCGGCAATGATTTTGATTCTTCTTGGTGCGTTTACAAAGTCAGCACAGTTTCCATTCAGTATTTGGTTACCAGACGCAATGGAGGCTCCTACGCCAATTAGTGCGTACCTGCATTCCGCAACGATGGTTAAAGCAGGTATCTACCTGGTTGCCCGACTAACACCCATTTTTGGCGGATCAGTAGAATGGTTCTGGCTGGTCTCGGGTGTGGGAATCATCACTCTATTATATGGCTCTGTCAATGCTGTAAGACAAACGGATCTTAAGGCGTTACTAGCATACTCGACCATAAGCCAGCTCGGATTAATCATGAGCCTGCTTGGTTTAGGATCTGCGTCGTTGTATGACGGCATCGGTGATGAATCATCCGTTTATGCCGCAGCGATTTTTGCTGCAATTTTTCACTTAGTAAACCATTCGACATTTAAAGGCTGCCTGTTTATGGTTGTTGGAATTATTGACCATGAAACCGGAACACGTGACATTCGAAGATTAGGCGGGCTAATGCACCTAATGCCCATCTCCTTCACCCTTACGGTAATTGGCAGTTTTGCAATGGCGGGTATTCCTCCATTTAATGGTTTTCTAAGTAAAGAAATGTTCTTTACAGCAGTATTAAATGCTTCGAAATTGACTGTTTTTAATGGCGACTCCCTTATTGCTCTGATTCCTGTCATTGCTTGGGTAGCTAGTGTATTTACATTTATATACAGCATGATATTAGTATTTAAGACCTTTAGGGGGAAAAATAAGCCAGAAAAACTTGGCAGGGTAGTGCATGAGGCACCGATTGGGATGTTAATTCCCCCACTCGTTCTCGGTTTTCTTGTTATTGTGATATTCTTTTTTCCTAATGTCCTATCCAACCTTCTGTTAAAACCAGCCTTTGCTGCTGTTTTGCCGACTCTTGCTCAAGCAGGTGAACTTAATGTCAAAATAAGTGCTTGGCATGGTTGGAATACAGAGCTATTTATGACCATAGGTGTCATAGGTATCGGAACACTATTGTATATTTATTTGAAAAAGTGGTATCGAATCTATCGAATTTATCCAGAAGAGCTCACGTTTAATAATCTTTATAATCTTAGTTTAGAAAAGATGGAGAATGTGTCTCGAATCATTACAAATCGTTATATGACGGGATCTATTCGTGATTACCTCGTATATATTTTCTTATTTATCATTCTTCTTACAGGTGTAACGATGTGGCTTTTTGATGGTTTTTCATTTGATCCATCTAATGACGCCCCTGTAAACTTTTTTGAAGCAGGCTTGATGATTTCCATGGTCATTACAGCATTAACTGTTCTTTTTTCAAAAAACAGGCTTACTAGCATCGTTGCTGTTGGGGGCCTTGGGTTTCTTGTCTCATTTTTCTTTGTTTTATTCAGAGCTCCAGATTTGGCCTTAACCCAATTAGTAGTAGAGACCGTAACAACAGTACTATTTCTGTTGTGTTTCTACCACTTACCGCAGCTGCGGAAGGAAATCAGCACTGTAAGATTTAAAGTGGTTAATGCTATTATCGCCATTGGTGTTGGTATCGCTGTTACCATTGTTGCATTATCTGCAAATGGGAATCGCGCATTTGAATCGATTTCGAGTTACTATCAAGACGCTTATGAGCTGGCGGGAGCAAAAAATATTGTAAATGCCATTCTTGTTGACTTTCGAGGGTTTGATACGATGCTTGAAATTCTTGTATTAACCATTGCTGGACTAGGGGTTTTCACCTTAATAAAGCTAAGAAGAGAAGAAGGGAGTGATCATAATGAAGGAACCAAATGACGTCATTATAAGAAGCGTGTCAAAAGTTGCTGTGGTCATCATCCTTACGTTTGCCATTAATCTCTTTATTTCTGGTCACCATTATCCAGGTGGTGGTTTTATCGGCGGACTTGCCTTCGCTTCTGCCTTAATCCTATTGTTTTTATCTTATGATATTGAAACGGTTCGGAAAATTATTCCGGTGGATTTTAAAGTTTTGGCTGCTGTAGGGGTATTAATTTCTGTTGGGACAGGGGTCGGCTCTCTGGCTTTTGATTTGCCTTTCTTATCTCAAGCCTTTGGATATTTTAATCTTCCTATATTCGGAAAGACTGAGCTTGCGACAGCCGTACTTTTTGATATTGGAGTAGCATTGGCGGTAATTGGAACCTCCATCACGATTATTTTAAGTATAGGTGATGATCAATAATGGAAACATTAATGTCTTTCCTTGTTGGAATTTTATTTGCCATTGGCGTGTATCTGATCTTGACGAAAAGTTTATTACGAATCATTTTAGGAACATCGATTCTTGGTCATGGTGTTAATTTGCTCATCATCACGATGGGCGGGTTAAAAAAAGGTGGTCCACCGCTCCTTGGAATAGAGAATCTAACCTATGCAGATTCATTGCCCCAAGCACTTCTTTTAACAGCGATTGTAATAAATTTTGCTACAACAGCTCTTTTTCTTGTACTGAGCTACCGGGCTTATAAAGTTTTAGGCACGGATGATACAGAGCAACTGAGAGGTATTGAGAATGAATAATTTAGTAATATTACCGATAAGTATTCCCATTATAATGGGAATGCTCATGGTGATTTTTAAGAAGAAAATTAAACTCCAAAGATTTCTTAGTGTTTTTTCAACTGTAGTGGTTGGTGCTGTAGCTATTTACTTGATGGTTCAAATTGACAAAGATGGGATACAAATCCTTCATTTAGGAGGATGGGAAGCCCCGTTTGGGGTAAGTTTAGTGGCGGATATGTTTTCTGTTGTACTTGTTCTCGTGACCTGTATGGTTTCCTTGTGCTGTTTGTTATATGCTTTTCACTCCATTGGGAGGGAACGAGAATCTTACTACTTTTACCCGCTGTTTTTGTGCCTTGTCACTGGAGTAAATGGCTCCTTTCTTACAGGTGATATTTTTAATTTATTTGTTTGTTTTGAAGTCATGCTCGTCTCCTCTTACGTCTTAATTTCCCTTGGAGGGACTAAAATTCAACTTAGGGAGTCCATTAAATATATTTTGATAAATATTATCTCCTCCTTTCTTTTTCTTGTTGCCATTGCCTTTTTATATGCAATGACAGGAACGTTGAATTTTGCTCATTTATCTATACGTGTGGCTGAGGTTGGGCAAGAGGGGCTAATGAATACGGTAGCGATATTATTTTTAATTGTGTTTAGTTTAAAAGCTGGTTTATTTCTATTCTTTTGGCTTCCTGGTTCATACAGTGCTCCGCCGACTGCCATTGCCGCTATATTTGCTGCACTATTAACAAAAGTAGGAATCTATGCGATTATCAGAGTTTTTACGCTTATTTTTTATCATGACCCAGAAGTAACCCATTTGATAATAGGGATTATGTCAGCTCTAACCATGCTATTAGGAGCAATAGGTGCTGTTGCCTACGGGGATATAAAAAAGATTATTACCTATAACGTAATTGTAGGTGTTGGATTTATTTTAGCGGGAGTCGCTTCTTTTACAACGGAAGGAATGACAGGGGCCTTATATTATTTAATTCACGATATGATTGTAAAAGCGCTTATTTTCCTATTAGGCGGGACCATTATCCATCTTACAGGGACGAGTAAACTTAATGAAATAAGTGGTCTGATCCGATTACACCCAGGATTAGGCTGGATGTTTTTTATTGGCGCATTATCGTTATCTGGAATTCCGCCATTAAGCGGATTTTTAGGGAAAATTTTCATTTCAAAAGGAACTTTTGAAGCAGGATATTTTTGGTTGGGGGGAATTGGACTACTTACCAGCCTGATGGTTTTGTATTCAATTATGAAAATCTTTATGAATAGCTTTTGGGGTTATACGTACCTAACAGAGGAGAAAGAGAAAGGGACAACCAAGGGATTATTGCTGCCTATTGGAATCCTTACATTGTTAACGATTGCCCTGGGATTAGGTGCAGAAGGAATTCATGCTTATGTTGATTATGCAGTTGAAGGGTTGATGAACCCGCGTATTTATATTGAGGCCGTATTGGGCAGCAGTCTAGGGCAATAGACGATTGGAGATGCATGATGGAAAGAGGTGGTAGCAATGCCCATGCAAGTATTAGTTAATTTATTCATCGGTATCATCTGGATGTTTCTTCAGGATGATTGGAGTGTATTAACGTTTTTTAGCGGTTATTTATTTGGTTTATTGGTTCTTTTTATCCTGAGAAGATACCTTCCTACGAAGTTTTATTTGGTTACCTTACTAGCTATCATTCAACTTTTTCTCGTCTTTATTTATGAATTATTTACGTCTAGTATTTTAGTTATTCGACAGGTACTACGCCCTAAGATCAATGTAACTCCGGGCATCTTTACACTTGAGACAGAGTTAGAAGGGGATTTGGAGGTTACCTTACTCGCATTACTGTTAACGTTGACACCAGGATCGGTGGTGGTTGAAGTTGCTGCAAACAGTAAAAAGTTTTATATCCATGCGATGGATATCCCGGAATCAAGTGACGCAGTTCTTCTATCTAAAATTAAATTTGAAAATGCGATAAAGAAGGTGACACGTTCATGATACAAGGTATATTACTTTGTTCCTTAACTTTTTTAAGCTTTGCTATTTTTGTTACGATCTTCCGTTTGGTAAAGGGGCCAACTGCACCGGATCGGGTTCAGGCTCTGGATGCGTTAGGAATTAATTTAATATCAGGTGTAGCCATATTTTCAGTTATGATGAGGAGTACGGGATTTTTTGAAGTGATTTTATTAATAGGAATTCTCTCCTTTATTGGGACAATTGCCTTTGCAAGATTTATTGAAAGAGGTGTGGTCATTGAACGTAATCAATCAGATTGAATTGGTTGCCGTTTTTTTAATCTTAGTTGGGACAATCGTTAGTTTTCTAAGTGCAATCGGGTTTATTCGTCTCCCTGATCTTTATACCCGTGCCCACGCACTTTCAAAGGGTTCAACAATGGGTGTTCTGTTTATTCTGGTAGGAACATTTCTCTTTTTTATCTTGGAAGGATATTTTAGCATTCGCTTATTTCTTGGGATTTTCTTTGTCTTTCTTACCGCACCTGTATCAGCACATGTGATTGTCCGTGCCGCGTACCGCTCAAATGTTCCCCTTGCAAAAGAAAGTGTTAGGGATGACTTGAATGAAGTGTACCAGGAAGAAGTATATGATCACAAATAGTCACGTATATTTGATCTGCATCAAATAGGACTTATTTACCTATATATGTTAATATTATTATAAGACCTTTCTTGGTTAAAAGGCGTTGCTTCTTTCCTATACAGGATTGCTGTTACGCCAATATTTCAGGAGGTCTTATTTTTTTATAAGGAGGAATTCAAATGAAAAGGTTTACAAAAAGTTTCAAAAGGTTTAATCCAAGTTTGGGGGTTATCTATTATGAACCATAGTGTACCTCAGAATAAGGAAGATTTCGTTCAACAGTTGGTTTATATTGATGAAAATATCAAAGAGCTAACGAACCTCTATATTTCCTCAACTCCAGTGCAGGAACGAGTAAAGCACTTTTTTAATATATACACCCTAGAAGTTGAGGAGCTATTAAAAGAGAATAGCAAAAAGAAGGTTATATCAGCCTTTCCAAAAGTATATATAGGGACAAAGGTCACAGTGTGGTATGAAGAGGATCATGAAGCCGAGGATTATACCATTTGTCTCCCAGAACAATCTGATCCAGATTCTGGGTTTATTTCCTTTTTAACTCCGGTAGGAAAGCAGCTACTCCTTAAGAATATCGGTGAAACCTTGTTGTTAAAAGTTCCAACAGGAGAAGTACCAGTGACAATTAAGGAAATTTCGTATGGCGGAAGTTTATTAATGGAACAGAAACATACAAAAGAGGCATAATAAATTCTTATATTGTGTGATTATGGAATAGGATATTATCCTGTTCCTTTTTTTCGTCTATCTTTATCAAGCAGGGCGATAATTATCTCAATAATGGAACTATTTATTTAAGGATAGATACATGTTGTGTGTCAAAATACACATCTGATATGATAATAGCTGTGCTATTCTTTAATTATAATAACTTTTGGAGGTTAAGAACAATGCAAACTACTTTGGAAAACCCTAGAAATGCCAAAAGTGACACGCTACCATTCTCTAGAAACAATCCATTTCAAGCAAAGGTTCTTAAAAATATAAACTTAAATGGAACAGGTTCTAGTAAAGAAACAAGACATATCGAATTATCCTTAGAAGGTTCAGGTCTTTCTTATGCCCCAGGTGATGCACTTGGTATTGTTCCTGCTAATGATCCGGATCTTGTACATTCTCTTCTAATGGAAATGGAATGGGATGAAGAAACCGATGTAATGATTAATAAGCAAGGTGAGACACTTCCACTAAAGGAAGCGCTAACAGCGTACTTTGAAATTACACTACTGACGAAGAAAATTTTACAACAAGCAGCAGCATTTACAGAAAATGAAAAGTTACAACAACTTGTTTTGGTTGAAAATGCAGTACAGCTAAAAGAGTATTGCAATGGGCGCGATTTGCTAGATATGTTACGAGATTTTGGACCGTGGAAGGCTTCTGCCCAGGAAATCGTCTCGTTATTAAGAAAAATGACACCGCGTCTTTATTCTATTGCAAGCAGCATGGCAGCTAATCCAGATGAAGTTCATCTAACCATTGGTGCTGTAAGATTCAATGCATATGATCGGGAACGAAAAGGTGTTTGTTCTGTCTTATGTGCAGAACGTGTTCAAGAAGGAGATACGCTTCCTGTCTTTGTGCAGCCGAATAAACATTTCTATTTGCCGGAGTCCGAAGATAAGGATATTATCATGGTTGGTCCTGGAACTGGGATTGCACCATTCCGTTCCTTTATCCAGGAACGTGCAATATCTAAAGCAGCAGGACGGTCATGGTTATTTTTTGGGGATCAGCATGCAGGGTCAGATTTTCTTTATCAAAATGAATTAGAAAATTACCAACAAAATGGGATATTGACAAAGCTTGACACTGCTTTCTCCCGTGATGCAGACCAAAAAGTTTATGTACAGCATAAAATGCTTGAAAATAGCAAAGAGCTATTTGAGTGGTTTGAAAATGGCGCTCATTTCTATGTTTGTGGGGATAAAGAACGGATGGCGAAGGACGTTAACGAAGCACTTATTAGTGTGATCGAAAAAGAAAGTGCTTGTACCCGCGAGGAAGCTGAAACATATCTTGATAATATGAAAAAGACTGGGCGTTATCAGCGAGATGTATATTAATTGTAAAGTTCTTTAGAATGAAATCCTTCGATCCGCTGGTTCGAGGGATTTCTTTTTGCATTATTTTTTGTATAAACACTTTATTTCCTGTGTTTTTTTCTAAGGTTAGGTTTTCCGAGCATATTGTTAGAATATTTTTTCCACAATAATATAATGATAGTTGAAAAGGAGCTGTTTATCTTGGCACAAACATTAGAAGGAAAAGTAGCGTTTGTAACTGGTGCAGGAAGAGGGATTGGCAAGGCTGTTGCGATTGCATTAGCAAATGAAGGTGTACATATTGGATTACTTGCTCGGACAGAGGCTGATTTAAAGGAAGTTGTAAAAAGTGTGGAAGCTTTAGGGGTTAAAGCAGCATATGCAGCAGTAGATATTTCCTCGCAGGATGAAGTAGAGCAGGCTGTTAAAAAAATTACTGAAGAGCTAGGAACAGCTGATATTTTGATTAATAATGCTGGGATTGGCAGATTCGCAACACTTTTAGAAATGGATCCACAAGAATGGAAAAGGATCATCGATGTCAACTTGATGGGTCCCTATTATATGACACGTGCGGTTCTTCCTCAACTGATTGAAAAAAATAGTGGAGATATTATTAATATTTCATCTACCAATGGGTTAAATGGTGCGGCCACATCTAGTGCATATAGTGCATCTAAATTCGGATTAATTGGGTTAACGGAATCATTGGCACAAGAAGTCCGGAGGAATAATATTCGAGTTACAACGTTAACGCCAAGTACGGTTGCTACTGAATTAGCGGTTAATACGAACTTGATTGCTGAAAACAATGAAGAAAAATATATGCAGCCAGAAGATATTGCTGAATTTATTGTAGCTCAATTAAAATTGCATCCGCGTATATATGTGAAAACAGCGAGCATGTTGGCAACGAACCCATTCTAAATAAAACATATAATAGAATTTAGTAAAAATGGAAGTACGTTTATTTTCCCTCAGACTAAGAGTTTGGGGGATTTTTTGTGGTTTTCCATAAAGTATTGGTAGATTATACCTATATTGTTTAATTTAGGTAGGTTGTTTATTCTAGTTTTTATAATATTAAAATAATTACAATTATTCATGTTATTTAATTTCTATAAACCTATAATAAACTTGGTAGAGAATAATAGGAGGTATCGAGTGATGAAGAAAAAGTTTATTATACCTGTAGCTCTGTCGACCGCAATGTTGGTAGGCTCTATTCCAGTTAGTAGTGTATTTGCACAGCCCACTGATTCAAAGGTTGTTAGCAGTTTACAAGCTTCTAAAGAGTGGAATGAGAAAGCAAGTGTTCCATTATTTGTGAAGGAGCGATTTGCAGAGAAATTCGCATCTAGTAGCTCATCCGAAGCAATTAATTATTTGAAGAAAAACAAAGCTAAAACCGGGATTAATAATCCGGATAAGAATTTAAAAGTGAAGAGTGTACAAAAAGATAAACTGGGTATGACCCACGTCCGCTTTAATCAGACAGTAAATGGAGTGAACGTTGAAGGGGCAGAGGTTGTTGTTCATTTTAATAAGGATAATGAGGTCGTATCCGTCAACGGAAGAGTAAATCAGACGGTTGCCGATGATGCAGTGGACACAGCTGCTTCTTTAAGTAGTGAATCTGCACTAAAGACGGCTTTATCCTCGGTCAATGCTCCAGACGAGCTGACCTATGAGCCAACTACTGAGCTTGTTGTCCTTCCTTTCGAAGGGGAGAATTATACAGCCTATAAAGTGAATGTTAACTTCATGGGGAATGAACCTGGAAACTGGTTTGTCTTTGTGGATGTGAAGACTGGACAAGTTATTGATAAGTATAATGGCTTAATGCATGCTGATGAAATGAAAACACAAAAAGGTGCTGGAAAAGGTGTACATGGTGAGCACAGGGAATTACATATTACCCAAGTGAAGGAACCGAATGCTGGAACGAAGTTTGCGTTAGCGGATTACTCTCATGAAAACCTTGGAGGAATCATAACGTACGATGCTAAAAATGATAACACTTCTAGTAATGATACTGTTTATGTTGGGAATTCTGCTGCATTTATCGGTGACTATGATCGAGCGCTTGTAGATGCACACTATAATTCTGAAAAGGTATATGAGTATTACCTAAATGAGCATGGCCGCAATTCCCTTGATGGGGAAGGAATGGCAATCATTTCTAGAGTTCACTATGGTAACAATTATAACAATGCTTCCTGGAATGGACGTTGGATGACTTATGGTGATGGTGACGGTGTGTTCATGACTTCTCTATCGGCTGGTCTTGATGTTGCTGCACACGAAATGACTCATGGTGTGATCACTCATTCTGCAAATTTAGTATACCGCAATCAGTCTGGAGCACTAAACGAATCGTTTGCAGACGTCTTTGGCGCACTCGTTGATGATAGTGATTGGGAAATGGGCGAGGATATTATGGCACCAGCCGCTAAAGCTGATGGTGTAACCGTATTGCGTAGCTTAAGTAATCCAAACAGTGTTGTCGTCAGCAACGAGCAAAGAAGGGCGTATAGTACAAATGGCGGAGTTTATCCAGACCATATGGACGAGTTTTATAATATGCCAACTTCTGTAGATGGCGGTGGTGTTCATGTTAACTCCTCGATTACAAACCATGCTGCATATTTGATTGGTCAAGAAATTGGAAGAGAAAAATTAGGGCAAATTTACTATCGAGCTTTAACGGTATATTTAACCGCTAATTCTGATTTCAGCGATGCCCGTCAGGCAATTGTTCAGTCTGCGATTGATCTTTATGGTGAAGGAAGCGCGGAAGTGTCAGCAACGAATTCTGGATTTGATGCCGTGGGCATTTACTAAAGTAATTCAGATTCCTTTTATGAATAATGGCTTGCTTAATATTTCCCCTCAGACTAAGAGTTTGGGGGATTTTTTGTGTGCAGTCAACCATGAATGTATAACAACCACGTCAATACTTTTAGATGGTGGTTTAATAAACTTAGCTTTAAAGGTTAAAAAGTGAGACCAAAATAGTTTATGAATCGTATATAAACTAGTAACGAGTTTAACTTGAATATTTTAATAGAAAGTTAGAAAAGGGGGACGAAATGAAGATTTTTTTTGATACTCTGTTTTTTATTGTCATTGGATACCATAGCTATAAGTTTATTCTAATCTTAATAAAAATGAACCATGACGTGATCGTTCCTGTGAAAAGTGAGGAGCTAACTTTTATAAGAAGGCACCCTCAGAAAACAGTAGCTCTCCCAATATACTCTGAGCAAAAATTGGGTATCGTTACATATGGTGCCATGCTGGTGTTAGTAATTGTTTTGTTTATCGTAGGTGTGTTCATCAACCATCTCGATTGGCAATTCTATTTATTGATGTTTTTACCTCTTACTTATTCACATGATCTTTTTAATATGTTCGCTTTCTCTAAGGAGGGTGTCCTAAGCGGCAGCCGTTTTGTTCCATGGAAAAGTGTAAAATCATTTCAGATCATTCCTATTGATTTAAACCATAAACTCTATGGGTATTCAAAGGAAGTGAACAATGGCTATGAATTAATCATCAAAACAAAAGGTTTTTCCGTTAGAGGCATTGTTACCAGCGATGAAATCAAAGAGAAGTTCACTGAAATTTTAACTGAGCATCTATTTACAAAAAAATGAAATCATGGGATAATAAAGAAAATTTTGAAGGAGGAAAGTAAGTATATGGAACCAACTAATTGCTAATGAAAATTCATTTTAGAAATGAATAGGGATTTTGTTTAGAGTGTTCAATTACCTATTAAAGTTAGGTTTATTTGTTATGCTCTTTATGAATCAGGCAATTAGAAGGTACTTACTTTACTAAAATCAAAATTTAATTTATTTGTACCAGTTTTTACTACTACTGGTGGAAGGTTATAGGCATAATCTATAGATTTTTTTGCTATGCCTAGCTTTCGTAAATTTTATTGATTGATTATTTTAGACTGTAAGAAGAAACCTCTTCTTATGGTCTTTTTATTTTTAGGCTGTATTAAACTTGGCTGTTGATTTGCGCTACAGGCGCTACGCTTCCGCGGGCTCACCCGTGAGCATCCTTACAGCTTCACACCTGCGGGGTCTCACTCAGCTCGTACATCCCGCAGGAGTCGAGTGCCTTTCGCTCCAATCAACAAGTTCTCAAATCAACAGTATTCATTAACACAGCCCTTCTTTAATAAAAATAAGTAATGCAAGTCTTCTTTTTCCTGTCCATAAAGGGCGTAACCTTAATTATGGAGGAAAGAAGGAATTTTTATGTTAGAAATGAAATTAACTGGCGTGAAAAAATTCATGGAAGCCACGCTTGTGGTTAATAATATAACCTTTGAAGCATATGAGGGAGATAAAGTTGGTATTGTTGGTGCTAACGGAAGCGGCAAGAGTACGATTCTTAAACTTATCGCGGGAATCGAAAAGATGCACTATTATCCCGGTTACCCGCAAACCTCAAGCCCTGGATATGATGAAGGTCTGATAAACCTGCCAAGAGGAGCCACAAAGGCTTATCTTGAACAATCCCCTGTGTATCCGCAAGGTTTAAAAGTGATGGATGTTTTAAACTTAGCGTTTGCAGAGGTTGATATGATAGAGAGTCAAATGCGTGAATTAGAGGAGCAAATGAAAACGCTCGAGGACACTGCCCTCGAAAAAACCTTAACTAAGTACAGTGACCTTGTTCAACTTTTTGAAGTAAAGGGTGGATACGAGCGAGAAGAGAAAGTAAGCAAGGTTTGCACTGGTTTGAATTTTACAGAAAGTTTTTTAAACAAGGATTTTGATGTACTGAGCGGTGGTGAAAAAACAACAGTCGTGCTTGGTAAACTTCTGATTCATAATCCGGATATATTGCTGTTGGATGAGCCAACGAATCATTTAGATATGGACGCAATTGAATGGCTCGAGGGCTTTCTTAGAAGCTATAAGGGTATTGTCATTATCGTATCCCATGACCGATATTTTTTGGATCATGTTGTCACGAAAATTGTGGAGATAGAGGATATGGAATCGATATCCTATAAGGGCAACTATTCTTCATTTGTTCGTCAAAAAGAAGAAAATATGCGGATTCAATATGAGCATTTTCGGGAACAGCAGAAAAAAATCAATAACATGGAAAAGCAGGTTTTAAGTCTAAGAGACTGGGCGATGCGGGCTGATAATAATAAGTTCTTTAAAAGAGCAGCTAGTATTCAAAAGAAGCTTAATAAAATGGAACAAATAGATAAACCAGTTTTTGAACGACGAAATATGAGACTTGATTTTAAGGAAGGACAACGGTCTGGTAATGAAACCATCAAAGCAATAGGACTCTCAAAAGGATATCAGGATAAGATTATTTTAAAGGACGCAGATTTAATGGTTTATTATGGTGAAAGAGTGGGACTTGTCGGTCCAAATGGAAGTGGAAAAACCACTTTCTTAAAAATGCTTTTAGGAGAAGAGCAGCCTGACCAAGGTATGGTGGAATTAGGTGCGAATGTGATAGCAGCCTATTTGCCTCAAAAGATTACGTTTAAGGATGAAGAACAAACGGTACTAGAGGCTTTTAGGGAAGATATATCGATACTGGAGGGGAAAGCTAGGGAATATCTATCCAAATTTATGTTTTATAAAAAGAGCCCCTACAAAAAAGTAAAGCACTTGTCAGGCGGGGAGCGAATTAGGTTAAAGCTTGCCATGCTGTTATATCAAGACATAAATTTATTAATCTTGGATGAGCCGACCAATCATCTTGATATTGACTCCATTGAAACATTGGAAGAAGCTCTTGAAGATTTTAAAGGTACGATATTTTTTATCTCCCATGACAGATATTTTATCAATAAAATTGGGGAAAGAATTATTGCAGTTGAGGGCCAAAGGTTTAACAGCTATGCTGGAAATTACGATTATTATAAAAATATTAAACAAGAAGAATTAAGGCAGCTTTCAATAAATGAACCGGACATAAAACGTCAAAAGGAAAAGGAACAAAAGAAAAAACCTAAAGATATAAACGAGGAAGCTGCCATGGCTAAAGCTTTTGCAAGGATTGAAAATCTTGAAAAAGAAATAAAAGAAATTGAGTTATTCATGGCTCAAGACTTAATCGATCATGAGGAACTTAATAGGTTATATTTTAGGAAAACCAAATTAAGTAATCAATTGGAGTCAGAAATGGAGCTATGGGTAAGTTTAAGTACAAATAGGTCCGTTTTGGAATGAAAAACGTCTAACAAGTGTAGTACCAGAAGATGCTTTTAAACATAATTTTGAAGTAGCTCAGTTCAATAGGACTGGGCTTTTTATTTTCACAATTTTATTAGAAGGTCATGGATACCTTAAAGTCAATTTATAGACAGATTATTTGAAATATAATGAAAATGTATGATAACAAATAAAAGAAAGGGGTTTTTTTATGAAAGGGAAGGGTTTTACTCGTATTCTTTCAAGTCTATTAAGCTTTGTACTAATTGTTTCGTTACTGCCCGCTAATATTTTTGCTGAATCTGATGAGACTGTTGTTGCAAAGCTTAATAACAGGGGCTTTAAGGAAGTAGTTGAAATGGGAGTTGCTGCCTCAGATGTGGCGTTAACAAGTGCCGTTTTTGGGAAAGAAAACGGTCGGGATGTAGTCTATGCAACAGCAAATGGTGGGAGGTTTAATGTTGTAGATATAAAAGATAATAAACTGATATTTTCCGAGCAAGTAGGAGATATCAGTCAGGTTTGGTCTCATTCTATTGCACCAAATGGAACGGTGTACATAGCGGGACTCGGTGTCGGTAATGTAGGAGAATTATGGAGCTATACTCCAAGTACAAAAAAGGTTGAGAAAATAGGTGTACCTGCTGCTGGACATCAGCTTTGGAGCAGTACGACCGATGAACATGGTAACGTCTATTTGGGTACCTTTGCTGATAGAGATGGTAGAGTCGTTAAATATGATGTGGCAACCAACTCATTTAATGACTATGGAAAAATTGATGAAGGGGAAGGCAGCTATGTCCGTTCCTTAGCCTATCACGATGGCTATCTCTATGCAGGCTTAGGTGTATCAGGAAAGGTATATCGTATTAATGCAGAAACGAAGGAAAAGGAGGACATTACAAAAAATGTTCCTGACATTATTGGTAAGCCCATCGAACAAGTGAAATTTGCTTATGATATGGCGGTTGTTGGGAAATACCTTTTCGTAAGGTTCGATGATGGTGGAGAAAGTGCTCTCCTATTTTATGATCTTACGACACAATCATGGGTAGATAAAAAGCTAGGCAAAAATGGAGACGGTTCTGTCGATGATTTCGGTGCATTTGGTTTCATCCAGCTCCCTATAAATGGTGACAAGGCATATGTGATATATAATCGCCATATCCTAGAAATCGATATCAATACACTTGATACTAGAGAAACTGGAATTAGATACGCAGCGGGATGGAGAGGCGGAGCATTTGTTGATTTAGGTAGACAGGATCTACCAGGTTTATCTTTAGTCACAATGACGAGAGCTGGACAAGTTTTTGCAGCAAATTTGGAGACCAACAAGACGACGAACCTGCCAACCGCTATGGAGGCAAAACCTCTAACCTTGCACAATCTTGGAAAGGGTCCTGATGGAAACCTATATATGACCACTTATCCTGGAGGGCCAAAAGGGGCAAAGTTTAATCCGAAAACGAAGCAATTTGTTTCGTATTCCCAAGGACAAGCAGAGGGAATGGTAGCAGGAAATGGTACAGACATGTACTTTGGAGTTTATCCAGGTGCTGTTATTCAAAGAATGAACACAGATACACTTGTGACAGAAACTCTATTTAACTTAAAAGAAGAATATGAACAAGATCGTCCATACATTATGGAATTTGACAATAATAAACTATTAATTGGTACCATTCCAGATTATAAAAAATTAGGTGGCTCTCTTACTATCTATGACCCTAAAACAGGTGAAAGAGAAACGTACAGAAATGTGGTTCAAGATCAAAGTGTGGTTGGACTTGCCTACAAAGATGGTAAGATTTACGGTTCTACTTCCATTCGAGGTGGGTTGGACATCCAACCAACTGCCCAAAAGGCAAAAATATTTGTATGGGATGTTGAAGGGAAACAAAAGATAACGGAATTTGAACTCAATCTGCCAGAGCTTGATGCTCCTCCAATGATTAGTGGGCTAACATTTGATAAGGATGGTCTATTATGGGGGGCTGTTGATGGAATCTTGTTTGCGATGAACCCAGAAACGTATGAGGTTGTGAAATATAAGAACTTTTATCCAAACGTGAAAAATAGAGGAATGTGGAGACCAGTTCACATTGAGTTTGGTAAAGATGGATTGCTTTATACAGACCTTGCTGGAAAGTTAACCGTTGTTGATCCGAATTCTGTGGATCTCAAGCATGTTACCTTAATCGATTCTGCACCAGAGGTGGACTTCATGGTGCTTGCTAAAGATGCCAATGGGAATGAAAACATCTACTTCCTTGATAACAGCACGACTATTTTAAAAATGGTTCCAGTAATTGAAGGTGGAACGGTTGTAAATCCAGAAGAACCAGTAGTAGAGGTTGTTGACGTGCCAATTACTAATAGAGGATTTGAAGACGCGATAGTGAATAGTACCATTCCAGGCTGGTCATCCCTGTTTGGTAATTTCTCGGCTAATGCCTCCTATACTGTTAGCGGTGAACGCAGCAAGACAGGAAATAACAGCTTAAAAGTAGTCGATACAGCTCAAAATGAAACGGTATTTACGCAATCTGAATTGATTCCAATTGAGGCAGGGATTGAATATACAGCTTCGTCTCAACTCTTTTTAGAGGATGGAAGTGTAAGCTTCTTCTTACGCTATTTTGATGAAGCAGGAAAACAGGTCGGTACTGATAAAGATGGTGTCAATATTATTCATGTCCGTGGCGGTCACAAAGAGTGGCAAACGGTAAAAGCAGTCGTAACAGCCCCTGAGGGAGCAAAATATGCTCGGATGTTTGCAGGAGCCTCCAATTTCTTCACGACAAATGGTGCGTATTTTGATGACTTTACCTTAACGTATGAAAGAATGGTGGAAGAACCAGAAGAACCAGAAGAACCGGTAGATCCAACAAAGCAATATTTGACGATTACAAATAATAGTTTTGAAGTTCCAACAGTAAATGGTATGATTGAAGGTTGGTCGTTGTTATATAAGGATTTAACACCAGGGACTTCATTTGGAGTAAGCACAGAACGAGCGAGTAAAGGTAAACATAGCTTAAAAATCGTGGATACAGCAACAGCAGGACCAGTGCATGTACACAGTGATTCCATTAAGATTAGGGAGGGGGTAGAGTATTCCGCCACAACTGATATGTATTTAGTTGATGGCAGAGCGAGCTTCTTCTTGCGTTTCTTTAACGAAGCAGGAACCCAAGTAGGAACAGACGATGCCAATAGTCTGATCCATATAACAGGTAATCACGGCCAATGGCAAACCGTAACCGCAAAAGCAACAGCGCCAGAGGGTGCTTCTTATGCAAAACTATTCGTGGGAGTATCAAATGCCTGGACAACAAATGGCGTCTATTATGATAATTTTACCCTAAGCTTTGTAAAAGAAGATGAACCAGAACCACCAATCAAAATGTGTAAACCAAGTGATGAGGAAAATAATGTAATAGGGAACAAAATTGTGGTGAAACCTGTTGTAAATGGTGGCATCGCAACAATCTCAGACAATGATCTGGAAATGGTAGAGAGTGGCGGCCAGTTAGTTATTGACCTTAAAAAGACAGCCTCTGCCACTGTACAACTTACAAAAGAACAGATTCACATGTTAGAGGAAAAAAATGCATCGCTTGGAATCAAAAACAAATATGTTGAGCTGTATATACCATTATGTATAGTCCCTAAAGATAAAGTAGTTTCAATTGAACTAAACAAATTGGCTGATTCGGAGAAATCAGTAAGTAGTATCTACAAATTTGCAATTTTTGCAGATGAAAAGGAAGTAATTTCATTTGAAGAGTCTGTAAAGGTTGTGTTTGATATCGAACGAAATGAGGTGAAAAATAGAGATACTCTTATTGTTCATTCCTTAAATGAAGAAACAAAGGAATGGGAGGCAGTTTCAGCGGCAGTATTTACCAATGTGAAAGCAGCATTTGAAACAACTATAGCTGGTACATTTGCGGTTTTTAAATAAACGGTTAGCGTGGGACAGAGACTAGACCCTGAAATGTTGAATTTTTACAGCTAACAACTCCAACTTTTAAAAATCTCGAAAATATTAGATAATCCCCAGCTTTTTAGGTGGGGATTATTTTTTTAAAATTGCCTAAGTAGAATCATTTACCTAACATACCAATAATTAAAAATAACATATATAGTAAATGGATAAACTAGTTTGTAAAAAGACAAAAAGAGAAAAGAGGATACAATGACAAGAGAAATCAGTGATTCAGGATGGAACTTTGATAACAGTTATGCTCGTCTACCGAAAACATTTTTTGCTAATCAGAAACCAACGCCGGTCGGTTCACCCCAATTAATCATTTTTAATGAACCGCTGGCAACGTCTTTAGGGCTGAACAAACATGCTCTGCAAAGCGAGGATGGTACAGCGATATTTGCTGGCAACAAAATACCCGAGGGTGCTTCACCTCTTGCACAAGCATATGCTGGTCATCAATTCGGACACTTTACCATGTTAGGTGACGGTCGGGCTATACTTCTTGGAGAGCAGATAACACCCACGGGGCAGCGTTTTGATATTCAGCTAAAGGGTCCAGGGAGAACGCCCTACTCCCGAGGGGGCGATGGCCGAGCTGCACTTGGACCGATGCTGCGAGAATACATTATTAGTGAATCCATGCATGCACTCGGTATCCCAACTACCCGCAGTTTAGCAGTAGTGAAAACTGGAGAATCCATTATTCGCGAAACTGAACTGCCCGGTGCCATTCTGACCCGTGTGGCTGCTAGTCACCTGCGGGTAGGAACCTTCCAATACGCCGCAGGCGGAGGTACCAAAGAAGAACTTCGGGAGCTAGCCGATTATGCGATAAAACGCCATTATCCTGAAATTGAAGATGAAGAGAACAAATATCTTTCATTTCTCCAGGAAGTGATTAAACGTCAGGCATTATTAATTTCCAAATGGCAGCTGGTTGGCTTTATTCATGGTGTGATGAACACTGACAATATGACCATTAGTGGCGAAACCATCGATTATGGACCGTGTGCCTTTATGGATACTTATGATCCGGCTTCGGTATTCAGTTCCATTGATAGACAAGGTCGATATGCTTATGGTAATCAACCGAATATTGGCGTTTGGAATCTTGCGCGGTTAGCAGAATCACTTCTGATGCTTATCCATGAGAATCAAGAACAGGCAGTTACGCTTGCACAGGAGAAGCTCTCAGAATTTGCTGGATTATTTAAAAAGAACTTCCTAGAGGGAATGAGAGCGAAGCTAGGATTATTTAATGAAGAGAAAGAGGACGCATCTCTTGTTGAAAGCCTACTCAATATAATGGAGAAGCATAGTGCCGACTATACCAATACTTTCAGAGCATTAACGACTGATTCAACAAGAGAATTAGACCTGAATGGAATACCGGATTTCACTGAATGGTATAAGCAATGGGAAGCGAGACGTGATAGGCAGAAGGAATCGAAGGATTCCTCAACACAGTTAATGCGGAACAGCAATCCTGGGGTAATCCCTCGAAATCACCGAGTAGAAGAGGCACTAGAGGCGGCAGTAGATCGTGGTGATTACAGCGTGATGGAGCGTCTCTTGAATGTTCTCTCGAATCCTTACTCCTACTCTCCGGAACAGGCAGAATACTGCTCGTTGCCTGCACCGACCCCCCAACCATATCAGACCTTTTGTGGTACATGATAGGGATATCGGGCGAAACCGTGATGGTCAATGCAGTGGTGCTGGAATGACCGAAGAGCATTCGGAAAAGGCATTTGGGTCAATGCAGAGGTGCTGGAGTGAACGAACCCCAATTTCCAAAAGGCATTTGCGTAACTGTAGAAATAGAAATTCCGCTATCATAACGAAAAAGGCTGGCGCGCTCGCCAGCCTTTTTAATGTCTAAAAAAAAGGAATAAAGAACTGTATTGTTTGAAATTATTTCCATAATTGGTATAGTAATAGATAAGGATAATAATAGAATAGATGGGGGTATATTGTGAAGAAAAAGATATGGATTTGGGTTGCAGCAATTGTTGGGGTGCTTGTTATTGCCAGCACGGGGAGTTATTACTTTTTGGCAAAAGCAGACGTAAAAACTTCAGGAAATGAAAATGTTGAAATGGGGATAAGTGTTCAAAAGGTCAGTGAACAGGAATTGGTAGAATCGATTCTTGTAACGGGTAAAATTGTCCCTGAAAGTGAGCAGAAAGTCTTTTTAGAACCTGAAAAAGGCGAAATTAGTGAATTTAAGGTAACAGAAAACCAAGCCATTAAAGCTGGGGATCCGCTATTAATCTATGATTCTTCAAAAATAGAGAATGAACTTAATAAGGCAGTTCGTCAAAAGGACTTGTTACAAAGTAGAGGAAAGACCGAACAAAACCAAATTGCCGACATTACAAAGAGAGTTGCTGAAACGAAAAAGAAATTAGACGCTCAGGGAACGGCAGCAGATGGTGCCGTCGAAGGACTTGTTACACAAGAAAACGTAAACCAGATTTTGAACGAAAAGGTACAACTAGAGATGCAATATGAAGGTACAAAATCTGAAATTGCTTCCACTGACGACCTTATAAAAGAATTGAATTCACAGAAAAAAGAAATGACGATTGTAAGCAAAATGGATGGGATCATTGTAAAGATTAACCAGAATGTTGCCAAAACGGAAGCGGGAGCCTCTGAACCGATTGTCCACATTATTTCTAGTCAACCATATAAAGTGATTGGGACAATGAGTGAATTTGACACGGTTAAAATTCAACAGGGGCAGCAGGTTATTATTCGACCAAAAGTTTATAAAGATCGTGAATGGAATGGAACAGTTGAATCGATCTCACAATTTCCGAACGAAGGCGGCGGTGGTGGTGAAGAATTCGGTGGCGGTCCAGGAGGAGGTAATGTAACCATGTATCCCTTTAAAGTTGCCATTACAGATGATACCACTGAGTTGCGCCAAGGCTTCCATGTGTCTTTAGAAATTAAAGCAGGTAGTTCTGACAAAAAAATTGCGATACCACATCCAGCTTTAATGGACGAAGCAGGTATCAAAATTGTTTATATTTTAAAAGATGGGAAGCTTGAAAGACGAGAAGTTCAAACTGGGGTTATGAACGACGCGTACATAGAGGTAACGGACGGGGTAAAGCCTGAGGAACTTATTGTTATTACACCAACATTAGAAATGCATGATGGAATGGAAGTGACTTCATTTGATGAAGTTAAGTAAGATTACGAAAGTTTACGGCAAAGGCACATTAGAAGTTCCTGTCCTTCATGGGATTGACTTAACGATAGAAGATGGAGAGTTTGTTGCCATAATGGGACCATCTGGATCTGGTAAATCGACTTTAATGAACATTATTGGATTTTTAGATTACCCTACTTCCGGTACCTTTGAATTAAACGGGCAGCAAATTGACTCTTCAAAAGAAAGTGCCCTAGCTCGACTAAGAAATGAGCACATTGGCTTTGTTTTTCAACAATTCTTCATGTTTCCCAGAGACAATGCGATTAAAAACGTTGCCTCACCACTTGTTTATGCTGGTGTTTCTAAACGGGAAAGAACTGCAAGGGCTAAAGATATGTTGACAAAGGTCGGATTAGGGGACCGGATGAAGCATTTGCCTAATCAATTATCGGGAGGGCAGAAGCAGCGTGTGGCCATCGCTAGGGCAATGGTGAATAATCCAACCATTTTGTTAGCCGATGAACCCACGGGTGCCCTTGATTCACAAACAAGCGGGCAAATTATGAAACTATTTTCACAGCTCAATGAAGAAGGAAAAACCGTTATTATCATTACCCATGAAGAAGAAATAGCGGCATATGCTAAAAGGATCATCACGATTAAAGATGGCATGATTACGGATGATCGGAGGGTGACGACATGAATATTTGGGAGAGTTTTAAAATCGCCCTTTCGTCCATCTGGAATCATAAGATAAGATCGATTTTAACCATGCTGGGGATTATTATCGGAGTTGCAGCAGTCATCATTATTGTTGCGATTGGACAAGGTACGAAGAAACAAATGACCGACGAATTATTTGCAACCGATAAGAATGCCATCCAAATTTATTATGAATATATGCCACCAGAAGGCGAGGAAGGAATGTTTTGGCAGGAGCCTGAATTAACCACAGATGATGTTCAAGTGCTCGCAGATGTTCCCGGTGTTAAAGCTGTGCTTGCGACGAATCAAGGTTGGGGAATGATGAGGCATGATGAAGTACAAGGTGATATGCAAATTACAGGTGTGGGTGCGGAATTCTTTCCTGCAAGAGACATTCAAGTAGTGGAAGGAAGGGCATTATACGCTGCGGATAATGATGGTTTGAATCGGGTAGTCCTTATTGATACCATCGCGAGGAAAAAATTCTTTAAGGAAACTGAAAATCCAATTGGTGAGATTATTGATTTAAATGATAATCCTTACAAGGTTGTGGGCGTGTATGAATCACCACTCCCTGAACAATTCCGAAATAAGGAAACGGGTGAAATGCTGATGCCTCGTTCTGTTATTTCGATGATGTTTGGTAATCGAGAAATCGAACAATTATCGGTTATTGCAAGTGACTCTGAAAACATTTCTGAGACTGGAAGACTAGCTGCTGAAACATTGACGGAGACAAAAAAACTTGAGGATGGGCAGTATAGAACCAACAGTTTTGAGGATTATGAAAAAGAATTAAATACCGTTATTTCTTTACTCACTTTACTCATCGGGAGTATTGCCGGTATTTCTCTCTTGGTCGGAGGGATTGGTGTTATGAATATCATGCTCGTATCAGTAACGGAAAGAACAAGAGAAATAGGACTCCGAAAAGCCATTGGTGCGACAAGAAGGAAAATCCTTCTACAGTTTTTAATTGAGTCTATTACCTTAACCTCGATCGGCGGGTTGATCGGTATCGGTCTAGCTTCGATTGGAAGTATTGCTGTTTCACAATTCTCACCCATTACAGCTACAATTAGTCCATTAATCGTTTTAATTGGAGTTAGCTTCTCTGCGTTGATTGGTATTATATTTGGATTACTTCCTGCGAACAAAGCCTCGAAACTTAGTCCGATTGATGCACTGAGATATGAATAATAAAGGATTTAAATCAAAAATACCCTCAGCTTAAAATCGGGGGTATTTTTTTGTCTAATAATTGTAGTTTAAAAGGTATAAAGATAATGGTAACGTGTATGATTAATGTATAAAAATAAAAAAGAGAAATAAAGCAGAGGTAATGTATAAATGAGTGTGGAGTTCGTAATAAACGCAGATAGATGTTACCAAAAAGCAGAGGAAAGAGCAGTTAACTATTTTAACACCCTTCATGAGCAGCTCAAACAAAAGACGTATGTCCATAATTTAGCAAAGGATTTCCAGTCCTGGAAGCATAACCATATTCATCATCACTCATTGTTTTCATTATTTTCAAGTGGTAAGAGAAAACCGGAATCTCGGGGATTTAACAATTATATTAAATACCTTGATTATACAAATAAACTAGATCCTTATCTGGATAGAAGCATTTCATATATATTTATGCGTGATTTGGGAGCAGCATTGGATTCAAAAGACACTCAGACAAGAATTCAGAATGTCGTAGCTAGTTTGAAAAAACAGCTGACCACTTCTAGTTCATCGGATACGGAAATGTACGGCGTTGTTGGGATGTACAAATGGGCCCAAAAAGAAGCCATAGAATCGACGATGATTTGGCTGATAGAGAAACTTAAAACTGTATCCTCCTATATTCCTGAAGGGATGGATGCGGACCATGCACAGCGAAAGCTTATTAAAATCATTGCTGGAGTAGTGATGCAAGAAATTGAAGAAATGAGCGATGAAATATCCCCTGAAGAACGTTCTCTTAAACTTGCGAGAGCAATTAGAATAGGCTATTGCTATGGTTTGACCTATCCCTTCATTGATGATCTGCTCGACGCCAATGTTTTATCTGAAAAGGTGAAGAAACATTATTCTGATTTGATACGTACCACATTGGTGACTGGAGCTGTTCCGGCATTAGGTGATTGGGCTAAAGATAACTTAGAATTGCTAACAAATATTCATTCTGAACTTCGTGAAGCCTTTGAGTTCATTAAGGCAAATCAGCGCTCGGAGACTTTGGAATCATTTTTTGAGCAATCCTATGTATTTTTTCAATCTCAGGAAGTGGATCGTGTCAAGCAATTATCAAACGACAAATATACGATTGAAGATATTTTTATACCAATTATCTTAAAGTCTTCTTCTTCACGATTGATTGTTCATTCTGTCAGGAGTGCTCCTGAGGATGATGGCTTTGACAGCCGTACCTTCTACTATGGAATATATAATCAACTTGCGGATGATTTTGCAGATATGTTTGATGACTTGGAGATCGGTGCCGTTACGCCCTATACATACTATCTAACCTATCATCAAAAACGGAACGACTTAATCAATCCTTTTGAGTTGTATTGGAGTGTCATCAGCCATTTAATTCATAACGTGTATTACTCTGATTTGAAGGCTTGTGAGGTAATTTTAGACCGGGCAATCAACGGTTTAAAAAGATTTAAAGTACGAATGGGAACAAAAAAATACAACGAAGTGATGAAATTATTTTCGTTTGGACATCCTAAATTCAATCACCTCATACAAAAGATGGTGGAAAAAGCGGATGATGTAGATTTTTTTGATAAACTTTTACGGGATCAGATGATTTCCAATTTAAAAAAGGATCGAAAAGAACGGGAAGAATTTTTAGATACAATAGAAACCGTACGATCAGAGATCAACCACCTTTTACCAATCCATAAAAACGATTCCTTTTTGAAAGAGCCGATTACAGAGGCGGCAAATTATAGTTTAGAAGGCGATGGTAAACGATTAAGACCGATCATAACGTGGAACATGGGTGTTTCCGAATATGGATTAAAAAGTTACGCCATTGTGCCGCTACTGCGGTCATTGGAATACATGCATACAGCTTCCTTAATCTTTGATGACCTGCCGTCACAGGATAATGCATCGATAAGGAGAGGGCGTTCTACCCTGCACATGGTTTACAACAATGCCATTGCAGAGTTAACCGGTCTTTTTCTTACCCAGAAGGCTTTTGAAGAACAAGCCACACTGGACCAGTTTGAATCAAAAACAGTGCTTAGTCTGATACATTATTCTGCCAAAATGACAGGGGAAATGTGTAAAGGACAGGCGATGGATTTAGAGTCGAGAGGAAAGCAGTTGAATCTGGAACAATTAAATAGGCTGTGCTTTTATAAAACGGGGATTGCATTTGAAGCTTCTCTTATCATGCCGGCTATTCTTGCAAATGCTAAAGAGCAGGAAATGCTAGCGTTGAAGAAATACGCCTACCACGCTGGAATTGCCTTTCAAATCAAGGATGACTTGCTAGATGTTGAAGGGAACCAGGCGTTATTAGGGAAATCCATCGGAAAAGATTTAGAAAACAAAAATTCAACCTTTGCGTCTATCCTTGGGATGGATGGAGCAAAGAAAGCAATGTGGGATCATTACTGTCTTGCTATTGATTCACTAGGAGTGGTTCAGCAAAGGACCACTTTTCTAAAGCATTTATTGGATTATATCGTTCTTCGTGAAAATTAAGTATGATCTATCAAATAAACTTTAAGGTAAAAGTAAATGTATAAAGAAAAGGTGATCGAATAAATTTCGTTCACCTTTTTTATTCCACTCGAAGAATGAACAGAATAAATAGTTAAGATAGTCTTACGTTAATTTTATAAATAATTAAAATTATCGTTGACATGAGACATAGAGGTTAGTAAAATAAAAATATACTAATTGATAACAATTATCATTATCACTTATAATATTCTTGGAAAAGGCGGGTACATATCATGAATTTATCAAATTTATTTAAACCTTTATTGGCTGGAGCGATGCTTACAATTGGCTTAGCAGGTTGCGGTACCAATCAACCTGACACAGAAGGAGATAAAGCAGCTTCAAAGCCTAAAACAACTGAAAACCAGGAAGTAAATATTTACACAGCACGACATTATGAAGTGGATGATGAGATTTATAAGAAATTTACAGAAGAAACCGGCATTAAGGTTAATGTTGTTAAAGGAGAAGCTGAGGAACTTATTGAGAGATTAAAGCGTGAAGGTAAAAGTACACAAGCAGATTTATTTGTGACAGTAGATGGCGGAGTCCTTGCTAACGCTAAGCAAAATGATATCCTGCAGCCAGTTACTTCAGATATTATAGAAAAAAATGTACCCGAAAACCTTCGTGATGTAGATAATAACTGGATTGGGCTGGCAACAAGAGCACGTATAATCGCTTATTCAAAAGACAGAGTTACACCTGAGCAATTGTCTACTTATGAGGATTTAACAAGTGAAAAATGGAATGGGAAATTGTTAGTTCGTTCTTCAACAAGTCTATATAACCAATCATTACTTTCTTCCTTTATTGAAATAAATGGTGAAGAAAAAGCGGAACAATGGGCGAAAGGAATTGTAAACAACTTTGCCCGCCAGCCAGATGGCGGTGACCGTGACCAAGCGAAAGCAATTGCTGCAGGTACAGGTGATGTTGCGATTATGAACACATACTATGTTGGACTGCTGGCAAATTCGGAAGATCCTGAAGAAGTAAAAGTTGCTGAAAGTATCGGAGTCTTTTTCCCTAATCAGGAAACAAATGGAACTCATGTGAATATCAGCGGAATTGGTTTGACGAAGCACAGCAAAAATCAAGAAAATGCGATTAAGCTAATTGAGTATATAACTGATGTTGAAGCTCAAGAGACACTGTCAGCAAATAATTATGAATTTCCAGTAAACCCTAAGGCTTCAAAACCAGCATTGCTAGAAAGCTGGGGCGATTTTAAAATGCAAGAACTAAATTTTGATACTTTAGGAGAGCATAATAAAAAGGCAATCGAAATCTTTAATAAAACAGGCTGGAAGTAAAATGAATGTAAAATTAATAAAGCGTAATCTCAAAAAGGAAATAACCGGTTGGTGGATCATTAGTTTAGTTGGGGCAGTAGTTATTCTACTGCCTATCCTTGTTATTTTCTCTTCTATATTTCAAGAACCGAATGAAAACTGGCTTCATATTCGTCAGTATTTGCTAACAAATTATTTTGAAAACACCATCATACTTGTAGTCCTAACAGGCCTTTTTACGGCTTTTTTGGGTGTAACTCTGGCGTGGCTGATTGCGGCCTACGATTTTCCTCTAAAACGGTTTTTCCGTTGGGGGTTACTTTTACCGCTATCGATCCCAACTTTTATAGCGGCTTACACGTACCGAACAATGCTAGGCTATACCGGAGTAGTGCAAACAACGTTAAGGAATCATTTTGATTATCAGCTAAACCCAGAATGGATAACCGTTTCGGGTATAGGTGGAGCTGTTTTTATTTTTACTTTATTTCTATTTCCTTACGTGTACATGATAACCCGAGCATTTCTTGAAAGTCAGAGTACATCTTATATAGAGAGTGCAAGGTTGTTAGGAAGAAAACCATTTGCTGTATTTTATAAAGTAGTCCTTCCTCTTTCAAGACCAGCAATAGTTGGAGGTTCCGTTTTAGTCATCTATGAAGTGCTGGGTGACTATGGGGTTACTAGCTATTTAGGCATTCACACCATTTCAACCGCAATTTTTCAAACATGGTTCGGAATGTATGATGTGAATTCTGCTATGAAACTTGCTGCATGGCTGATGGTGATCATCGTGGGTATTTTCTTTTTAGAAAGACTGCTTAGACAGCGGAGGCGTTATCACTTAAGTAATAAATCAAGACCGCTTGTACCTGTGAAACTGAAAGGAATCGCAGGGATGGCTGCCTTTATGTATTGCGGAGTCGTATTTTTATTAGGATTTCTCATCCCATTTATACAGTTGATTGTATGGGCAAAGATGACGTTCCATAAAGTTTGGGATGCTACCTTTTTTACCTTGTTGTATCAAACCGTTTATGTTGCGGTATTATCTACATTGATTATTCTGGTACTTGCTGTTGTTGTCGCAAACGTTTGCCGATCTCATTCTTCGTTTTCTTTTATCCTATCTAAATGCGTAACGTTAGGTTATTCCATTCCGGGTCCAATTATTGCTATTGGTGTGCTGGCTATTTTTATTTCACTTGATAAATGGCTCGCTCCTATGTATTTTTCTATGGGACTGGGTGAAGCACCTCTCATCTTAAGTTTGTCTTTAGTCATGTTAATCGTTGGCTATTGCATTCGGTTTATGGCTACTGGGTTTAATGCGACTGAAGTGGGATTTGAGAAGGTGGGAACGAAATATATGGAAGCTTCAAGAATGCTAGGAATGGGACTGACAAAAACATTCTTTAAAGTAGACCTCCCTTTAATAAAAGGATCTTTAATTAGTGGATTTATTTTAACGTTTGTTGAAATTTGCAAGGAATTACCGTTGTCCTTGTTGTTAAGACCTTTTAATTTTGAAACATTAGCAACAAAGACATATCAATATGCAAATGATGAACAAATCCATGAGGCTTCGATTTCATCGCTTCTAATCATTTTAATCAGTATTTTATCTGTAATTATTTTTCAGATATTAGGTAAGAAGGTGAAACAATGAGTATTGTTGAAATTAAAGATCTCACTTTTTCATTTTCTCGTAAAGAGGAACCAGTTATTAACGATTTTACGTTTTCAATGGAAAAAGGGGAAATTGTCGGTATTTTAGGACAAAGTGGAAGCGGGAAAAGTACATTACTTCGTTTGATATCAGGATTAGAAATGCCAGTAAAAGGAACCATAAAAATTGCTGCTACTACCGTTGTAAGCGAAAGTGTATTTATTCATCCAGAAGAAAGAGGAGTGGGGATGGTTTTTCAAGACTATGCTCTATTTCCCCATATGACGGTAAAGGATAATATACTTTTTGGTTTATCACGTCTGCCTAGGAAAGATCGGAAATTGCGTGTGGATGAGATGTTGGAACTTGTTCAAATGGAGGAGTTCTACAAAAGGTATCCCCATGAATTAAGTGGAGGGCAGCAGCAACGGATTGCTCTTGCTAGAGCGCTTGCCCCAAAGCCCAATGTGTTGTTAATGGACGAACCATTTAGCAATTTAGACGCTGATTTAAAAGAGTCTATTCGAGAGGAACTAGGGGTGATTTTGAAAAAAGCCAATATGACATGTATTATGGTCACACATGATCGACATGATGTTGAAGCAATTTGTGATTATAGTATCACTCTCGGTCAATCGAATGTCTCTAATGGATTAAATAGAGTAAAACTTAAGACGATAAAATAGTAAGTAATATCTAATCGCAAATTATAGATTGTAGCAAAGCCTCAATTCCTTAAGGGAGTTGAGGCATTTCTATTTTATAAAGAGAATTGCCTCAATTCCTTAAGGGAGTTGAGGCATTTCTATTTTATAAAGAGAATTGCAGTATGAAATAACGAAGTGTTAGTTGGAAAAAAGAGGGGAAATATTTTAGATTTCGAAAAATAAGAAATTTTTTTCAAATAGTAATGAATATTTCTATAATTTGTAATAAAATAATAGTTTGCGAGGGGGAACGATTATGAATTTATTGAAAACTACAGTAGCGCATTTTAAACCTTATTGGAAAAAACTGCTGCTTGCCTTAGCTTTTTCATTACTAGGCGGAGCATTTACAATCCTGCCGCCAATTCTGGCAGGAAAATTAGTGGACGAAGTAATTGGCGCTAGAGAGGTGAATCTTTTGTTATGGCTTGTCGGTGGTGTTCTTGTCGCTTTTCTTGGGAAGTCACTCTTTGAGACGTTACAAGAATATGTACAGGTTAAAATTGGTCTGGATGTAATCACCGATATGCAGATTCGTGCTTTTAAAAAGCTCCATCGGACACCGATGTCATTTTTTACAACGACACCAAGAGGAGATATGTTGTATCGGTTAACGCATGATGTCGAGTCCGTTCAAAACTTAAATAATACGGTTGTTCCACGGATCTTACAGCAAGTAATTGGTGCGGTTGCTGCATTTACAGCAGTATTTGCCTTATACTGGCCAGCAGCCATTGTCATGTTTGCAGTATTTGCTATCTATATATTCCCTTCTTTTAAGCTGGGGAAAACAATGCGTAAAATGAGCGCCGTCCAACGGGATATGAGTGCAGATATGTATCAACATCTACAGGAAAGCATTGAAAGCACTAGGCTCGTTAGGACGTTCCAGACACAAGAAAAGGAAATTGAAACACAGCGAAAAAAACAAACAGCATGGAAAAACTACTCGATTCGTGCTGCTCTAATTGGAAAAGTCAATTGGCGCCTAGGAAATTTATTTAATATCGCTACACCTGGTGTTGTCATGCTGATTGGCGGTTTTTCCATTTGGCAAGGAAGTATTACAATTGGAACCCTGGTTGCTTGTCTTAACTTCATTCCGATCATGTTTTTGCCTGTTCGCTCGTTAGCTGAAAATGCTCTTACCATCCAGCAGGCGATTCCTGCAATGCAGAGAATCTACGAATATTTTGATTTACCAGAGGAACATGACGAAGATCTGCCAGCCTTTGGAGAAATTGAAGGAAAGATAGACTTGGATAACATCTGGTTTACCTATCCTAATAGCGATAAAAAAATTCTTAAAGGCGTTTCCCTGTCAATGGAACAAGGGAGTCACATTGGCATTGTTGGCACCAGTGGAGGCGGGAAAAGCACACTTATCCAAATACTGTTAGGATTATATGAACCTGAAAAAGGGTCTGTGCTTATCGATGGAAAGAACCTTTTTTCATACAATCGTAATAGTTTTCGGCAGCAGGTAGGTGTTGTTTCTCAGGAAACATTCCTGCTAAACAGCACCCTGCGCAATAATCTTTTATATGGAAAACCGGATGCTACTGATGAAGAGTTAGAGCGAGCCGTCGATGCCGCTGGCCTAAAAGAGCTTATCGAGTCACTGGAAGATAAGTATGAAACAATTGTCGGCGAACGAGGCTTAAAGCTCTCTGGTGGCCAAAGGCAAAGGGTGGCGCTTGCTAGGGCGATTTTGCGCCAGCCGCCAGTTCTGATTTTTGATGAAGCTACTTCATCCTTGGATGGGGAAACAGAAGAAAAAGTCCAGGAATCTCTGGAACAATTAATTCCAGGCAGAACGACGATAACCATTGCTCACCGGCTTGTGACGGTCAGAAATGCTGATAAAATTCTCCTATTAGACCAAGGAATGGTGGCGGAAGAGGGGACACATGAAGAACTTCTCGCATTAAAAGGTCAGTATTATGAATTATACAAAGCCCAATATAGCGAGTTGGAGAAAGAGGTGGTTGGATGAGTGTAAATACTGTCTCCCAGCAAACGAAGAATCGAGATGGCAGGAGGGTACTGTCTTTTTTAAGACCCTATAAAAATTGGGTGATTGCAGACTCTGTTGTAATTGCCATCAGCCAGGTCTTTTCAGCTTTAATTCCAACATTAGCGCTTAGCTGGCTTATTGATACCATTATTCCGAATGAAAGCTCCCGTTGGCTATGGGGACTTATGTGGCTATTAGTTTTTTCAGCCGTTTTTGATTTAGTCATGATGGTCATTGACGAATATTTTTGCCATCAAACAGCAAAGACAGTAACCAATTGGCAAAAGCTCCGGCTGTTTAGTCATTTACAAGTGCTGCCCTATTCCTTTTACCAAAACAATTCATCTGGAGAACTGCTGGCTAGAGTATCAGACGATCCAGATACTCTCCACAATTTTCTTGCTTGGGAAGGGTCAACCTTTATGGCAAGTGTTCAGGGAGTCTTTATTTATAGTCTAGTACTGTTATGGATCCACCCTTATTTAATGATTACTAGTGTGCTTCTAGGCGTAATCTTTTATTGGACATCTAATTATGTGGGCAAAAGAACAAGAGCTGCTTCTGCGGATGCGAGAAGCGAGGCTTCCCGATATCTTGAAAGATTGAGAGAATCTGTAACCGGAATCCACTTGTCGCGTGTGATGGGGGTTTCTGAAGATGAAGTGGAAAGTGTTGTTGCTATCCGAAACTCTTTTGTTAAGCATTCGGTTAAGGAATTAAAGGCAAGAATGCAGTCCGTTGTGGTTATTGCCAGCTATAATGGGGTTGCCTTGGGAATTGTTTATTTAATTAGTACGTTACTAATTTGGAACGATAGCTTGACTAGCGGACAAATGCTTACCGCAGGGGGGCTAGTAACGATAGCGGCGAATGAAATGCAAAGGCTCTTGCGTAATTGGCTTTCTGTAAGAAGAACAGGGCCTGCACTCGATCGCTCGGACATTTTGCTCTCTCATCAGCCTTCTATGGCAGAAACAGAGGAGGGAATTCGCGGCGGCAGAGCTAGCGGTGATCTAACCTTAAAAAAAGTGACATTTGCGTATCCAGAAAAAGAAGAGAATGTGCTATCAGGTGTTTCTTTTACCATTCCTGCTGGGGAGAAAGTGGCCTTGGTTGGGCCGAGTGGTTCCGGAAAATCAACAATTGTCGATTTGCTTTTTAAACTTTATGATACAAAGAATGGTTCGATTGAAGTAGATGGCAGAGACATAACTGAATGGGATACGGGCTGGCTTCGTTCTCAAATGGCGATTGTAACCCAGGATGTTCAATTGCGAAATGGTTCGCTGGCGGACAATTTGAGAATAGGAAAACCTGATGCCACGGAGGAAGAACTGTTAAAGGCTCTACAGGATAGCGGACTGAATGAATTGGTTGAAAGTCTTCCGGAAGGATTGAATACAAAGGTTGGAGAAAGAGGAAGCCTGCTTTCAGGTGGACAAAAGCAGCGATTATCGCTGGCAAGGGCTATTTTAAAAGACGCGCCAATCCTTATTCTTGACGAAGCTAGTTCCGCACTTGATCCAATCACAGAAACACAAATCAATGATGCTGTTTTAAAAACAGGAAAAAAACAGACGATCTTAATTATATCCCACCGTCTATCCACGGTTCTTTCAGCAGACAAAATTATTGTCCTTGAAAATGGAGCGATTGTGGAAGAAGGAAAGCATAGTGACTTGCTTGAAAATAGCAATGGTGTTTATGCACGCTTATTTGGAAGAGAAGCAGAAATTGGTGAAGAAACAATTACCTATTCTGGTATTCAAGCAAGGTAATTTAAAAGTAAGGCAGCTTTCCTATTAAAATGGAGGCTGCCCTTTTCATTGTGCTAGAAGGTAAAAGTTGATTTTTACTCATAATTTTCCAATATATGTAGATACTATTTTTGACATTATCAAGGAGGTGCCATTAGATGCCAAACGCAAAAGATTACGTAAATCAAAGTATGTCTTCTGTACAAAATACAGTTAACACTCTGCAGCAAGCACTAAGCAATGCTGAAAAACCAGAAAACAAAAACAAAATTCAACAAGCCATTCAATCACTTAACTCTGCGCAAGATCAACTATCTAGCTATCAGGATTAATTTGATAACCTGAACAGAAGCCTGACCACCGCGGTCAGGCTTCTCTTTTAGGCTTCATCCACAATTTCGATAAATCAACATAACCAAAGTGTTTAATCTCCACATTCATTAAATTAATGGAAAAAGGAATTTGCCGTTTTGAATAATATAGCGGGATACAGAGAGAATTTTTTATTAAATAATCTTCTATTTTTAAATGATGATCCATCCAGTTTTCAAAAGGCAATTCATCATATGCTTGAATAAGTTTCTGTAATTGAGAGTCACTAAGTGTTAATTTACTCAGTGGTGAATGGGTGTTTTTCATAAAATTGAAATAGGAAAAGCTTTGGTTCATTTCAAAGATTTCACCATGGATAAATAGATCAGACGCACCTTTTAAATGATCATGATACAAGGCATCGTGAAACGAGACTTCTTCTAACTCAACTGTTATTCCTGCATGTTCCAGAATGTCTTTTAACCATAAGGATACGGCCTTCGTATATCCTACATACTTCATTGTTAATGGATTTGAAAGGACGGGTTTTGGTATTTCGGGAATCATATAATTCTTCGAATAACCAATTAAACAGCCATTTGAATTTTCCGATATACGTGCATCAATCATTGAAATTTGCGGGCGATGCTTATCTATCAGCATATGAATATAATCTCTTACTTCTTTTCTAGCAATATCGGTCTGACGGAATGCATTCATCACCACGATACCAAAGCCAGAGTCGCTCTCCACTTCAAAAGTTCCAACTTCTCTAGATTCATGAGCACCATAATAGACATTTCCAAATTCCCTTGAAACCTGAATAAATTCCACTGAATCCAATAGCGGACGCTCACCGTAATAATGTTTAAACGCATGCAATACCGTTTTCTCATCCGTATTTTCTCCAAGATAAAAGCTGCCTGTACCGATAACCGAACCGATAGGGGATTCTTTATAGATACTAGCGGAAATCATACTAAGCAAAGGTAAAATATAGGTACAGCCATTTGGATAAACAAGTTCTACGATAAACGGTGCAGGAGAAGAAATGCTTGTTATAGGTTTCCAAAGTTCAGCATACGTTTCATCCTGCTTCATTTGCAAAAAAGTTTGGACAACATCCTCCGCTTTTAAGATGGAACCATCATGAAAAGAAACATCTTTCCGTATATACAAGGTTAACCGCTTATCTTGTACCTCCCAGCTATGGGCAAGTTCAGGTATGACCGTATTATTGTCATCCAAGGCTACAACCCGGTTATATAGGTTTGCTATTAAGTTTGCACTATGGACGTCCGCAGCTTTTAAAGGATGATACGTTAAGAAAGGGTAAAATCTCGGAATAATTAACCGATCCTGCCCTTCTTGCTGGAAGCCAAATTTTGATTGAAACTGGGTCATTAACCGCTGCTTCGTTTCCGTTGACCATTGGAATAATAATAATTTACTAACCTGTTCAATGGAGTATTTTTCAAGATGAGCAGAGTATTGCTGCTCATACTCTGACTCTACATCCCTTTTCCATAGGAGCTTAGACTCATTTCCTCTGCCCCTTCCGGACGTAAAGGTCAGCCAGCCTTCGTCATGCCATTGACCCAATTTACGGCGGGTTTGCTTTGTACTCAGATACAGTTTCTCTGCTATGTCTTTTACTTTAACCTCACCCGAAGAGGTTGAGTTCCATAATGTTAATAAATAGTGGTCCATTTGCTCATTCCTTTAAAAGTAGACATATTTTTGAAAATTGGTCATTTTTTAATTATTACGTCTAGTTTACTATAGATAGTATGAAAGGTGTTGATAAAAATGGCATGGAAAGAATATCCCCAAAATATTAAAGTGCGGCTGATCACCTCATTTTTTAGCCGTGCAATTAGCAGCTCTGTAATGCCGTTTATGGCACTCTTTTTTGCACAGCATAAGGGGGCAGTTTGGGCAGGAAGTTTTTTAGTCATCAATGTAATTATAGGCTTTTTTATAAACTTTATCGGAGGCTATATTTCAGACCGATTCCCTCGTAAAAAGATTATTATTCTATCATCAGCGTCTAGTGCGCTTATGTTTGCTCTTATGACAATAAGCTTATTGCCTAATCAAAAGTGGATTGTATTGTTTGCCATCAGCTATGTGGTATTCTCGATTACAAGCAGTCTAGGAAGGCCGGCAATTCATGCGGTGATTATCGATTCTACTACACCGGAAAATCGTAAGAGTGTTTATGCACTTGAATATTGGTTTACAAATTTATCGATGGCAATCGGTGCAGCTTTAGGTGGACTTTTGTATGTGAACCATCAAATAGAACTTTTTATTGCGTTAACGATTGTTTCGATTAGCTTGCCAATCGCCTATGGCATCTGGCTGCAAGATACACGCGTTAAGCTATTGGAAAAAAAGCATGAAAACATTTTTGTGGATCTCATTCAAAATTATAAAGTCGCCTTTCAGGATAAACCATTCGTCATGGCAGTGGCTGGTTCAATGTTTATTTTAGCAGCCGAATTTTCACTAAATAGTTATATCGGCGTACGATTAGCAGAGGAATTTAAATCGGTATTTGTTGGGGATTTTGAAATAGCAGGGGTAAGGATGCTGAGTTTTCTCAATATCGAAAATATGCTGATGGTAGTGGCGTTTACTTTTTTCATTACGAAAATAACAGATAAGTTTTCAAAACGGAAGATGCTTCTGCTAGGATTATTGCTATATAGTGCAGGATATACGATGGTCACTTCAGCGAATATATGGTATGTACTTGTTTTATTCAATGCTTTGGCCACAATTGGCGAGCTTATTTACTCTCCAATTATGAATGCCGAAAAAGCAAATATGATGCCAGAGGACAAGCGTGGTTCTTACTCGGCTTTTTCTAACCTAAGCTTTAGCGGGGCAGATTTAATCGCTCGTGCGGGAATCATATTGGGGGCATTTTTAGTGCCGACGATGATGTCTGTGTACGTAGGGGTTATTTTAATGGGTGGGACTTTCCTCCTGTATAGTGGACTTTTTGTGGTAAATAAGATTCGTGTTCATAAGAATATTTCAACTTGATGCCGGAGGTGCTGAAAATCGAAATAAGAAGACCTAGAATCGAAGACACAGAGGAACTGAATCAATTGTTTAGGATTGTCATTGAAGATACTTTTGCTAGGGAAGGCTTAGCGGAGTTGATTGATGATATCGCAGCTGAAATTAATAGTAAGAAAAAGTATTTACAAATGGATTTTGAAAGCCAGGGCGAGAAAAGGTATTTCTTAATAGCTTTAGCTGAAAACAAAATTATTGGAACAATTGAATATGGTCCTGCTAGTGAGCTGATTCATGACTGTACCAATGGGGACCTGGGAAATCTTGATGAAGTAGGAACGGTATTTGTACTTCCCGACTATCAAAGACAGGGTGTGGGGAATAAGCTGCTAGCCGATATTGTTCAAACTTTAAAAGCACGGGGAATCCAAGAAGTCTGTCTCGACAGTGGCTATAGGAATGCCCAAAGCATTTGGAAAAAGAAATTCGGAGAACCTGATTATTTATTAAAGGATTATTGGGGTCAAGGGCAGGATCATATGATTTGGAAACTATCAACAAGTGGAGTCTATTTTTAAATAAATAGGCTCCTTTTATTATTATCATTCCTGCTATTGAAATTAATAAAGTTATAGTGTTATAATATGGTATCGTGATAATATGGTAACGTACTAAAGCGAATTTAAATTTAATTTAAGGTGGTATATAAAATGAAAAAACGATTAGCTATTATGATTCTTATTTTAACTTCTGTGTTTGCGATCGTAACCGGATGCTCAAAGTCAAGTGGAAAAGAAGAAAACACCCTAGTGATCGGTATAGATGATAAATTTGCTCCAATGGGTTTCCGTGATGAGGATAATAATATTGTTGGATTTGATATTGATTATGCTAAGGGTGCTGCGGAAAAAATGGGAGCAGAGGTTAAATTTCAACCAATAGACTGGAAAACAAAAGAAGCAGAGCTAAGCAGTGGAAGAATTGACTTAATCTGGAACGGATATACAATTACCGATGATAGGAAAGAGAAAGTTCTTTTCACAAAACCATATCTGAAAAATGCGCAGGTACTTGTTACTCTTTCTGATTCAAAGTTAACAAAACTAGACGATTTAGAGGGTAAAGTAGTGGGTCTTCAGTCACTTTCTTCAGCTTCAGATGCACTGGATGCTTCTCCTGTAAAAGAAAAGCTTAAGACCGTTACTGAATTTGCTGATAATGTACAAGCCTTAACAGACTTAAAGAGTGGGCGTTTGGATGCTGTGGTCATTGATGAAGTTGTTATTAATTATTATATGACAAAAGAAGCAGGTACATTTAAGGTGCTTGATGAATCACTGGCTCCAGAGGAATACGGAATTGGTGTGAAAAAAGGAAATGAAGAGTTACTTGAAAAACTGCAAAAGGCACTTGATGAGATGAATGAGGACGGAACGGCCGCTAGTATTTCTGAACAGTGGTTTGGAGAAGATAAAGTACTTAAGTAGGCTGTTTTCATCAAAGCAACAAAGTTTTAGAAAAGAGCCTTAAGTAATATGAAAATAAGGTAAAACAGGATTTCCTTGGGGAACCCTGTTTTGTTTTTGGAGGAATTTACAATGTCATTGGAATATTTTAAGTCGATTGTTATGCCTATGCTTGAAGGCGCCCAGATGACAATTCTATTGTTTTTCATTGCTATTATCGTCTCTATTCCACTTGGTTTCTTACTAACAATTGCGGTTAAAAGCAGCGTAAAACCCGTATCCTTACTAGCACAGGGGTATATTTACGTGATGAGAGGAACCCCTCTATTACTGCAATTATTATTAATTTGCTTCGGCCTGCCAATGCTGCCTGTTGTCGGTGAATATTTAGTTTTAGATCGATTCGTTGCAGCTTGTTTAGGGTTTATTCTAAATTACGCAGCCTATTTTGCTGAAATATTCCGCGGTGGTCTTCTCGCAATCGATAAAGGACAATATGAAGCTTCCCAGGTTCTTGGCTTGAGTAAGTGGCAGACAACAACAAGGATCATTTTACCGCAAATGTTTCGGGTCACTCTTCCCGCTATTGCAAATGAATCGGTGACACTTGTCAAGGACACTGCTTTGCTCTATGCAGTTGCAGTTCCAGAATTATTACACTATGCTCAAACTGCTGTAAACCGAGACTTTACGATTGTGCCATTTTTCGTAGCTGGGTTGATTTATTTGATTATGACTCTCTTTTTAACATTTATTTTTAAAGGAATTGAAAGAAGATACAAATTTGAATAAAAAGGATTGGTAAATGTGGCTATCATTGAGGTTTCCAACCTGAAGAAATCGTTTGGCAAGCTAGACGTATTAAAACAGATAACATTTGATGTGAATAAAAATGATGTGATTGCGGTAATCGGTCCCTCTGGTTCAGGGAAAAGTACCATGCTTCGCAGTTTAGTTCACCTGGAAGAAATAAATGGCGGGAGCATTACGATTTCTGGCGATCCATTTGTAAGGGATGGAATTTACGTGAAACCGCAGGAAATCAAAAAGATTACATCTAAAATGGGGATGGTCTTCCAGCATTTTAATCTATTTCCGCACCTGACGGTTAGAGAAAATCTAGAACTGCCTCCTAGATTGGTAAAGAACGAGCCAATTGCCTCGATTCAGCAAAGAAGTAATGAGCTATTGAGAAAAGTTGGTCTTACTAAGAGAGCGGATGCTTATCCTGCCAATTTATCAGGCGGTCAAAAACAACGGGTTGCTATCGCGCGCGCACTGATGATGAACCCTGAAATCCTCCTGTTTGATGAACCCACTTCAGCGCTGGACCCTGAATTAACTGGGGAAGTTCTAGAGGTAATAAAGGCACTTGCAGAGGAGCAAATGACGATGATAGTCGTTACCCATGAAATGGGATTTGCTAAGGAAGTAGCGAACCGGGTTATTTTCATGGATAACGGAGAAATTATTGAAACGGGACATCCTTCAGAATTGTTGGTAAATCCACAGAATGAACGGACAAAGGCTTTCTTAAGCAGAAGCTTAAAATAAGTAAAAAGGATACAGTCTTTGCAGGCTGTATCCTTTAATTTGTGAAAATTAACTTCCATATTCTCCGGTATCATGGCTTATTTGCCAATGGATTCCGAATTTATCGGTTACTTGGCCATAGAGTTTAGCCCAGAAAGTTTCTTGGAGCTCCATCGTAACTTTTCCGCCTTCTTTTAATTGATCATACCAAGATTGGATATCATCTAAATTTTTGCTGACTAAAGCCATTGTAATATTATTGCCTTCAATAAATGGTGACCCTGGGAAGTTATCAGAAAACATGACAGTGCTTCCATCAATGGTAAGTCGTGTATGCATAACCAAATCTTTTACTTCCTCTGGCATCTGATAATCAGGATGTTGCGGTTGTTCTCCAAAGGTCATGATATTCGGTGAATCTGTCTTAAATACCTTCGCATAAAATTCAACAGCTTCACGGGTATTACCATTAAAAACTAGATAAGCATTTATTGGCATTTTACTTCACTCCTCTTAAATATCTATGTACAATTTCATTCTAACCGAATCATTCGATAATAATCTAATTTCTCGTTTTAAATCAATGGATTTAAACTAAAATAGTCCAAAGCCTGATTGATATGGTAAAAATCATATATCTTTTTCTCAAGACAGAATTGAATGACTAAATCAAAGGTGTCACTGTCGGATAAAGTGTATCCAGCAGAACTTAATAGTTTCTCTGTCTCCTTTTTCGTTAGTTCAAGAGCAAGGGCCAGAGCGATAACGGTATTTTTCTTTGGTTTGTACTCGGGGTTCGAGCGTATTTTTGAAAAATGTCTGCGGTCGATTCCAGCACGATTGTAAACATCAGAGTCACTGACGCCTTTTATATCGATAAAACGAAACAAAGTCTGATGGAAGGTAGGCTGACGTTTAATTTTTATGAAATCCTCGATTTCAATACTTTGTAGCTCTTCTGATCTATGAAAGCTTATTGATTCAAGAACCTGAACGTTCAAATGAAATTCTACATACTTCTGTAATTCTTGCAATAGCTCTCTGTCAAACATAATCTACCTCCGTAAATGTCGCCTGCCAAGCGACCAACTAATGGATGAACCCACCTATTATTATAATATAAATTGTTTGAAAGGATGATAGAGATGAACACAAACCTAACAGAAATCATTTTTCTTCTTGACCGGAGCGGCAGTATGGGAGGGCTTGAAAGTGATACGATTGGCGGATTTAATGCTTTTATTGACAAACAGAGGAAACTAGAAGGGAAAACGTTGGTGACAACAGTTCTATTTGATGATCAATATGAAATTATATGGAATGGCGTCGGAGCTGAAAAAATTAAGCTGACTGATCAGGAGTATTATGTGAGAGGATGTACAGCTTTGCTAGACGCGGTGGGAAAAACAATCTTAGATGTGGGGTACAGATTATCTAAAGCATGTGAAGAAGAACGTCCAGGTAAGGTGATTTTTGTCATTACAACAGACGGCTTCGAAAATGCCAGCCGTGAATTTACCTATAAAAAAGTGAAAGAGTTAATTAAGCACCAGCAAGAAAAGTATAACTGGGAGTTCATCTTTCTTGGTGCAAACATCGATGCAGAGAAAGAAGCTGACAGTCTTGGAATTGATGTGAGCAACGCTTTTAGCTTTGAAGCATCTAAAGATGGAGTGGAATGTATGTACAATTTAATAGCTGAAGAAGTAGTAGAGAGAAGACAGGCTGGAAAAAGTATGAGAAAGTGATGAAGGACAATAGTATCGGGAATAGTAATGTTGCCGAGTTTGGATTTTAAAGAAAGTGGGTATTTACAATGGCATATCGAGTTAAAGCTACTATGATTTCAGAAAATGAAATTAAGCAAAGAGTGAAGCAATTAGCGGAGGAAATCGAAAGCGATTTTAACAATGAGCCAATCATCTTAATCGTTGTTCTTAAGGGATCATTTGTTTTTGCGGCTGATTTGATTCGCGAAATGAAAGGCGATATTAATGTAGACTTCATTTCGGTTTCAAGCTATAGCAATCAGACAGAAACGACAGGTAAAGTTAAGCTTTTAAAAGACCTTGATACAGATATTACGGATAAAAATGTTGTAGTGGTTGAAGATATTATTGACAGTGGCCTTACACTTCATTTTCTACGCAAACATTTAAACATGCATAAACCTAAAAAAATAAAAATTTGCACACTGTTAGACAAACCTGAACGAAGAAGAGTTGAATTACCAGTTGATTATGTTGGTTTTGTCATCCCAGATGAGTTCATCGTCGGCTATGGAATTGACTATGCACAAAGTTTTCGAAATTTACCGTATATAGCAACCGTAGAAGAGTATTAGTTTTTGCCATCATAAAGGAGGTAGTACACTTTGACAGCAAATATTTTTAAAGGAAAAAATGAAGAAGAAAAAAATAATCTAGAAGAAATCCTGGAAAATTCAATTAAAACGGAAGAAGATTTAATGCGGACGTATTTGATAACAGCAGAGCGGATTCACGATGATGATGAGCTAAAGGAACGCTTAGAAAATTTTGCTGAAGGAAATGCCAAAAGAACCAAACAGCTCATCGATGAATTAAATGAAACGAAAGAAGAAAAATAATAGGAAGCTGTGCGGATTCAATTGATCCACACAGCTTTTCAAATTGGAATATAATTAAAAGGAAAGGAGATGTATTCAAAATGAAAAAAGGTTTTATGATCATTGGAGCGATTGTTGCCGTAGTTGTAATACTTGGTGTCATGTTAACGTCGAGCTATAACAACTTTGTTACCCTCGAGGAAAATGTTGATCAATCGTATGCACAAATTGAAAATCAACTTCAAAGAAGGCTGGATTTAATACCCAACCTTGTAAATACCGTAAAAGGTTATGCTTCCCATGAAAAAGAGGTGATTGCTTCAATATCTGATGCCCGTGCAAGATTAGCAGGAGCAAATACGGTTGAAGAAGAAGCAAATGCTAATGCAGAATTAACGGGTGCCTTAAGTCGATTACTTGTAGTTGTTGAAAATTATCCTGATTTAAAAGCTAATCAGCAGTTTACACAATTAATGGATGAATTATCTGGAACAGAAAATAGAATTTCAGTTGCACGAAAAGATTATAATGGCCAGGTTGCCGTATATAACAAAAAGGTTAAGCAACTTCCTGGGGCACTGATAGCAGGAATAACTGGTTTTGATGAAAAGGAATATTTTACAGCAGATCCTAAAGCTGCTGAAGCACCAAAGGTTGACTTTGGAGGCAGTGGAGAATGAAACCGAAAAGGATCTACAGCCTTCTTTTTCTGTTCCTTTCTTTTTTAATCTTACAAAGTAGTGCACTAGCAGCAGATATTAAAATGCCTGCGCCTATTGGGGATATCTATGTACAAGATTTTGCTAAGATACTAACTGAGGATGAATTATCGGAAATAAGAAGTTTAGGCCGATCTATTGAGGATCAAACTACTGCGCAAATTTCTGTATTAACAGTGGATACCATTGGAGAAAACACAATAGAGGATTATGCAAATGAAGCCTTTAGGCAATATGGAATTGGAAACGAACAGAAAAATAATGGTGTATTGTTAGTTATTGCGGTTACTGATCGTTTAATTAGAATTGAAGTAGGCTATGGGCTCGAGGGGAGGATACCTGACGCAAAAGCCGGGCGGATTCTTGATCAACATGCCATCCCTTTCCTACAAAATGATGAGCCAAACAAGGCGATTGTAGAAACATATAAGGTACTAGCAAATGAAGTGTTAACCGAATATGGTCAAGAAGGTGGACTGTCCGCCCCAACAAAGCAAGCTCAACCGAATACTGGTGATGAAGGGTTGGGAATCCCTTCATGGCTGCTTATTATTATAGTCGTTGTCGTTGTATTTCTTGATTTTAAATTTTTTGGAGGAACCCTTACGTATCTGCTTCTGTCTATTATTTCACGGGGCAGAGGAGGTGGCGGCGGCTCTAGAGGTGGAGGAGGTGGCTCATCAGGCGGTGGCGGTGCAGGGCGAGGCTGGTAAATATCCTCAAGTGATGCAAATCAATGTATTAAGCCTTACGTTTATGGTTTAATGGTCTAAAAGGGTTCAAACCTGGGGGTATTTAGGAATGAATAAAAATGAGGCATCTTCTATTCAGAAGGCTTTCTTAGATAAACAGAATACCTCTACCATCATAGCTGATTTAAAATCACTTTTTAAAGCTGGTGTCTTGGTTGCAAATGTTCTGCCTGTGTTTACAGGATTTTGGCTGGCTCTTTATTTTACGGAAACATCCTTTAGCACCCAATGGGGAGTTTTTTTATTAACAATTGTAGGAAGTACAATGGTAATGGCAGGAGCACTTATCCTTAATAATTGGTATGATGTTGATATAGATACAATCATGGAGAGAACAAAAAAACGACCGACTGTAACAGGAAATATTCCATTAAAAGTTGTTTTAATGATGGGGATTGTCTTTACGATCATTGGTTTTATTCTTCTCCTGTTTACGACTCTTGAAGCAGCCATTTATGGTTTTATTGGCTGGTTCACCTATGTATTCCTGTATACGATGTGGTCGAAAAGAAGATACACTTTTAATACACTCATTGGCAGTGTTTCAGGTGCCGTTACCCCATTAATCGGATGGACTGCCATTGAATCAGGTTTCCATTTAATCCCGATGATATTATTTTTAATCATCTTTATTTTTCAAATGCCGCATACCTTTGCGATTGCTATGAAAAAATGTAAAGAATATAAAGCCGCAGGTGTGGCCATGCTTCCCGTTGTCCGCGGATTTAAAATAACGAAGCGACAAATTGTCGTCTATGTTGCGTGCCTGCTTCCCTTACCATTTTTCTTATCACCGCTGGGAACACCATTTATAGTCATAGCAACATTATTGAATATTGGTTGGTTGATTGCCAGCATATATGGTTTTTTTACAAAAGACGATCTTAAATGGGCTCACGTGATTTTTCTTTATTCGGTAAACTACGTAACCATTTTGTTCATTCTCATGATAATCGTAACATTGCCTTTTTAAATTTATATAAAGAGCTTTTAAGTATGCTGTCCCTGGGTAATGGGGGCAGCATTTTTTTGTGTAAAAATTTTGACACCGCTTTCTATTTGTTCATAAATTCGTCACTTTTTTTCGATGTGGATAAATACTATTTCAGGATATAAATTATTGAATCTATAAGGTTTTAAAAAGTTGGTATTATTGTATTTGTGTCGATATAGACATAAAAATGGTATAAAAATTTCGCTTGATTACTATGACATTTATCACTCTATTATGTGATTCAGTTCACTTCAGTGAGAACCCTTCGCAATTATTATATAAGTAAGAACAAATTAAGGGGGTTGATTTTTCAATGGCATCGACAAAAGTTCATTCAAATAAAAAAGAAAGTAAAGAAATCGAGGCACCGTTAAAAGGAACTTGGATTTCTGTAACAGTGGTTGGAGCAGTAATTGTTGCCACTTATGCAGTACTATACGGGCTTTATATGGCTAGATTTTAAGGGGGGATAAAAATGAAAATGCACTTAGATGAAAAGATATGGCTTACGATAAGTTTTGGAATCATCATGGGATTCATGCTCATTACAGGATATCAAGCTTTTGCTTTAGAAATGGGGCCGCCAAGTAATATGGAAACAATCGACCCGCAGAAGGTTGATCAAACAGCACCATTCGATAATCCAGGAGTTAAAGAAATAGGCGACAATGAATATGAAGTCGTTATGACTTTGCAAGCGTTTGGCTTCACTCCAAACAATATTGAAATCCCTGCTGGGGCAAAAGTTACGTTTATCATGACTTCAAAAGATGTTGTTCACGGATTTGAAGTTGCTGGCACAAATATCAATGCAATGGTTATGCCAGGGCATATTCAAAAAATCACCCAAACATTTGATAAGCCAGGCAGTTATTTAGTTATCTGTAATGAATATTGTGGTGCGGGTCACCAAGTTATGAGTACAACGATTACGGTTAAATAAGGGGGGATAGTAGATGAAAATGGAAGCAGATTTAAAAACAGGTTTTAAAGATAAAGCAAATAAAATCCTGGGATATCACCCAGAGGATGCAAAACTATCGAAATCTTATATAGCTGTAGCATTTATCGCATTACTAGTTGGTGGATTTTTAGGATTATTACAAGGTTTAAACAGAGCCGGCTTGCTAGAGTTACCAACTTGGTTTAATTATTATCAAGTATTGACTGCACATGGATTAATACTAATCCTCGTGTTAACAGCATTCTTTACCATTGGATACTTTTATGCAGCACTTTCCCATAATTTAGGGGGTCTTCTTCCGAAGGTAAGAAAGCTCGCTTGGATTGGTTTCTTTGTGAAATTGGTCGGGTTTGTTTTAGCCGTCATTCCAATCTTAATGAATGAAGCATCGGTTATGTACACCTTCTATCCACCGATGGCTGCACATCCAGTATTCTATATTGGTTTAGCATTAATCGTAGTCGGCGTTTGGTTGTGCTGTATTGGAGCATTTATCCAAGTTGCGAATTGGAGAAAGAATCATAAAGGCCAGCACGTTCCAATCCTATCTTACTTTGCAACAGGAGTCTTTGTTCTATTATTCTTCGCTCTCATGTTTGTTGCAGTTGAAGTTTTAGTTATGATTTTACCATGGACGCTTGGCTGGGTCGACACGATCAATGTCATGGTCGCTCGTACACTGTTCTGGGCTTTTGGACACACATTGGTTAATATCTGGTATTTAACAGCTGTTTCAGCCTGGTACGTCGTTGTACCTAAAGTAATCGGCGGTAAGCGCTGGAGTGATTTACTAACTCGTGTAGTTATTATCGCTCTAGTCATTATGAACATCACTGGTGGTTTCCATCACCAAATCATTGACCCTGGTATTAATGAATTGGTTAAATTTATGCATGTATTTATGAGTTTAGCTATAGGATTCCCATCTCTAATGACAGCATTTGCACTGTTCGCTGTATTTGAGCGTACGTCAAGAAGAAAAGGCGGTAAAGGTTTAATTGGCTGGTGGAAGAAAATGCCTTGGGGCGATGTTCGTTTCCTAGCACCTTTTATTGCGATGCTTGCCTTTATTCCTGCTGGAGCAGGCGGTATTGTTCAAAGTACCAACCAACTAAATCAAGTCGTCCATAATACCATGTGGGTTGTTGGACATTTCCACTTAACCTTAGGTATGTCAGTCGTTATGACATTCTTCGGAATTAGTTATTGGCTAGTTCCTTATATCTCAAATCGCGTATTAACGCCACAAATCAATCGAATAGGTGTAATCCAAACATGGATTTGGACAATTGGTATGATTTTCATGTCTGGTGCAATGCACTACGTCGGTTTGCTTGGTTCACCAAGAAGAACTTCTTACACAACGTATGGGGATCATGCAACAGCATTAGGCTGGGATCCATACTTGATGCTCTTAGCAGTAGGCGGTACGTTGTTAATTGTCGGTGTTATTCTTCAAGTGTACGCCGTATTCAATATGATGTTCTTTGCGCCAAAGGGAGATACAGAATTCCCAATCGCCGAAGAAGAGGATAATGCAACAAAAACTCCATATTGGACAGAACGCTGGGGACTTTGGATTGTTATCATGTTAATCGTGGTAGCAATGGCATATGTTATCCCGTTAACAGAATTTATCGTAAATGCACCTCCAGGATCACCACCGTTTAAAACCTGGTAAAAAGAAAAGCGGAGGCGCCTTCGGAACAAGCACAGCTTGTTCCTGCGAGGAATATTCTAAGGAGCTTTCCTTAGTGAACAGGGGCGACAGGCATAAGACGAGCCGGCATGAAGGTTGCTCTTTAACCTTCTTGACGGATTGGCATATGACCCCGAGCCCCTAGGCTGCTTGCGCTAGACATTTACCAAAGTTAGAGATAGCTCGAGACTAGGGCTATCTCTTTATTCTAATAAAACAAATTTGGAAGTGATCACTATGATCAATTGTAGGTATACGAAAATCTCATTTTTTCTAGTAATATTATTTGGAATAACATTGTTTTATATCGGAACCGATGGATTTACGGCATTTACTGCAGAAACTGCCAGAGTACAGCAGCTAAAAGATGATAAACCTAAATTCCCTAATGTTACGCTTGAGGACAGCATGGGACGAAAGTATTCAATCTCTGAATTTGAAGATAAATATGTATTTATTACATTTCTCTATACATCATGTACCACTGTTTGTCCGGAATTAGAATATAACATGAAGCAAGTTTACGATAAACTGCCGAGAGGCGTTAAAGGTGAAGATATTGTTTTTTTAAGTATAAGCTTCGATCTCCAAAGAGATACACCGGCTGTTTTAAACAAATACAAAGACTTTTTTAATAGTGATGGCGAGACCTGGAGAATGGCAAGGATTCCGGTTCAAGCTGAGTTAGATTCTTTATTAAAAGCATTTGGGGTTATTGTAATCCCAGATGATAATGGGAACTTTGCCCATAATTCTGCATTTTATTTAGTTGATAAAAAAGGCAGCCTAGTTGATGTGATGGATTATAAAAAAATTGATGAAGCTGCACAAAAGGTTGTTACTATACTTGAAAAGGGCGAGGAGGAGTAATTGATGAATCAGTCATTCTATGGCATGCTTTTATTTATCTTCTTAGTTGCTCCTCCTGTTGCACATTTTATGGAATCTCTTATGGTCATTCATATGCATATGCAAATGCCAATGCTGGTTATTGCTGGAATGTTAATGGCACCTTTTTTTCAAAAACGATTTCCAGGATTTTTTGAAAAGTGGAATAGTAACGGGGTTCCAGGAATTACGTTATTTGTCATCATCATGGTATACTGGATGTTACCACGATCAATGGATGAAGCATTAACTTCTCAGGTTGTAGAAGGATTTAAATTTGTCAGCTTACCTTTTTTAGCTGGAATTTCTTTAAGGGAAAGTTGGAAAAAACTTAAACCTTTTGGAAAAAATGCGATTATTATTTGTTTCACGATTCTATTTATAGGCTTGGGCTGGTTATATATTTGGTCACCTGTGCAATTATGTAATAACTATTTAGTAATCGAACAAGTAACACTTGGATGGGCATTTTTGCTGACTGCAATCGGTATGGTAGTCTATTTGGGCTATAACTTTTTTATTGACCCTTCGGCATATGAATAAATCAGGTTTCTTAAGGGTTTGACAGGAGCTTTTCTATGAAAGAACGGGATTATGATGAATGGCTGAACATAAAAACAGGCGGGGACCATAGGGGATTTAATAAGTCTTTCCATTATCACAGGTATGAGGCCACTCCCTATCCTGCACTTGAACTACTATTTGCTCGTTATCCATTGACTAGCAGCGATCATATTGTAGATTTTGGCTGTGGAAAAGGAAGATTAAATTTCTATATTCATCACCACTTCCAATCTTTTGTTGTTGGCGTTGAAATGAATGAGACTCTCTATCAAGAAGCAATTGAAAATCAAGCTAGTTATTTGAAGAAAAATAAAACTGGCAAAGATAAAATTCAATTCCACTGCTGCTTAGCAGAAAAATATGAAATTACTCCATTAGATAATCGGTTTTATTTTTTTAACCCATTTACGGTTCCAATCTTTTGGAAAATCATTAATAATATTTTAGTTTCGGTTGAAAATAATAAACGGGAAATAGACATAATTTTATACTATCCATCGGAAGATTACATCTACTTTTTAGAAAACCACACCATATTTGAATTAATCGAAGAAGTCCAGCTTCCAGGTTTATATGAACATAACCCCAATGAACGGTTTTTAATCTATCGGCTGTCCTATTAAATAACAAAGCCCTCGATGTCTATTATGACAATTGAGGGCTTTTACGATTTAGCAACTTAATAAGTGCTTTCTCAAGGTTGGCATTCGTCTTTTTCTGAAGCCATTTATTGGTAAGCGTAAAATAGCGGCAATGACTGCTTTTTAAGTAACGATAGATAATTTGTGCTTCATCGATTTCGTCTTTACTCAATTCATAAGTGAGAGAGAGAGTATCTTGGTTAAAATAATTCTTAATTCGATTAGCAAGTTCTACGACTGCTACACGATCAGTGATAAATTTTTCACTATAAAGGATTTGGTTTCGTTTTATGAGAAACAGTTTAAAAGTTTCCTCACTCAAATATTCAAGGACAACGATGTATTTATTCTCCTTCGTGAAATCAATGACTTTTTCTTTGTTTATCAGGAAGTTAATGGCTTCAATCCTATCTCGATACTTTGCAGCAGCTTCAAAATCAAAATTTTCAGAGGCAGCTGCCATTCGTTTCTTCATTTCTTCAAGAATACTCATATCCATCCCTGATAGTAAGGCAATGATGTTGTCTAGTATTTCATTATACGCCTCCATTGCAGCCCCTCCACGGCACATGCCTATACACAAGTCTAAGGAATAGTTTAAGCAAGGAGTATTGCTTTTCTTGTTGCTGCTGCAAAGGATTTTAAAAGATTCTTTTATTCCAAAAATTGCTTGTTCCACTCTATTCTTACTTGGATATGGACCAAAGTAAAGTCTTCCATCCTGTTCATATTTGGTGTTTGTTATTTCAAAGGTTCGAAGCGATTTATTCATTTCAAAGACGATATAACAGTAGGATTGTGGGCTTTTCATCATTTTATTAAATAATGGTTTTCGTTCCCTAATTAATTTACATTCCAGCATAAATGCCTCAAATTCGGTATCAGTTAAAATGAAATCAAAATCCCTTATATTTTGAGCAAGCTTAATGATCTTTTGAGGATGGTTCTTTGATTGTTGAAAGTACGATTGAACCCGACGTTTTAGATTTTTTGCTTTTCCTACGTATATAGTCGTACTTTGAGAATCCTTCATTAAATAAACTCCAGGAGTCGATGGAAGTGAACGGACCTTTTCTTTAAGAAAAATAATAATCATTCCCTTCCTCCACTTTTTTTCTATTTTATCATAAAAATAAACTAGATTGGTTCCTGCTATTAGTTATGAAGGTGATTTTGAATACAAGGTAAACAAGAGCACTAACATGACAATATCCAATCTTGCTTTGAAAGCAAATGGTAAAATTCCGCTATTTAGCAATGGAAGCTTTGTTAGTAAGATGGCTGCAATCATGATACCAATTAAGGGGATGACTGCATGTTTCACACTGCGATTTAGTAAAATGAGTATCCCGCAGATCATTTCCAAATAGGCTGTAACATGCAACAGCAGATCTGGAAAAGGCAGCCCTAAGCCGATAAAAACCTGTGCTAGTTCTACGCTGAACAATTTCATCACACCTGATGTAATAAAGACATAGGCGACAGCATATCGGATGAAACGTAATGTTGTCAACGAATAATTCATGTTCATGTCCATTCCCCCTTTTTTTAATTGTATTCAAAGGGTGGGACATACCATGAGTAAAATAGTGGAATTTTAAAAATTAGGGTTATTTCTTACTTGGATTGCAGAAAATATACTTGCCCAAAAGGGGAGGAGAGGCTCGGAATTCGAGCTTCTCCTCTGTTGCGTAATAGGGGAATATGACATTTATCATGTCTTGGCAATGACAGTTATGGATTAAATTGAAAGAAGGGGATTAAAGAGATGATGGAACAAAACCAAAAGAGTTTACGGAAACAAGTCGCAGCGTATGAAAAATCCAATTTACGAGCAAGTATTTGGCAATTGATCAACACACTAGTACCTTTCTTTTTATTGTGGATGCTTGCTTATCAAAGTCTTTCACTATCGTACATACTTACCTTGGGGATCTCGGTTATTGCAGCTGGTTTCTTGGTGAGAACATTCATTATTTTTCATGATTGCTGTCATCATTCTTTTTTGAAGAATCGGAAGGCAAATATGATTCTAGGAACCATTACAGGAATTTTGACGTTTTTCCCCTACCACCAATGGCAGCATGAACATTCTGTGCATCATGCAACGAGCAGTAATTTGGATAAGCGGGGAACTGGTGATATCTGGGTACTGACCGTGGAAGAATATTTAGCCGCTTCGACATGGGAAAGATTAAAATATCGGTTGTATCGAAATCCACTAGTAATGTTTGGATTAGGCCCAATTTACGTTTTTCTTCTTAAAAACCGGTTTAATCGCAAATGTGTACGATTCAATGAACGTATGAACACGTATATTACAAATGTAGGGATATTGATGATATCCACTATTCTTTGTTTAATGTTAGGCTGGAAGCAGTTCTTGTTCGTTCAAGCACCAATCTTTTTTATTTCAGGCTCTTTGGGAATATGGTTGTTTTATGTGCAGCATACGTTTGAGGATTCATACTTTGAAGAAGATACACATTGGGAATATGTGAGAGCAGCGGTTGAAGGCAGTTCCTTCTACAAGCTTCCAAAGATTTTGCAATGGCTGACAGGGAATATTGGTTACCATCATGTTCACCATTTAAGTCCAAGGGTACCTAATTATAAGCTAGAACAGGCACATAATCATACACTACCTCTTCAAAATGTTCCGACCATTACGCTAGCTACCAGCTTAAGTTCACTCAAATTTCGGCTATGGGATGAGCAGGCAAAAAAGTTTGTTGGTTTTAAAGAAGTAAAAGTTCTAGTAAAAAAACAAAAAGAGTATTTACGACCTGAGAAAGCGTAGAAACGACAAGCCCGCTAAAAATGGGCTTGTCGTTATTTCTGTTCTAATAAGGCATTGGTCGAATACATAGTAGTAAATGAAGATATTGGGGAATTATGATAAGATTAAGTTTATTAACTAACAAAAGCTGAAAATGAGGTCTTTTATGATTAAAAGGTATATGACATTCCAAAAAAATAGTGGTATATCACCTTATATATGGACAATTCTTTGCATATTACCATTCTATTTTATATTTCAAACGTCTTCGCCTATTAAAATTGTTGTTGGAATTATTCTTACGATTCTCTTTTTTATCTTCTATCGAATTGCATTTATTTCAAAAGGGTGGCCAGTATACCTTTGGACTTTCATCCTAATCGGGATATCTATCACGTCAACTAGCCTTTTCAGCTATGTTTATTTTGCCTTTTTCCTCTCTTATTTTATCGGAAATATAAAAGATAGGGTAACGTTCTTAACCTTATATTTTATTCATTTGATCAGTACATCTGCATCAATTAACTTTAGCATTGTCCAGCAGGATGAATTTTTTCTTAAACAATTGCCATTTGTCATCATCATCTGGATAAGTGTCATTTTGCTTCCCTTTAATATTCATAACAAGAATGAGATGGGGCAGTTAGAGGAAAAACTTGAGGACGCTAATAAGCGGATTTCAGAGTTGGTTAAGTTAGAGGAGAGGCAGCGAATTGCCCGAGACCTTCATGACACATTGGGTCAAAAGCTTTCACTCATTGGGTTAAAAAGTGATTTAGCAAGGCGATTAATTACAAAAGATCCGGATCAGGCTCGTAGTGAATTAAAGGATGTACAGCAAACAGCAAGGACTGCATTAAGTGAAGTAAGAAAAATGGTATCATCCATGCGTGGGATTCGTCTAAAGGATGAGATTGTACAAGTAAAGAAAATATTGAAGGCAGCAGAAATTAACTTCGAAGGAAACCAAGAGCTTTCATTAAAAAATGTCCCGTTACTAACAGAGAACATTCTCAGTATGTGCTTAAAAGAGGCCGTAAACAATGTGGTAAAACATAGTGGTGCCAGCTCGTGTTCTATCTCCATTGAGCAATCCTGGAAGGAACTGGTGATGACCATTCATGATAATGGTATATTTAAAAGTGATGATGTTATAGAAACAAGGGGCAGCGGTCTTTTAGGAATGAGAGAGCGCCTTGAGTTTATTAATGGCAGCTTAGAACTTTTGAAAAGAGAAGGTACAACATTAGTAATCAGAGTGCCCAATGACGTAAAGCCATTAAATAAGGGGGAGGCGTAAAGAATGATTAAAATCGTAATAGCGGAAGACCAGCAAATGCTATTGGGCGCCTTCGGTTCACTTCTGAATTTAGAAGATGATATGGAAGTGGTGGGAAAGGCATCGAATGGGGAAGAGGCCGTTGCGTTGGTTCGAAAGCATCAGCCGGATATTTGCATTATGGACATTGAAATGCCAGGAAAAACAGGACTTGAAGCTGCAGAAGAATTAAAAGGGTTAGAGTGCAAAATCATTATCTTAACTACCTTTGCGCGAACTGGTTATTTTCAGCGTGCCCTAAAAGCAGGAGTACGAGGCTATTTGCTAAAGGATAGTCCAAGTGAAGAACTGGCAAGCTCCATCCGTCGTGTCATGGAAGGAAAACGCATTTACGCACCTGAACTTATGGACGATGTCTACAGTGAAGAAAATCCACTTACAGACCGTGAAAAAGAAGTACTTGAACTCGTCGCAGACGGCAAAAATACACAAGAAATCGCAGAACAACTCAGCATCAAAACAGGCACCGTCCGAAACTACATCTCAACCATCCTAGACAAACTAGACGTAAAGAACCGCATCGAAGCCATCAAACAATCCAAAGAAAAAGGCTGGTTCAAATAATTGTGGTGCCTGTCACCGACGCTGCAGAGCAGCAGCGGTGACAGGCACCACTCGTGGACACTTTCCACCCCAGATGGACAATTTTACAAATTAGAAACAGGATATTGGTCCTGTTTCTTTTTATTCTGGCGTTCATGGTACATTCAGTTATTATAGTGCCTTTATTTTTAAAAAAATAGGCAAACTAGTTATTGACCTTACCGTTACGTAAAGGTGTATCGTTGTTTATGAGGAGATGATCACATGGAATATACCATACAAAAACTAGCAAGTCTTGCAGGTGTCAGCACCCGAACACTTAGGTATTATGATGAAATTGGCATTCTTAAGCCGGCAAGAATCAATTCATCAGGCTATCGAATCTATGGTCAAGCGGAAGTAAACCGATTGCAGCAAATTCTTTTCTATCGAGAATTAGGTGTCGGTCTAGACAGCATCAAGGAAATTGTTACAGCACCTTCCTTTGATGGAACAAAAGCACTGCAGGAACATCGTGAAAAACTCCTCGAAAAAAGAGAACAATTAGACTTATTAATTGCCAATGTTGATAAAACGTTAGCTGTAACGGAAGGAAGAATGACGATGTCAAATAAAGAAAAATTTAAAGGCTTTAAGAAAAAGCTGGTTGAGGATAACGAGAAAAAGTATGGCAAAGAAATTCGTGAAAAATATGGCAAGGATGCGGTTGAAGCGTCGAATGCAAAGGTAATGAACATGACGCAGGAACAATATGATGAAGTAACAGCTTTAGGAGAAAAATTGAGCCTTACCCTGGCTGAAGCTTTCAAAACTGATGATCCTGCTTGTGAATTAGCCCAAAGGGCCGCAGAACTTCACAAGCAATGGCTTTGCTTTTATTGGAAAGAATATAGCAAGGAAGCCCATGCAGGTTTAGCGCAAATGTATGTGGCCGATGAAAGATTTACAGCTTACTATGATAAAGAACAGCCAGGTACAGCCGAGTTCTTAAGAAATGCGATTCATATTTTTACAGGTCAGATAGAATAATAGGAATGAATTCACTCAACCATTTGTTGGGTGAATTTTTTTATGTCAAAAAATTCAATACTAACCAGAAAATTTCCATGTTAAATTTTGTCGATTGTATATCAATTTTTACATAAATTTGTCATAATTAATAAAAAAAGTTAACAACATATCAATAGTGAAAACCTATCAAATATTTCTAATCCTCAGAGGGGATTGGACTTCTAGAATGTGTTCTAGTTGAAGGGGGCAATAATAATGAACAATAAAGATAAAATTAATATCCTATTAGTTGATGACCGACCTGAGAACTTACTAGCTTTAGAAGCAATCATCGAGCAAGAGGACTACAATTTAATTAAAGCCTTTTCCGGAGAAGAAGCACTGAAATGCCTATTGAAACATGATTTTGCTGCGATTTTATTGGATGTTCAAATGCCTGGAATAGACGGTTTTGGGACGGCAAAAATCATAAAAGCACGTGAAAAAACAAAAAATATCCCGATTCTTTTTATCACGGCTAATTATTTGGATTCAGAGCATATTTTCACAGGTTATTCCGTTGGGGCGATTGATTATATTCTAAAGCCCTTTGATCCTACGATTCTAAAAGCAAAAGTAGAAGGTTTTGTCGACTTATATAGATTAAATCAACAATTAATTCATCAGGCAGATAGTTTAAGAGAGAAAACGAAGGAGATAGAACATGCCAACCTAGAGCTTTCTAAAACGGCTGCAGAACTACGTGTTTCAGAAGCAATTGCAACTGTAATTAGTGAAACATCTATAGATACCATGTTGGTAATTGACGAACATGGGATTGTCCTAAAAGTGAACCCTGCTGTAGAAAAGATGTTTAACTATATAGAAGACGAAATAGTGAATCAACATTTATCTGTTTTGTTTTCCGAAGAAAAATCTAAAATTTCTATCGATACTATTCTAAAAACGATTAAAAACGTAAATTATATTATAGGTTACGAGAATTTATATGAGGTTACTGCTTCACGAAAAGATGGATCTGCCTTTCCTGTTGAAATTCAAATAGGAAAAAGATATGTTCAAAATCGTAATCTAATAGCTTTTACGATTAGAGATATTACCAAAAAGAAACATGACCAAGAAATAATCACTCAGATGGCATATCATGACAGTTTAACGAATCTACCTAATCGACGGCTATTTAATGAACAGCTTACGTTAAAACTTAATGAAGCAAGGCAATCATATCAACCGCTTGTCATCATGTATGTTGATATGGACCGTTTTAAATATATAAATGATTCACTTGGCCACATGATGGGGGATCGTTTACTGCAGAAAATAGCAAAAAGACTATCAGAAAGTATACGTAAACAAGACCTTGTAGCAAGGATGGGCGGAGACGAATTTACAATTCTACTTCCTGAAACAGATCGAGAAAGCGCGCTAGAAATTGCAGAGGAAATATTCAAGGTTTTTAAAAGTCCATTCTACATAGATAACTATGAATTATTTCTTACCACCTGTATAGGAATAAGTACTTTCCCTTATGACGGGGAAGACTCCCAAGTTTTATTGCGGAATGCCGATGCTGCTTTACACCGTGCCAAAGAACAAGGGAAAAACCAGTATAAGGTATTCCACACAGGAATGAATATCCAATCTTATCGAACCTTTATTATGCAAAATGATTTAAGAAAGGCAATCGAACAAGAGGAATTAACCCTCGTTTATCAGCCGAAGGTTGAAATTGAATCTGGGACAGTAAAAAGTGCGGAGGCACTACTACGATGGAATCATCCAAGCTGGGGAACCATTTCACCTGCTGAATTTATTCCTTTAGCTGAAGAATCTGGACAAATTGTTGATATTGGTAACTGGGTACTAAGGAATGCTTGTGAACAAAGTAAAGCGTGGGAGGCTGCAGGCTATAATCCAATACCCATTTCAGTGAATTTTTCAGCACAACAATTTCTACAAAAGGATTTGATTGACAATATACAACGGATTCTCGCAGAGACAGAAGTCAGTCCCGAGTTAGTAGAGATTGAAATTACGGAGTCTATGCTTCTAGGCAATGGCGAAATTATTACTAGAACGTTAAATCAGTTAAGAAAGATGGGAATAAAAATTAGTATCGATGACTTTGGGACGGGTTACTCCTCACTAAGTTATCTAAACCGCCTGCCATTAGATACAATAAAAATTGATCAAACGTTCATTCAAGAAATTTCCTCCGAGTCTTCTAAAGGTAAATCACTTATTTCTGCCATTATATCGTTAGCCCATGGATTAAATATGAAAGTGGTAGCAGAAGGGGTGGAGACAGAGGAGCAGCTTAAATTTCTTAAACTCCATCAATGTCAAGAAGCACAAGGATATGTATATAGTCCTCCTATTTCTCCAAAGGAATTTGAAGGTTTTTTAAAACATCATCATAAGGAAACGTCCAATCGAAAAGGAGTCATCTACTTAGAAAATAAAGTAGTGAAGCCAAAAGTTGCCAAGGAAGCGGCTATTGTTGTAGAGAATAATCTAAAGGGCGGTCCCAGCCAACACATCCTTGTTGCCGCATTGGAGCGGACAAAAAATATTTACTCCATTTCATCAAGGGAAATGGATGTTTTTAAGTTGTTGGTGAATGGGTTAAGTAATAAAGAGATTTCAGATGAATTATTTATTAGTGAACATACAGTGAAAAATCATATTACACGGATCTTCCAAAAACTTGCTGTCAGTGATCGTCTACAGGCAATGGCTAAAGTCTATCAGGCTTGTATTGAAGAAGGGGGTCATTTCCGTGCCTAGTAAAGGAAAATATAGATTAGGGAGAACGGCATGAAAATCAAAACTAAATTATTACTAGGACTTAGTGCAAAACCTTTTATTATTATTTTGCTTATAGTTGTTGGCATCATTCAACTAAACAGCCTAACTAAACTTAGTGAAACGACACAGAGAAATTACCAACTATCCTTGTTAGCTGAACGCATTCAAACAGAAGTGAAGAATGAAGCAATAAGTCTAAGAAATATTGTTATTTTTACAGAGGACCAGCAAATACAAAGAAATATACATAGTTTGCAAAAGGGACAGACTTCTATTAATGAAAAAATAATAAAAATGGAAGCAATTGTGGAATCAGATGAACAAAAAATAATTGTAGGAGAATTAAAAAGTACCAACGATAAATTTAATAACTACGCAGAAAAAGTGGTTAATCAAATCTCCCAAGGGAATAAGGAGATTGCAATTAATCTGATTAGAAATACTAGTGGACCTATTCAGGATGAGTTCTTAAATATCATTTCAGAAATGACTAAACAGTTCGAAACGAATATGAATACTTCATTTAATAATGTCACAAAGGATTTCGAACAACAAATATGGGTTACCAGCCTTATTTCTTTACTAAGTGTCATCCTAATAACAGCCTTTGTTTTTCATACCGTTTGGACCTTTGCTATAAGGTTAAGCAAAGTATCGAGTATTATGACAAACATAGCGAATGGAAGTTCTGAATTGAGTAAGAAGGTCGAAGTGAAGGGTGATGATGAGATTGACGAAATAGCCCACTCCTTCAATAGGATGACTGAAACATTAGAAGAGCAAATGGCAAAGGAGAAAAATTTGCTTTGGGTTAAATCAAATAGTGCCGACATCATTACGAGTATAAGTGGTACTCATCATTTAGGAGCTTTGTCACGTACATTTCTTTCGAAAATTGTTCCATTACTTGAATCGTGTCATGCAGTCATGTATGCGAAGGATAGTGGGAATCAAATTGGTGGTGAGCCGATCTTTGACTTACTTGCTTCCTATGGTTTAGAAGAGGGTGGAAATCATCCTAAAAAGATTTTTCCTGGCGATGGACTTATTGGACAGGCTATACAAGAAAAAAGATCAATTGTCTTATCTGATATTCCTTCGGATTATATTAATGTTAGGACAGGATTGGGAGAAGCAGGACCGAGTCATATCTATCTACTACCTGTTACATTTGAAGGAAATGTTATAGCAGTTTTAGAATTTGCTTCCTTCAAATCATTTAGTTCAAAACACCATGCTTTATTAGCAGAAATAATCGACGGACTCGGGATTATCCTAGATAGTGTGTTTGGAAGAATTCAACTAGGTCGTGTATTAGAAGAAACACAAGTGCTAATGGAAGAGGTTCAAGCACAGTCAGAAGAATTACAATCGCAGCAGGAGGAACTGAGGGTAACAAATGAGGAACTGGAGGAACAAACCCAGTCCCTTCGTAACTCAGAGGAAATACTTCAGACACAGCAAGAGGAATTGGAGAAGACTAATGCCGAATTACATGAAAAAACAAAGATTTTAGAAGAACAAAATAAGATGTTTGAGCTGACCAATCGGGAATTGGAAAATGCCCGTTTAAAGCTTGAAGAAAAAGCAAAACAGCTGGCGTTAAACTCAAAGTATAAATCTGAGTTTTTAGCAAACATGTCCCATGAGCTCCGGACCCCATTAAATAGTTTATTAATTTTATCTAAATTACTTGCTGACAATCAAACAGAAAATCTATCAGAAAAACAAGTAAAATATGCAGATACGATATATTCTTCTGGCAGTGACTTATTAAGGTTAATTAATGATATTTTAGATCTCGCAAAAATTGAATCAGGTAAGATGGAAGTCCATTCAAGTAAGGTGTTCCTAACCAATTTACATGATTTCGCGGAAAGTAGGTTCCGTCCTATTGCAAATGAAAAGAACCTGCGTTTTACGATTTCCTTGGAAGATGACCTTCCACTTTACATCAATAGTGATGAACAGAGACTGCAGCAGGTCTTGGAAAATCTATTGTCCAATGCCTTTAAGTTCACTCATAAAGGAGAAGTGAGGCTTGAAATTCGAGTGGAGCCAGATTCGGGCATTGCTTTTTCTATTGTTGATACAGGTATAGGGATACCGAAAGAGAAGCATGAATTAATCTTTCAAGCGTTTCAACAAGCCGATGGGACAACAAGTCGAAAATATGGCGGGACTGGTTTGGGATTGTCCATCTCTCGAGAAATTGCTAATTTAATAAATGGTGAAATTAGAGTTATAAGTGAAGAGAATAAGGGGAGTATATTCACCTTATATGTACATGATTTAGATGAAGAGGAAAGTGACTTTCAAAAGCAACAGATTATTATCCCTCTTGAAGAGTCAGCCGTTTCAAAAGAGACCGTTGTTGGGGCCCCGCACATTGCTCATTTACCAGAACCAGAACCAGAACAGACACAGGTCTTTGAGCCAAAAAGGAACATAATGAGACTGTTAATTGTCAACGACGATTTAAAACAAGGAACTAGTTTAATGGAACAGATTGGAGAAAAGGATGTCATTATTAAAGCTGTTTCTTCAGCATCAGAAGCTGTTGATGTATTAAAGGTTAATCATTTTGATTGTATGATTCTAGATTTAGATCTAAGGGATGCCAATGGATTCGAGTTACTCGAAAAAATAAAAATGAATGGAGAAAATGAAAGTTTACAAGTTTTTATTTACACTGGACGTAATTTAACCCAAAAAGAGGAAACCTTCCTTAATAGGTATGTACATTCGATCATTATTAAGGATACTTATTCACTACAACGGTTAAAAGATGAACTTGATTTATTGTTAAATTTAAGAAATAAACAAGGCCTTATAAATGAAGAATTAGAACCAAGTGTAAATTTTGGAAATGCTGGTCTTGAAGGAAAAAAGATTCTTTTGGTGGATGACGATGTCCGGAATGTTTATGCCCTAATGAGCTTCTTAGAACAATATAATATGGACATTACATTTGCTGAAAATGGCAGAGAAAGCCTCGAAATTTTAGAAGAACATTCTGATTTCAACTTGGTATTAATGGATATCATGATGCCAGAAATGGATGGATATGAGGCCATAAAGAGGATAAGAGCAATTCCTCAATTTTACAGCCTGCCTATCATTGCATTAACTGCAAAAGCGATGAAGGAAGATCGAGAGAAATGTATACAAGCTGGAGCTTCAGATTATATTGTGAAACCATTTGATCCGGAGCAATTAATTTCTTTAATTCAAGTATGGCTTTATCAAAAAAATGAAAAATGAATGTCTAGAGATAGAGGGACAAAATGAATAAATATCAAGAAGGCTCTAATGAAAGTCTTGAAAAGCTAGAAATTGAATTATTATTACAAGGATTATATACTTGGTGCGGATATGATTTTAGAAATTATGCTTATAATTCAATTAGAAGGAGGATCTGGCATAGGGTTCATGCAGAAAAGTTACCTAGTATTACTGGACTATTAGATAAGGTTCTGCATGATTCTTCCTGTTTACAGAGATTAATCGCAGATTTCTCGATTACTGTTACGGAAATGTTTCGAGATCCATTGTTTTTTTTGAGATTTAGAGAAAAGGTGATACCGCTATTACGTACCTATCCTTCCATCAGAATCTGGCATGCTGGCTGTTCCACTGGTGAAGAAGTTTATTCGATGGCAATGCTTCTTCATGAGGAGGGACTATATGAAAAGACAAAAATTTATGCCACTGATATTAATCCAGATGTACTAAAAACGGCAAAAGCAGGACTTTTTCCAATAGAAAATATGAAAAAGAATACGATTAATTATATTAATGCTGGCGGTATGAATGCATTCTCAGATTACTACCAAGTTACTAAAAGTAGAGTAAAATTTCATTCGTATCTTACACAAAATGTTGTCTTTGCTCAGCATAATTTAGTTACAGATCATTCTTTCAATGAATTCCATGTTATCCTCTGCAGGAATGTGCTTATTTACTTCAATAAAGAATTACAAGAAAAGGTGCATAATCTTTTTTATGAAAGCTTGGGAATGTTCGGTGTTTTAGGTCTTGGAGATAAAGAAACGATCACCTTTATTGAGAAGGCAGGCTGCTATGAAGCTATAAGTAAAACACAGAAATTATATAAAAAAATTAAATAGCATTCCTTTGTTTCTATAAATGGCCAGCTTGGCCTATTTTTTTTGTCTAATAACCGATTTTTATATAGGAATGTCTTCCTGATTTCATTGATTTAAAAAATGGGGAAGGATAGGTGATTTATTATATCGTTATCTTACTACATACTGAATGCAAGATATAACATTAGAAAAGTAAAAAACGGAGGGTGATTATGGACCACACATCATCTTTGCTAGTAAGTATGGCGATCCAAATAAAAATGAAAAGAAATGAACTGCTAGGACTATTCGAGAAAAACGGTTTAAAAGATAGCAAGGTATTGAAATGCAGTCAGGAACTGGATTTATTAATATATCAAGTACAGTTAATACAAAGGGAAATAAATTTATTAGCTAGTCAAAGTTATGGGGAATGGGGAATGAGTAGTGGCAGTGTTGAACATGGCAAAGAGTCTATCTGTTAAACCAGATAATCCAAACTTCTTTTCAATAATCGATCATCATCCAGATACAATTTTTGCTATGGATATCAGTGGGAATATTTTGAGTTGTAATAATAATGTTGAAGGTATTCTGGGGTACACCTCTAGTGAAATCCATGGTCCTTTTCATAGATTAGTCAAAAAAGACAATCTGAATAAGGTAATAAACCATTTTGAAATGGCTGTTTCTGGAGTAGTACAAAATTATTCATGTATTACCATCCACAAAGACGGATATTTTGTTGACTTACAGATTACAAATATTCCAATGTTTTCAAATGGTGAAATAATAGGAGTTTATGGTATTGCAAAAGATATTACTACTATAAAAATTACTGAAACGCGTCTAAAGGAAAACGAAAAACAAAACCAACAGATTTATAATAGTTTAGATGTTGGAGTTTGGTCCTTGGATATCAGGCTACATAAAATATTATATGTATCAAAAGCCATCGAAGCCATATCAGGCATAAACCCCGAGGATTTTAAAAAGGGTTTTCATAATTGGAGAGAAATTATCCATCCAGCGGATATCGCAGAGTTTAAGAAAAACCAAATTGAACTTAGAAAGGGAATACCTTGTCAATATCAATACCGAATCATTGATATAAAGGGAAATGTCAAATGGGTTGAAGCAAGGACTTTCCCAGTCCTAAACTCTGAAGGGGAATTGGTACGACTAGATGGATTAATTACTGACATAAGTAAAAAGAAACTAGAAGATGAAAAAATAAATTTTTTTGCTTATCATGATTATTTAACTGGTTTGCCAAACAGAAGGAAGTTTGAAGGAGAACTTAAAAAAATAATTACTACAAAACAAGCGGCAGGAGAAAAGTTCGCTTTGCTATACTTAGACTTGGATCGCTTTAAGTTTGTAAATGATACGTTAGGACATTCGGTGGGGGACGAGCTTCTTAAAGCAGTTTCAAATAGATTGGGCAACCATCTTAAACCACAAGACCATTTAGCAAGAATTGGCGGAGATGAATTTGCTATCATTGTAAACCAACTTAATGATGCTAATGAACCCATCAACATTGCCTCAAACATCATAACAGAAATAGAAAAACATTTTAAGATTAATGAGTATGACCTACATATTACAACCAGTATAGGAATTGGAATCTACCCACAAGATGGTCAAACTGTATCTGATTTATTAGCCAATGCAGATGTGGCACTTTACCGTGCAAAATCAATGGGGAAGAACAATTTACAAGTATACAGCCCAACTATGAATATTGAGTCCTATAAGCAATTTGTATTGGAAAATGATCTGCGCAGTGCCGCTTTTGATAAGGAGTTCATCCTTCATTATCAACCTAAGGTGGATCCGAAGACACGACAAACCATAGGGGCAGAAGCTCTTATTCGTTGGAATCATCCAGAATGGGGAATGCTTAGCCCTTCTGAATTTATACCGTTAGCTGAAGAAACAAATATAATATTTGAAATAGGGGATTGGGTTTTATCTTCAGTCTGCAAGCAGATTAATCAGTGGAAAATAGAGGGACAACCAATTGTTCCTGTGTCGATTAATATTAGTGCTAAGCGCTTCTTAAAGGATGACCTTGTAATAAAATTATTAAAGATTCTTGATGAAACGAACCTAGAACCCAAATGGTTAGAATTTGAAATCACGGAGACATCTATCATTCAAAATGAGGAAAAGTCTTTGGCAATGATAAAGTTATTGAAAAAAATCGGGATTACTATTTCTCTGGATGACTTCGGTACAGGCTATTCTTCGATAAGTTATTTGAAAAAATTCAAAGTAGATTACTTGAAAATTGATCGGTCATTTATTAATGGCATCCATTCCTGTATAGATGACGAAGCCATTGTAAAATCAATTCTTCATTTAGCACATGATTTAAAAATGAAGGTAGTAGCAGAGGGAGTAGAAACAGAAGAACAGCTCGCATTTTTATTACAACATCAATGTGATGTTATTCAAGGATATTTGTTTAGTAAGCCATTGGAGAGGTCAGAATTTATGGCACATCTCTCAAATAATCAAATACTTACAGATGATTATGAAAGGATTTAGTTTAATGATTGAAAAGTTCAATTTAGAAATGTTAAATAGACTCGATCTGTTTTTTCAGTTGTTTAATAATATGACTGATTTAGTATTCTTGGCAAAAGTAAATAGTGATAAATCCTTTAGTTATGTTTTATTAAATAAACCAGCTAAAGACATTTATGGATTAACAAATGAATCCTTTGGAAAACCGATAAAGGAAGTTCTTCCAGAAAATTCCTACAGAATTATCAAGAGCAAGTACCAAGAGGCAATAGAAAAGAGAAAGCCTATCATCTATGAAGATATGATTAACGTTTCAACTCCACCTCAAAACATTAATAATAGTAAAGAGTTAATTTACTGGGAATCAACGATAACTCCTGTATTCAATCAGGATGGTGAATGCACCCATTTATTATCCATTGTTCGTCATCTAACGGAGCGAAGGCAGAAGGAAAAAGGAAGAAATATTTATCCTATCTATAATGACTAAGAACCCGGCTACTGTAGTAAGCCGGGTTTATTTTTGAAAAAGTTTAACAAGATAATATTTGGTTATAGCAAGATATTCCCGGCTGTATGATTTGGGAATGGCAACGACTGGAGTTTTAGCAGGAAGACCTTCTAAATTTAATCCTTGATCTCGCGCAATAGACTTGGCGCGATAAAGGTGAAAATCATTTGTTACGAGTAATCCAGTATGGAGATTTTTAGGAATGAGTTTTTTTGAATACTTGATATTCTCAACCGTATCAGTTGATTTATCTTCTAAAAGTATCCTTGACTCATGGATTCCGTGTTGAACTAACCCTCTTTTAATTGATTCCGCTTCACTAATATCCTCGCCTGCACCTTGTCCTCCAGAAGCAATCGCAATCGTCTGCTGATTATTTTTCATATACAAGGCTGCCGCATCTATCCGATATTGTAGTGCCAACGAAGGAACTTCCCCTTTAACCCGTGCTCCAAGAATAATGATATAGTCAGCAGGATTTGACGCTTCCATTTCGCTATGTTCTCTTATCTTCGTATGTAAGATAGCAAAGTAAATAAGGACAATGAGTATGAACAACCCTAAACCGATAAAAAAAGTTTTCCGTGTTTTCATAGCTTCCCAACCAATCTTAATAGGTAATAACACCCTTTTATTCTACCATGGTTTTCCATTCCAATAGAGTTTTTTGTACGTTCACGGTTAAATCCCCTGCTTTTTTATGCAATTTTCTGCATGTTTTTTGTATAATCATACAAAGGCATTTGTAAGCGTTTACAAATAATTCCTTAATAAAATTTAATAAAAACTGAAAATTAGGCAATTTTTATGTTGAATAATTATTACATCGTATGTATAATAATTCATTATAAAGAAATCGCAGGAGATGAAATGTATGAGAGCAGCGATTATTGGCGGAACTGGGTATGGAGCTATCGAGTTAATAAGACTAATAAACAAGCACCCGCATTTGGAAGTTGGATCGGTTATTTCCAACTCTCAAGCTGGTAACGACTTCAGTGAATCCTACCCACATCTCACCAACATTGTTAACCAGACACTTGAAAATTTTGATCCTGAAATGATTAGGAAACAAAATGATATAGCATTTCTTGCCACACCGTCAGGAGTCAGCAGCAAAATGGTTCCACAGCTGCTACAAACCGGTATAAAAGTAATCGATCTTTCCGGGGACTTCCGGCTAAGGTCGCAAACTGAATACGAAACATGGTATAAGCATCCAGCACCTGAAGAGAAATATTTGAGCAAGGCAGTGTATGGATTGAGTGAGATTTACGAAGAAGAAATCAAAGGTGCGTCCCTAATTGCCAATCCGGGATGCTACCCAACAGCGACCACCCTTTGTTTGATACCTATTTTGAAAGCAAATCTTGCTGATAAAAAAAGCATTATCATTGATGCAAAATCAGGAGTATCCGGTGCAGGCAGAGGACTTTCATTAACATCGCATTATGCAGAAATAAATGAAAACCTTAAGGCCTATAAACTAGGAGCACATCAACATATTCCAGAAATTGAGCAAGTACTTAAAGATGAGACTGGTAGTTTAATAACCATTTCGTTTACAACACACTTAGTTCCGATGAATAGAGGAATTATGACTACAGCATATGTAAATTTAACAGGAAAGATTTCAACGAGTGAAGTAAATGAATTATATAACGAATTTTACAAAAATCATCCTTTTGTAAGGATTAGGCCAGAAGGTACCTACCCAGCAACAAAAGAAGTGCAAGGGAGCAATTACTGTGATATTGGCTTACATGTTGATCCGCGTACCAATCGACTTACCGTCATTTCAGTAATCGACAATTTAGTTAAAGGTGCAGCAGGGCAAGCCATCCAGAATGCGAATTTAATGAACAATTGGGATGTCAGGACGGGTCTAGAGAGCATACCAATGTATCCATGATAATAACTTTCGAGATAAATAGTTTAGTAACAAGGGGGAAATTAAATTGACGTCAGCCATATCAAATAAAGAAATCATTGTACTAGAAGAAGGAAGTGTTACCCTGCCAAAAGGCTATACAGCAGGTGGCATGCATAGCGGGATTAAAAAGAAGCGTCTTGATCTAGGGTATATCGTGTCCGAAGTTCCGGCAACAGTTGCTGGCGTTTATACAACGAATATTTTTCAAGCAGCACCACTTTTACTTACTCAGGAGAGTATAGCAAAAGAAAATAAAATCCAGGCTATCATCGTCAATTCAGGAAATGCCAACGCCTGCACAGGGGAGCAGGGATTGTTAGACGCTATTGAAATGCAAAAAGGATTTGCAAATGAATTAGGTATCCAGGATCACTTGGTTGCCGTTACATCCACTGGTGTTATTGGTGAACCTATGCCAATGGATAAAATATCAGCTGGGATTAAACAAATCCTCAATCCGGAATATCAAGACGAGCAAAATTTCAAAAAAGCAATTTTAACAACTGACACTTGCATTAAGCAAGTTGCCGTTCAAATAAAAATTGACGGAAAAACAATAAGCATTGGCGGTGCGGCGAAAGGCTCAGGGATGATTCACCCTAACATGGCAACCATGCTTGGATTTATTACTTCAGACGCTAATATTGCGCATGAAGATTTGCAAACAGTCCTAAAAGACATTACGAATCAAACGTTTAATATGATTACCGTTGATGGTGATACAAGTACAAACGATATGGTTCTCGTCCTCGCAAATGGGTTAGCCGGAAATGACCAGTTAACAAAAGACCATCCAGATTGGGATCTATTCAAATCAGGCTTAAAACTAGTAAGTGAAGAGCTTGCTAAAAAAATTGCCAGAGATGGTGAAGGTGCCACGAAGCTTGTTGAAGTTCACGTAAACGGAGCTTACAGTCATGAAGCAGCAAGAGCTGTTGGAAAATCCATTATCTCTTCAAATCTTGTGAAAACAGCAATCTATGGAACGGATCCGAACTGGGGAAGAATCGTCACAGCAATCGGATATTCAGGAATACCAGTTGAGCCGAATGCACTAGTAGTAGCAATTGGTCCATACAAAGTATTTGAAAATGGCTTACCTTGTCCGATTGTAGAAGAAGAAGTAAAAGAGTATTTAGAAATGGAAACCGTAAAAATTCTTGTTGAACTCAATCAAGGTAAAGATAGTGCAACAGCTTGGGGCTGCGACTTAACATACGATTATGTAAAAATCAACGCATCCTACCGTACGTAAGTGGAGGGACAATAATGAAATATATAGTCATTAAGTGTGGCGGAAGTGTGTTAGAAAATCTGCCAAGGTCGTTTTATGAAGATGTCATTTCCCTCCATCAAAAAAGTGAGTGGACACCGATTATTGTCCATGGTGGCGGACCTCTAATAAATAAATTATTAAAAAGCTTAAATGTTGAAACCACGTTTGTAAATGGATTAAGAGTAACCAATCATGAAGTGTTAGATGTGGTAGAAATGGTTTTAAGCGGAACTGTGAATAAACAAGTTGTAAGGAACATCATTGAAGCAGGCGGAAGCTCATTAGGTGTTAGTGGAGTAGATGGAAGTTTGTTAAAAGCCATCCCGACCTTAGAAGAAAGTTTAGGCTTTGTAGGAGAAGTTGTTGAAGTAAATACTTCAGTGATTGAAAGTATTGTAAACCAAGGACATATACCTGTTGTTTCACCAGTTGGAATTGGTGCAGATGGTCAAAGATTTAATATAAATGGAGATGTTGCCGCAAGCGCTGTTGCCAAGGCACTCGGAGCAAACCTTTGCTTTATCAGCGACATCCCAGGTATCTTAGTTGAAAAAAACGGTGAAAAATCAAAACTAGATAAAGTTACGAAAAAAACGGTTGAAGAACTAATTGAGAATAAAACGATCTATGGCGGGATGATTCCAAAGGTACGGGCTGCCATTGATGGTCTCGTACACAAAATACCTGAAGTAGGTATCATCGACGGTTTTACGAAAAATAGTCTACTAGATTACGTGAATGGCAAAAATAGTGGTACAAAAATTGTTTTGGATGAGGAGATAGCCTAATGACCATGAATACTTCCGTCTCCCCAATCTCGCCTGTAATGGCAACCTACAGCCGATTTCCTATTACGCTTGTTAAAGGGAAAGGAAGCTATGTATGGGATGATAAAGGGGAAAAATTTTTAGATTTTACTTCTGGAATTGCTACTTGTAACTTGGGTCATGTTCCTGATGCCGTAAAAGATAAAGTTGAAGAACAATTACAGAACCTTTGGCACTGTTCAAACCTATATAACATTCCAAATCAGCAGCAGCTGGCAGCACTGCTGACAGCCAAAAGTTGTGGAGATCAAGTCTTCTTCTGCAATAGCGGAGCGGAAGCCAATGAGGCAGCCATTAAGCTGGCGAGAAGATACGCACAGAAGGTGAAAGGAACTGAATCCTTCGAAGTGATTACCTTTCAGCAATCCTTTCATGGCAGAACATTGGCAACATTATCTGCAACAGGGCAAGAAAAAATCCAACAGGGGTTTGCACCATTAGTGAAAGGCTTTAGTTATCTGCCATTTAATGATATCGAAGCACTTGATCAATTAAAAACGCTTCAGCCAGCCGCCATTTTACTGGAACTCGTCCAAGGTGAAGGTGGTGTCATTCCAGCAAATCCGGAATGGGTAAAGAAAATTGCAGAAATCTGCGAAGAAAAAGATATCCTGTTAATGGTTGATGAAATTCAAACAGGAATCGGCAGAACCGGTACACTGTTTGCTTACGAACAATACGGTATTGAGCCGGATGTTATCAGTGTGGCAAAAGGTCTTGGCTCAGGCTTTCCGATTGGTGCAATCATTGCAAAGGAGAACGCGGCGAAAGCATTCGAACCAGGAAGCCACGGAAGTACTTTTGGCGGAAATCCATTAGCAACTGCTGCTGGAGTTGCAACGATTTCCCATATCATTGAAAGCAATTTGTTAGGACATGTTAATGAAATTTCAGTGTACTTAGATGAACGGTTAACAAAGTTTAAACAAAAGTACACTTTTATAGAAGAAATTAGAGGAAAAGGTCTCCTAAAAGGGATCGTTGTCAGAGATAAGGCTCCTCAAATAGTTCAAAAGGCAATTGAAAATCAACTGTTGATTTTAACAGCGGGGCCAAATGTTGTTAGACTGCTTCCACCATTAACAGTAACGAAAGAAGAAATAAACGAATTTATACAAAAGTTGGAAAAGGCTTTCCAAAGTATATAGTGAAAGGCGCGTGAGTGTTTTGGAAATTGGATATCTTACTTTGGAAACCGGTGAAGTTTTTGAAGGAGTTCTAATAGGTGCAAACAAGGATTCAATCGGAGAAGTTGTATTTAATACAAGTATGACTGGCTATCAGGAGATCATCACAGATCCTTCTTATGCAGGGCAACTCATTACTTTCTGCTACCCAATAATCGGAAACTATGGAATAAATGCGATGGACGATGAATGCATTTCCCCTTCCTTAGCAGGAGTAGTGATTGGTGATTTATGTGAAACACCAAGCCATTACCAATCGATTAATAAATTTTCTGAAAAACTAATGCAGGCAGGCGTTCCAGGAATTGCCGGTGTCGACACAAGATTACTTGTTAAAACGATTCGAAGCCGCGGAACGGTAAAAGGATATTTAAGTAAATCTAAACAAGAAACTTTTGATGAAAACAAAACCATACCATTTTGGGTAGAGAAAGTTTCGACCGAAAAAATACAATATTTCAATAACGAAGGACCACACGTTGTCCTTATCGATTTTGGATACAAAAAATCGATACTAAATGCGTTGCTCGATGAAAATTGTTCAGTAACCATCGTCCCATTTAGTACCTCTTTTGAAGAAATTAAAGCCTTAAAGCCAGACGGTGTGTTATTAAGTAACGGCCCTGGAGATCCGATGGCACTGAAACCATGGTTTCCAGAAATCAAAAAGATTACCCAGCACTATCCAACTCTAGGTATCTGCCTAGGTCATCAGTTAATTGCTCTAGCTTATGGAGCAAAAACCGAAAAACTTGCCTACGGACATCGAGGAGGCAATCATCCAGTAAAAGAATTAGCAACGGGTAAGGTTAAAATTACAGCACAAAATCATGGTTATGTTGTTGTGGACGACAGTATTGATGCCCAGGTTTTCCAAATCACATACCGTAACGTTAATGACAAATCCGTTGAAGGGTTAAAGCACAGACGCTTTCCAATTCAAACCGTTCAATTCCACCCGGAAGCACACCCAGGACCAAGTGACACCCAATACATTCTAGAAGAATTTGTTTATCAGATAAATTCCGTGGGAGATAAACGTTATGCCATTAAATAAAACTCTAAAAAAAGTATTAGTCATTGGTTCAGGTCCGATTGTAATCGGGCAGGCAGCCGAATTTGATTATGCGGGAACACAAGCCTGTATCGCTCTTAAAGAAGAGGGAATACAGGTGGTTTTAATCAATAGCAACCCAGCAACGATTATGACGGACGAAAGTGTTGCCGATAAAGTATATATCGAACCATTAAACGTTGAAACCATTGAAAAAATAATCCAAAAAGAACAGCCTGATGGAGTTATTGGTACTTTAGGTGGTCAAACTGGTTTAAATTTAACAGTTGAACTCTATGAAAAAGGTATTCTTCAAAAATACAATGTAGCGCTATTAGGCACTTCTGTAGAATCGATAAAAAATGGCGAGGACCGTGATCGGTTCCGCAGTTTAATGATAGAAATTGATGAACCAATCCCGGAATCAGCGATTATTCATACCTTTGAAGAGGGTGTAGCGTTCGTCAACGAAATAGGTTTTCCTGTTATTATCCGACCAGCATATACACTTGGCGGACATGGCGGCGGCTTTGCCCATACTGTTGAAGAACTTGAAAATGTCTTGAAAAAGGGTTTAGCAGCAAGTCCTATTCATCAGGTTCTTGTTGAAAGAAGCATTAAAGGCTGGAAAGAAATTGAGTATGAAGTTATAAGGGATGCCAATGATACATGTATCATTGTTTGCAATATGGAAAATATGGACCCTGTTGGCGTTCATACAGGTGATTCGATTGTTGTCGCTCCATCGCAAACATTGACAGATGTTCAATACCAAATGCTGCGAAATTCTTCTTTAAAAGTCATAAGAGAATTAGAGATTATTGGCGGTTGTAACATCCAGTTTGCTCTTAATCCAGAATCCAACCAATATTGCATAATTGAAGTAAATCCAAGGGTAAGTCGTTCATCCGCATTAGCGTCAAAGGCTACCGGTTATCCGATTGCTAGGACGGCAGCTAAATGTGCGGTTGGTTATCATTTGGATGAGATTGTGAACCCTATAACAGGTAACACCTTTGCATCCTTTGAACCAGCGATTGATTATATAGTGGTTAAGCTTCCACGCTTTCCATTTGATAAATTTCCTGAAGCAGATCGGACGTTAGGTACACAAATGAAAGCAACGGGAGAAGTAATGGCGATTGACCGTACTTTTGAAGGTGCACTAAATAAAGCCATCCGCTCAATGGAATTAAATATCTATGGACTGTGTTTAGAATCAAACAAAAATATCGATACTGATGTCTTATTTGAAAAATTGGAAAGACCAAATGACCAAAGACTATTTATGATTGCAGAAGCATTTAGAAGAGGCATTTCTCTTGAAAAAATTAAACAATTGACGGAAATTGATTCATGGTTTTTATACAAGATTAGCTCCATCGTTTTTTTAGAAGTAGAATTGGCTTCTTATGGATGGAATGATGTACCACTTTCTTTGTTAAAGACAGCGAAGCGTCACAATATTTCCGATAGATTGCTTTCGCAAATATATAGCATTAATGAAAAGCAAGTAAGAAGTAAATGGAAAGAACTTAACTGGAAACCAGGATTCAAGATGGTAGATACCTGTTCAGCAGAATTTGACGCCGTCACCCCTTATTACTATTCAACCTGGCTTGGAGCAGATGAGGTAGAGGTGACAGGCACCAAGAAAATTCTCGTACTAGGCTCTGGTCCCATCCGAATTGGTCAAGGAATTGAATTTGATTACTGCTCAGTGCATGCAGCCAAAGCAATTAAGAAGATGGGTTATGAGGCTGTTGTCATCAATAATAATCCTGAAACGGTTAGCACGGATTATTCTGTGGCAGACCGCCTTTATTTTGAACCGCTGACGGCGGAAGATGTTCTTACCGTTATTGAAAAAGAGAATGTTGAAGGTGTGTTAATTCAGTTTGGTGGTCAAACTGCGATTAATTTAGCACATGATTTAGAAGAAGAGGGCGTAAAGATTCTAGGTACAACAGTTGAAAATGTCGACCGCTTTGAGGATCGAGAAGAATTTTATCAACTGCTTGAAGATTTAAACATCCCACACATCGTAGGAAAGACCGTAAATCATAAAGATGAATTGTTTGAAGCAGCAGCAAAACTTGGATATCCAGTGCTAGTTCGTCCATCCTACGTAATTGGCGGACAATCGATGTTTACTATTTTTTCAGAGGAAGAGCTAAACTATTATATCCAGCAGCTTGAGGAAAACAACTCGCAGGAAAAAATGTGGCCATTATTAGTGGATCGATTTATGCCAGGTCTTGAATGTGAGGTTGATGTAATCAGTGATGGGAAAAATATAGTTGTTCCGGGTATCTTTGAGCATATCGAAAGAGCAGGAGTCCATTCTGGAGACAGTATTAGCGTTTTTCCACCAATTTCTTTAGCAAAAGAGATAAGGGAAACACTAATTGATTATGCCAAAAAAATTGCTCAATCTGCACCTATTGTAGGAATTATGAATATCCAATTTGTCATTTACCAGGACCAAGTCCTTGTCTTAGAAGTAAATCCACGTTCATCACGTACAGTTCCCATCATGAGTAAGGTAACTGGTATTCCGATGATTGAGTGGGCAGTAATGGTTCAGTTGGGAGTATCCTTGGATGCGCTATCTGATGAAAAAGGGTTATTAGCAGAGCCTAATTATTATTCTGTTAAAGCACCAGTATTTTCAAGAAGCAAGCTAAAGGGTGTTGACCATGTACTAGGACCTGAAATGAAATCTACTGGTGAAGTATTAGGTTTAGGAGCAACTTTTCATGAAGCACTAGAAAAGGCGTTACCAACCACAGGTGGAGAAACTGAGAACTATCTTTTCTGCTCCATATCCGATCGTGAAAAACAAGCCAGCCTGCCGATACTAAAGCAATTTGTGAATAAAAATTATAAATTAGCTGCAACGGAAGGAACGGCGCGTTTCCTACAGGAAAATGGGCTTCCTGTTGAAAAAATTGTTAAGGATAACACAGATGTTAGTGGACTTTTCCAAAACAATTCGATTAATGCCGTCATCAATATACCAAACCAAGGGCGAAATAAAATTAAATTTGGTTTTTATATTCGTGAACAAGCAACTCGCTATAATATACCTGTTTTTACCCATCTAGATACGGTTGAGGCGATAATTGGACTTCAGGCTCAATCTATAACGCATTCAGAAGTACGGACTGTAACGGAATATTATCATATCGAAGAAAGCGGTGTGCAACATGTCAAATGTGATTAAATGGAACAACACAAAGGGTGTGTCACAGCAGCCACAATTTAAGGGCAAGGATTTCTTAACCTTGTCCGATTTCCATACAGATGAGATTCTTTATCTTTTAGAGGAAGCAAAAGAACTGAAAAGCCTTCAAAAACAAGGAAAACCACATCCTTATTTGAGCGGAAAGGTTCTAGGGATGATTTTTGAGAAAGCTTCTACACGTACTAGGGTTTCCTTTGAGGTAGGGATGCTCCAATTAGGGGGACATGCGATTTTCTTAAGTTCAAAGGACATCCAGATTGGCAGAGGAGAAAGTATATCGGATACGGCAAAAGTTTTATCACGTTATATTGATTGCATGATGATTAGGACGTTTTCGCACAACACGGTTGAAGAACTGGCGGAGCATGCAACAGTACCGGTAATTAACGGTTTAACTGACCTACATCATCCGACACAAGTCATGGCGGACTTATTAACCATACAAGAACATAAAGGCAAACTGGCTGGACTAAAGATGTGCTATTTAGGAGACGGGAACAATAATATGGCTCATTCCTTAATGGAAGGTGCAGCAAAGGTTGGAATGCATATCAATATTGCCAGCCCGCCTGGATATTTACCAGATGGAAAAATCACTGAGAAGTCGATTGAAGCCGGCAAATTAACAGGCAGCAATATTACGATAACACATAATCCGATTGAAGCAATTAAAGATGCCGATATTGTGGTCACAGATGTTTGGACTAGTATGGGTCAAGAGGCAGAAACGGAAAAAAGATTAAACGATCTAGCAGACTATCAAGTAAATGCAGAAATTTGTCAGCATGCAAAAAGTGACTATATCTTTTTACACTGTTTACCAGCACACCGTGGGGAAGAGGTAACAGCAGAAATTATTGATGGGCCACATTCGGTAGTGTTTGATGAAGCAGAGAACCGACTTCATGCTCAAAAAGCAATTTTAAAACTTTTGCTAGAATAGTAGATTTTTCTGAAATTTATTGTATAATAATTCTATTGGTTGAATATTAATTCATGTAAATGCGAGGAGAATATAAATGGCTAAGGAAAAAATTGTTTTAGCGTATTCAGGCGGATTAGATACATCGGTTTCAGTTAAATGGATTCAAGAGAAATATGGCTATGATGTTATTGCTCTAGGTCTAGATGTTGGTGAAGGTAAAGACCTTGAAGCCATTAAACAAAAGGCATTAAATGTAGGTGCTATTAAAGCATACATGATTGATGCGAAAGAATTGTTAGCAAAAGAATATATTTTACCAGCGTTAAAGGCGAATTGTTTATATGAAGGAAAATACCCTCTTTCTTCCGCACTTTCCCGACCGTTAATTTCAAAGTTATTGGTCGAAGTGGCTGAAAAAGAAGGTGCTGCAGCTGTTGCTCATGGCTGTACAGGAAAAGGAAATGACCAGGTTCGTTTCGAAGTTTCCATTCAAGCGTTAAACCCGAGTTTAAAGGTGGTTGCTCCTGTTCGTGAATGGGGCATGACACGTGATGAAGAAATTCAGTATGCTGCGGATAACGGTATTCCAATTCCAGTAGATTTAGACAATCCATTCTCGATTGATGCGAATATCTGGGGACGTGCTTGTGAGGCTGGTGTCTTAGAAGATCCATGGGCAGAGGCGCCTGAAGCGGCTTTTGACTGGACAGCACCAATTGAATTAACTCCCGACCAAGCGGAATATCTGGAAATTGAATTTGAGCAAGGTGTTCCAGTTGCCTTAAATGGTGAGAAACTGCCATTGGTACAACTGATTGAAACCTTGAACGAACTAGGCGGAAAGCATGGCGTTGGTCGTATCGATCATATTGAAAATCGTCTAGTTGGAATTAAATCCAGAGAAGTTTATGAAAATCCTGCTGCTTTAATCTTAATTAATGCTCATAAGGAATTAGAATTCTTAACACACACACGTGAAGTGACTCAGTTTAAAACGCAAGTTGAACAGCAAATGGCTAAAATTATTTATGAAGGACTTTGGTATTCTCCAATAAAACCTGCTCTCGATGCTTTTATTGATGAAACGCAAAAGGTAGTTAATGGTACTATTCGAGTGAAACTCCATAAAGGAAACCATACAGTTGTGGGTCGTAAGTCGCCAAACAGCCTTTATAATGAAGAATTGGCAACTTATTCAAAAGGTGATGCCTTCGATCATAATGCAGCTGTTGGCTTTATCAAACTATGGGGACTGCCAACAAAGGTATATTCTGAGGTAAATAATAAAGAAACGATATTGAAATAATCGGGTGCCCTCGAAACCATTTTCGAGGGCAAACTTGTTAGACTTGTTAGATTTGAGGAGGGACCACAATGTCCAAATTATGGGGCGGGCGTTTTACAAAAGAAACGAATAAATTAGTGGAAGAATTTACAGCTTCTATTTCCTTTGATCAAAAACTTGCAAAAGAGGATATTGCCGGCAGTCTGGCACATGTTCAAATGCTCGGGGAATGCGGCATTATTCCAACGGCGGATGCGGAAAAAATAAAAGCTGGACTCCTTGAAATAAAGAGTCTAGTTGACCAAGATGAGGTCGAATTTTTAGTAGAAGACGAAGATATTCATATGAATATAGAAAAGCTTTTAATAGAAAAAATTGGACCTGTTGGCGGCAAACTTCATACCGGCCGTAGTCGAAATGATCAAGTTGCAACCGATATGCATTTGTACTTAAGAACAAAGACAACGGAATTAATTAAATTGCTTGAGGATGTTCAAGAGTCACTACTTGTGCAGGCAAAAGAGAATGTAAACACACTAATCCCTGGATATACTCATCTTCAGCGTGCTCAACCGGTTTCATTCGCTCATCATCTGATGGCTTATTTCTGGATGTTTGAACGAGATAAAGAGAGACTGATTGATAGTTTAAAGCGTGTGAATTGGCTGCCACTGGGTTCTGGTGCCTTAGCAGGGACAACCTTTCCTATCAATCGTGAACGCGTTGCTGAAATTTTAGGCTTTGAAACGATATATCCAAACTCTATGGATGCAGTTAGTGACCGGGATTTTATATTAGAATTCCTCTCAATTGGTTCGATTATTATGACCCATATCTCGAGATTATCTGAGGAGTTTGTGATTTGGTCAAGTCAGGAGTTTCAATTTGTGGAGCTTGATGATTCTTTTTGTACGGGATCGAGCATTATGCCGCAAAAGAAAAACCCTGATGTTCCTGAACTATTAAGGGGAAAGACTGGGCGTACTTATGGTAACTTGATTGGATTGCTGACGGTTCTTAAGGGGTTGCCGCTGGCTTACAATAAAGATCTTCAAGAGGATAAAGAGGGAATGTTTGATACCGTAGAGACGCTTGAAGGGTCCCTGTTGTTATTAGCACCTATGATTGAAACGATGACGGTAAATAAAGATATTATGCGAAAAGCGATTAATAATGATTTCTCTAATGCTACCGACATTGCTGACTATTTGGTGAGAAAAGGCTTGCCATTCAGGGAAGCACATGAAGTCATCGGAAAAATTGTTTTATATGCCATTCAGCAGGGGAAATTCCTGCTTGATTTGAGCTTTGGAGAATATCAAGAGTTTAGTTCATTATTTGAAGAGGATATTTATAAAGTTTTAGCACCTGGGCACGTTGTGGCTGTTCGAAATAGCTTCGGAGGAACAGCACCGGAACAGGTGGAAAAGCAAATTAAGCTTGCTGAAGGAAAACTAGGTAATTAAGTGAAAACCACCGAATGGTGGTTTTTGTTTTGTCCTTTGTCAGGGATCTTGCGGTCATCATCAAGCCGATGATGACCAAAACTTATTAAAAAAATCATGGAAATGGTCATCATAACGCCGATGATGACCAAAACTCATGAAAAAAATCATGGGAATAGTCATCATAACGTCGATGATGACCAAAACTCATGAAAAAAACATAAAATTGGTCATCATTGGAGCGATCCCTATTATCTCTATAAACGTTTCTAACATAGTCAACTTAATAAGTTCACATACTATTCATATTTCTAATATTAATATGTTAAAAAACTGTGAAAGTCATTGTTAAGGGCTTAGAGGCCGGGTATAGTAAAGGTGTAAGGAGATAGTGATACTATTCACAATCACCTAGCGTTTTACCGGGTCCTATGCCGTTATCATTGGCATAATCTCTCTATAGGACTCGATGATTTAATCATTTTTTCCCCCTCTAAATTTTAAAAGAAGCAGGAAATCCCTGCTTCTCTTTTTTTACAAAAAATATGTTTTTGAACTTAGGTTACTGTCCAGCTCCAGCACCCTAGCGGCTAGTGTCCCTCGCTCTCCGCCCTACGATAAGTCAACATCGAATCGCCTACGGCTCTTCGTGTTTCCTTTATCTCAGTTGGAGTGCCCCAGGCCATACGCCGCTGACCAGGGTGCTTCCGCATTTCTAATTAAAAAGGGCTATTTTCTTCGTTTATTTGTAACGCGCTGGTTGGCTGCATTTGCGCGTGCCATTGCCTCAAGATCTGCATGATCAGCAAATTCTGCTGAATACTCCACATCATTTCCATCAGATTTCATGTTCTTAGGTACCTGTGGAAGTGATCCTTTGTTCTTATCACGAGTTTTATGTCCTTGAGCACGACCCATTACAAAAACCCCTTTCAAAGTTAGCATTTAGGAACGTAAATAGGTTCCCTTACTTAGGCTTTCCTATTTGAAAGTGTTCATGAATGGAAAAACCTTCAACTTGTCTAGCTTCAATCACCATCGGCAGTCGTCGATAAGCAGGCGACTTCTTATTCAGTTATAAACGGGTTTTCTTGTCGTGAAAGCCGCCGGCACGGTCTGCCATTTTAAATTCGCGCTGATAGGATACTTCCTGCATACTTGTTAGTGGATATTTCCCTCTATCCTTATCTTTTTTCTTTTTTTCAGCCATATTGTTCATTCCTTTCAACATTGTATTTGTTAATTGTTACGAAGCTTATGGAAAAAATTAAGCACATTTTCCATTTTTGCCTTTTCGGTGTGGAATGATACTAACGTTTTAAAAAATTGTGGTAAAGTAATGTTGAGGTGAAAACGATGACTGTTATTACAAAAATCACCACTCAACAAAAAAATCAGGACCGCTTTAATATTTTTATGGACTATGGTAAAGGTGAAGAATATGCCTTTAGTGTCGATAGTGATGTGTTGATTAGATTTCAATTAAAAAAAGGTATGGAGATTGATGAGTTTTCGATATTGGAAATTCAATTACAAGATGACATACGCAAGGCATATAATCAGGCCATTAATTATTTGGCGAGAAGAATGAGGTCCGAAAAAGAAATTAGGGAGTATCTTGCAAAAAAGGAAGTAGAAGAACCTATTGTTAATGAGGTTCTGCATAAGTTGGCTGCCCAAAAATATATTAATGATGAGGAATTTGCCTTTTCTTATATAAGGACACAAAAGAATACTACCGATAAAGGTCCAGATTTAATTCGGATGGAATTAAGGGAAAAAGGTATAACCGAGGGCATAATTAAAGTTGTAATTAGGGAATATCCATTAGAGGAGCAAGTTGAAAAAGCAATTAAGGTATCAGAAAAGCTGATGAAGAAGAGTTCGAAGGAGTCGCAAAGAATTGCTAAGCAAAAGGCGGAGCAATTACTGTTAAGAAAAGGGTACCCTTTTGATGTTATTCATTTGGCTTTAAATGAAGCGGATATAGAAAAAGAAGAAGACGAAGAAATGGAAGCGATTAGGTATCAGGGTGAAAAAGCTCAGAAGAAGTATAGTAAATACAGTGGTTTTGAGTATGTCCAAAAAGTGAAAGTAGCTTTATACCGAAAAGGATTTTCAATGGATTTAATTGAGAAATATTTAGAAGAAAGTAAAAATGGGGGTGGAAAAAATGCAACAGGAGAAACGATATAGTACAATGTCAGAGCATGAATTGAAGCATGAAATTGCTCTGCTTTTGGAAAAAGGTAGAAAAGCCGAGCAAATGGGAATGGTTAGTGAGTATGCGGTACTAGAAAGAAAGGCAGCAATGGCCCGAGCTTATTTATTGGATCCTACTGCTTTTAAACCTGGTGAGATTTATGAACTTGAGGGTGACCCTGGTGAATATTTTAAAATCGATTACATGAATGGTGTTTTTGCTTGGGGGTATCGTTTAAAGGGTGATGGTCATGAGGAAGCACTGCCTATATCCATGTTAAAAGTGTTAAAGTAAGAAACAAACCAGAGGAAATCTCTGGTTTATCTCTTTACAATTTTTAAAAATATTCAGGGGTATCATTTTCACGCTGACCAGAAGCACGCATCCGCTCTTGGGGATGTGTGTTAATGGTGCCGTCCGCTCGTCTTGAAGCGTATTCCGCTTTGGCTCTAGGCTCTCCCTCTAACTTGTTGTTATTTTGGTTCGGGAAATTTCTTGCTTTATTTCTCACCATGTTGGTACCTCCATCTAAAGGGAATGAGAAACACCGTGAAAAGCAAAGTGTCGTCACACCAGTGCTTACCACGTGATAATAGTATTTGAATATATGGTTCAGGTTATGTTAAAAGAAATTGGCAAAGAGGTGAGTGTATGAACGATTATCATCAACGATTATCGAAATTATTATTAGAAAAAAATGAACAGCTTTCACCCAATCAGGCACTAACATGGGTGGAGTTAATGTGGGAGGATTTTGAAACTAGCTCTGCGAAGGCAGGGAGGGATTACCTCGGCAGTGAAATGACGGAAAGAATTGTTAGGCAGTGGATCGAAAACTACGGGGATAGGCTTCACGACTTTGTAACGAAGAATCCAAAATACAAACACTTCCTAAATCAATAAAAAAAAGCGATGACAAAGTTCATCGCTTTTCTTAATCAGCTGGTAAAATACTTAGTTTTTTCCGTAATTTCTTTTCACTGAAGACCCAGCCGGTATATGAACTGACTGGATTTAACTCTAAATCTAATTGAACTACGGCCACAAACGGATAGTGACCATTGCTTCGATACCTCAAATCAATAAACCGAACCTCGTAGTATTCATCGTATTCATCTAATTCCCAACGATAAACAGGGGAAAAGGATAGAAAAGCAGCTAGGTTTTTATCCTTCTTTGCAGCTTCAAGAACGGGTGTCTTTGGAACCGGTATTCGCTTGAAACAATCTAAAATCTCGACATTGTTTCCTAATGCCTTTCCAACAAAAAACTCATCTTCATTCATGGCAGCAATTCTCCATTGATGAAACTTCATGGTTGGAGCAATAATGATATCTGTAGCATCAGGAATTATTTTTAAAACTTCAGCCCTTACTTTTCCCTGGACATGAAAGCGAAGGAGGTAATATCCAATTAATACTACAAACATCGTTAAAAAAGTATAACCAGGATCTGCGCCAAATACCCAAATAAGAATTGCTACTATGTGTATTCCAAAAATAATAGGGTCAAAGGTATTAATAACCCCAAGTGCGACCCATTTAGATGTAAAGGGTCTCAGAGCTTGTGTACCATAAGCGTTAAAAATATCCACAAATACATGGATGAAAACCGCAGCAAATGTCCATCCCCATAGGTGTAAAAGATTTGCCTCAGGAAAAAAAGGATAAATGACTGCTAAAAGGATAAGCGGCCATAAAAATATAGCTGGTATCGAATGGGTGACACCCCGATGATTCCGAATATAGATAGCATTATTTCTTAACTTTAAAACGGTATCTATGTCGGGTATTTGTGAGCCAATAATTGTAGCTATTAATACACTGGTTGCTGTTACAGAGCTCCCAGCCACCACAGGGTCTAGAGTTGCCAGACCACCTAAAGCAATTCCCATTACAACGTGAGTTCCAGTATCCAAAAGGAAAATTCCCCCTTTATTAATATAAGCTTGGTACCTGTCGAAAGAACCTCAGCTTTCTTTATTCCTTGTCAAAATGAACAAATTGGCTTATCGTTAAAAAATACTTATTATTATATTCCCTTTTTTTGTTTAGTTTAACAGGCTGGAGGAACTTTTTAAATGGTAAATGAGTTGAAAAATATAGAAAAGATCTCAATTGAAAATTTTCAAGATGATTTAATCTCCTGGTTTAAAGCCGAACAACGGGAGTTGCCATGGAGAAAAGACCAGGATCCATATAAGGTTTGGGTTTCAGAAATCATGCTCCAACAAACAAGAGTAGATACGGTTATTCCTTATTTTAATCGTTTTATTGAATGGTTTCCAACTATTAATGATCTAGCGAATGCAAATGATGAGAAAGTACTAAAAGCTTGGGAAGGACTAGGTTATTATTCTCGAGTGAGAAATTTACATTCAGCAGTTAAAGAAGTAAATGAGAAATACAATGGAAAAGTTCCGAATACACCAAAAGAAATTTCAACCCTAAAGGGAGTTGGTCCGTACACGGCGGGTGCCATTTTAAGTATTGCTTATGGAGTACCTGAACCGGCTGTGGATGGCAACGTAATGAGGGTACTTTCAAGAATTCTGTCGATTTGGGAGGATATTGCAAAGCCGTCCACAAGAAAGGTATTTGAAATCGCTGTTAGACAGCTTATCTCACATGATGAGCCTTCGGAATTTAATCAGGCATTAATGGAACTCGGAGCTCTTATTTGTACACCAACATCCCCTTCTTGTTTGCTCTGTCCGGTTCGAGATCATTGCCAAGGCTTTCATGAGGGGGTAGAGAAGGACCTTCCTGTTAAATCGAAAAAGAATTCACAAAGAGCAGTGGACTTGGCTGCAGTTATTATTAAGGATAACAGTGGAAGATTTTTAATTCATAAGCGGCCCGAAAACGGCTTACTCGCAAATTTATGGGAATTTCCGAATGTCGAGATGCATCAACCTTTTGTACTAGAGCGTACTCAAATAGCCGACCTTTTCCACGAATCATTTGATTTGGAGATTAAACTAGAAAAGGGTATTGGTCAAATCGAGCACATTTTTTCCCATTTGATTTGGAATATTCGCGTATATACTGGCACAATTCGTTCAGCTATTCAGGAAAGTGGTGAATGGAAATTTGTCACATTAGCTGAAATGGATGAGTATGCCTTTCCTGTTTCTTATCATAAAATCATAAAGCTCTATCATGACTACAATAAAAAATGAACGCCAGGTGTTGGCGTTCTTTTTCCATCAGTCATATCCAATATGCGTACCATGAGTATAATCCGCTTCTTGACGCTTCAATCCGCCTCTATTTTCTATCTCTTCGATGATTTCCTGATGTATAGTTACACCTTCACTATTTAAATAAGGAGCTATTTGTTGGAGTGAGTGATGGAAAAACGCCAACTCGCTGTTTTCCCATTCCGATTTAGCAACCATTGATAGTTCTGTCATATCACGACCTACATACATTTGCTTCTTCCTCTCTGATTTAATAGCTATAGGTTTTGTAATCAATTGTCTTCTATTCACGAAAAGGCTAAAATGAAAAGAATACTAAAATTGAAGGGGATACAATTTATGACACAAAAAGTAGCATTAATAACCGGAAGCAGCAGGGGAATAGGAAAGGCCACAGCCTTACGACTAGCACAAGAAGGATATGACATTGTCATCAACTATGCTAGAAGTAAAAGTTCTGCACTCCAGGTAGCTGAAGAAATTGAAGCTTTGGGAAGAAAAGTATTAATTGTAAAGGCAAATGTTGGTGATGTAAGTAAAATTAGGGCTATGTTTCAACAAATAGATGAAGAATTCGGCAGACTAGATATTTTTGTTAATAATGCAGCCTCAGGAGTTCAACGTCCTATTATGGAGTTAGAAGAAAATCATTGGGATTGGACGTTAAATATTAACAGTAAAGCATTGTTATTCTGTGCTCAAGAAGCAGCAAAATTAATGGAGAAAATTGGCGGCGGAAAGATAGTCAGTATTAGTTCTCTTGGATCCATCCGTTATTTAGAGAATTACACGGTTGTAGGGGTTTCCAAAGCTGCGCTTGAGGCGTTAACAAGGTATTTAGCAGTTGAATTAGCATCGAAGAATATTGTCGTCAATGCTGTCTCTGGTGGAGCTGTTGATACAGAGGCCTTAGCGCATTTTCCAAATCGAGAGGAACTTCTTCAGGAAGCAAAGAGGAAAACTCCAGCAGGGCGAATGGTGGAAATTGATGATATGGTAAATTGTATCATGTTCCTTTTATCTGAAGAATCTAACATGATCAGAGGGCAAACAATTATTGTTGATGGTGGGATTTCGTTGCTAGTGTAAATGAAATTTTTTGCAAAAATTTTTGGATAGTCTCCACTTCACATGGGTATCTTAATTTTTGTGGAGGTGATTACAATGGCAAAGTTCAATCAACAACCAAACAAAACTCAAGCTGGAACTAACATCCAAGAAGTTAGACAGCAAAATGCTCAATCTCAAGGCGGTGCAGGTGCGTCTGGCCAATTCGGAACTGAATTCGCTAGCCAAACAGATGCTGCTGAAGTGAGAAGACAAAATCAGCAATCTCAAAGCGGTCAAGGTTCTGCTGGTCAATTTGGACAAGAATTCGCTAGCCAAACAGATGCTGCAGAAGTGAGAAAGCAAAATCAACAATCCCAAGCCAATAAAGGCCAAGGAAACTCTGGCCAATTTGGTCAAAGCTAATAAGTCGTAACCAGAAGGCGCTCCGATTCGAAAGGGCGTCTTCTTTCTGTTCATTCGACAAAACTTCTATTCAGTCTACATAAGTAGTCAAAGGATAAATCATTCAGCTAAAGAATACATATTAGGAAGAAAATAAAAGGCGGTGTGGTAAATGGATCATTTTAACCGTTTAGTATCAGAGCAGATGATGACAATGGAAAAATTACTATACCTTCAAGGTGAACTTGAACGTTGTCAAGAAATCGAAGAACAACTACAGACCTTACAAAAGGAAACCGAACTAGAAAGTGTCCAATTTGATATCAATCAAATGAAAAAAGAATTAAAAGAGATTCAGGATGTATTTGAAAGACAAACAGAAGAAGTCATTCAATCCTATCGTGAAACTGATTTAGAGCCTTCAATTTAAGAAGAAAATCGAAAATTGATTGAAAAATATGCATTTTTTTCTTAAGAGTCATTGAAATCAATGGCTCTTTTGTTTTAAATTCTGTATTCAACCGTTATAATAATAAGAAACAGTAAATGAACTTTGTTGCCATTTGTCGTTTAATTGCAAGAGGATCGGTTACAAAGCGTTTAGAAATGAAAGAAGGGGAGAATCATGGGCGTACCCATCGAAGGTGAACCAATACAAATACACAGTTATAAACACAATGGGCACATCCATCGCGTCTGGGAGGAAACGACCGTTTTAAAGGGATCGCAAAATCTGGTGATTGGTGGGAATGATCGCACAATTGTAACGGAATCAGATGGAAGAACATGGATTACAAGGGAACCAGCTATTTGTTATTTTCATTCACAGTATTGGTTTAATATTATTGGGATGATTCGAGAAGATGGTATTTATTATTATTGTAATCTAAGCTCACCATTTATCTTTGATGGTGAAGCTGTTAAATATATTGACTATGACCTTGATATTAAGGTATTTCCTGATATGACGTTTAATTTGTTAGATGAAGATGAGTATGAACGCCACCGTCGCGAGATGAAGTATCCAGAAGTGATTGATCAAATTCTAAAGAGAAACGTGGATAAGCTCATTCATTGGATACGGCAGCGAAAAGGACCTTTTGCACCAGACTTTATTGATATTTGGTATGAGCGGTATTTAACTTACAGGCGTTGATGGAAAATGTTTAGCACCACGGAAAGATGATGAAGGCACCTACAACCTATATAGTGGTTGCCTTCATCATCTTTCCCTGTTCTTATTAAAGTGACACTATAGAATGGGGGGCCAATATTGAGTAGTGTTCGGAGATATCTCGAATTTGTAAAGCCATATCGCATACAAATAATAGGCACGATTATGATAGGCGTAATAAAATTTGCTATACCACTTATGATTCCCATACTGATTAAGTATGTAATAGATGACATTATTGGGAAAAGCGGTCTAACGAGTGATGAAAAAATAGATAAACTACTCCTCATTATGGGGGTTATGATTGTTGTCTTTGTAGTATTAAGACCACCCATTGAATATTACCGTCAATATTTTGCTCAATGGACTTCAAGTAAAATTCTTTATGATATTCGGGATCGTATGTATACACATATTCAAAAATTAAGCTTTAAGTATTATGCTAACACAAGATCTGGAGAAATCATCTCGCGTGTTATAAATGATGTTGAGCAAACAAAAACATTTGTTATTACTGGTTTAATGAATCTCTGGCTAGATATTGCAACGATTATTATTGCGATCATTATTATGTTTTACATGAATGTTAGTCTTACATTTGTTTCTATTTTGTTATTTCCTCTGTTTGCTATTTCAATTAAGTATTTCTTTGGGAATCTTCGTAAACTTACACGGTCACGTTCTCAAGCACTTGCTGAGGTTCAAAGCTATTTACACGAACGTGTGCAAGGAATGCCAGTTATTAAAAGCTTTGCCATTGAAGAGTTTGAACAAGCACAGTTTGCCAAACAGAATAAGAACTTTTTAGACAAGGCTTTAGAGCACACAAGCTGGAACGCAAAGTCCTTTGCAGCAGTTAATACGATTACTGATATTGCACCCTTGCTTGTTATCGGGTATTCCGCATACCTTGTCATTCAAGGAGGGTTATCGCTCGGAACAATGATTGCGTTTTTTGCATACATTGATAAATTGTACAGTCCACTAAGAAGACTTGTGAATTCATCAACAACGCTCACTCAATCCTTTGCCTCGATGGATAGGGTGTTTGAATTCCTAGATGTAAAGTATGATATTGTAGACTCTCCCAATGCGATTGAGTGTAAGGATGTAAAGGGAGATATTACATTTGATCATGTTCAATTTACATACAATGAATCAGAGGAAATGATACTTAAAAACATTAACCTTAATGTAAAAAAAGGTGAGACCATTGCCCTTGTTGGGATGAGTGGAGGAGGAAAGTCGACACTCGTCACCCTGATTCCGCGTTTCTACGATGTAACGGAAGGGAAAATCCTCTTAGATGGTGTAGATATCCGCCACTTCCAGGTCCAATCCTTACGTGACAAAATAGGTGTAGTTTTTCAGGACAATATTCTATTTAGTGACTCTGTTAAGAACAATATATTATTAGGGAAACCCTTCGCTTCGGATGAGGAAGTTTATCAAGCTGCCAAAGCGGCCAATGCTCACGATTTTATTGTTAATCTGGCAAATGGTTATGATACGAAGGTGGGAGAAAGAGGAGTAAAGCTTTCAGGTGGTCAAAAGCAAAGAGTTGCCATCGCTCGCGTATTTTTACGAAATCCACCGATTTTAATACTAGATGAAGCAACGTCAGCCCTTGATTTAGAAAGTGAGCACCTGATTCAAGAATCACTTGATGAGTTGGCAAAAGATCGGACGACATTTGTTGTAGCTCACCGGTTATCCACCATCACTCACGCTGATCGAATTATCTTAATCGAGCATGGACAAATAGTCGAAGTAGGCACACATGATGAATTGATGGCTAAACAGGGCAATTATTATAAATTATTTCAAGTGCAGCAGCTTGAGAAGCATAAAGAAGAAATTGCCGCAAAAGCTTAGCAAAGAGTAACAAGAAAATGCTGGGAAAAGTCTCTCTATAGAAAAAAGCCAACTCTCCTTCCAATACCCAGGAATGAGAGTTGGCTTTTTTTAAAACAATTAACTCTAACTTTTGGGGTGCAGTACAGACAAGAGGGTGCCTTTTAACATTCAATTGATCATTTTTGCTTTGACATTTGTTCAGGATGTCTTCTATAGTAATAAAGCACTTCTGGGAGGTTGTTTGCCTTAACACCATTAGTAATACATTTTTGAAGGAATTCAAAATCCGCTTCTTTACCTAATCTTCTAGTAAAGCCGCCAAGCCGGTCAAATACTGTACCTCGGAAAAGGGTTGTACCATGGCAGATGCAATGTCCTCCTCTTTTATAAATTTTATAAATTTCTGGATCGAATTTAATCCACCTAACAGGACGACGTAAGCCGATAAATTTTCCGTTTTTGTATTCGAAGAATGACGAAAATAAAGTTCCAACAAGCTCGTATTGCGGGTTAGCGTTTAAATAGCTGACCTGTTTCTCAATCCTCTCTGGATGTGACAGGTCATCTGAATCCTGAATGGCGATAAATTCACCCTTACTGAGAAACATTCCCAAGGTTAAAGGACCTGCGTATCCAACGTTCCTCGGCAGTGATATCGCGATGATTCGATCTTTCATTTCTGGTCTTTTTTCTACAGCTTCCCTTTGAAACTCATGAAAAATTTCTAATGTTTCATCAGTGGAACAATCGTCTACTAAAATAATTTCTATATCCCTATAAGTTTGTGCCAATATACTTTCCAAACATTCTTTTATATAGTTCTCCCTATTAAAACTAGTGACAATGATACTGACCAAATTCTTCTCTCTAGTGATCAATTCAACCATCTCCATTTTTTTCGGTTTTGCTGCTATGAGTTCTTATTGGTATAAATATCAATAGTTTCTTGTAATCCTCTATCCAGTGAATACCTAGGAACCCAGTGAAGTTCCGTTAAGGCTTGGGTATTATCCAGCCTGCTTTGTCCAATATCACCCTCTCGCTGGGTTTTAATGACTGGAGTCAAATTGGTGTTTGCCTTTTTCAACATTAATGTTAATAATTCATTGATCTTTGTTTCCGTATTGGTACTGATATTATATGTGCGATTCCTTCCGTTATGGAGTGCGCTATAGATACCATCTGCTACATCCTTTACATAAACAAAATCTCTTGTCTGCTCACCGCCATAAATAATCGGAGGGGTCTGTTCAAAAATAGAATGTAAGAAAATTGAAATTACACCTGCTTCACCATGGGCGTTTTGCCCCGGTCCAAATACATTAGCAAATCTTAAAATACTGTAATTCAATGCAAAATGTTTAGCATATAACTTGATATATTGTTCCGAAGTCTGTTTTGAAAGGGAATAAAATGAAATGGGTTGTTGTGGATGATCTTCATCAATTGGGAGATATGCTGGTTCTCCATATACGGCGGCTGATGAGGCGAAAATAAATTTTTTAACATTATATTTCACACAATTTTGAAGGAGATTAATGGTTCCAGCAATATTTGCTAGACAATCTCCTAACGGGTTTTTCATAGAAACTTGAACGGAGACCTGTGCTGCAAGATGAACGACGTAATCAGGCTTCTCCATAGCAAATATCTTTTCAATTGATAAATCTTCAATACTGACCTCGTAAAATGCTGCAGATTCTGGGATTCGTTCTCTGATTCCGCTTGATAAATTATCTACAATAACAACATCTATTTTTTCTTTTAATAATTTTTCAACCAAATGGAGACCAATAAAACCTGCTCCCCCTGTAATTAATATCTTCATCAATCATTCACTGCCCATTCTGTTATGATTAGTATTCATTTTTCTAAAAGAATGCAATATTATCATATTAATATTTCCTATTTTGGTTTGTGTGCTAGTCCTAAGAAATGAATAATTTAAGATATTCATTTAGCTGTCCAGAACCTGTCCCCAAAATCTTACATATAAATATATAAGGATTGGGGGAGTGAATAAATATGATTTCAATCATTACGTGTACCATAAGAGAACATTTAATTAGGAATATCATCGAAAACTACTTGAATCAATTATTCCAAGATAAGGAGCTTATCATTATTTTAAATAATGATGCGATGGATATGAACCTCATTAAGGAGAAAGTTGGACGTATAAAGGGTGTTACTATTTATCAGCTTCCCCAAGGTTATCCGCTGGGAGAATGTTTGAATTATGGTATAGAAAAAGCAAAATATGATTACATCGCAAAGTTTGATGATGACGATTATTATGGTCCGGAGTATTTAACTGAAGCAATGAATGCATTTAAAAAAACAAATGCTAATATCGTAGGTAAAGAGGAATGTTTTGTTTTTTTGAAAAGTAATAATGCGCTATTATTGCGAGGTCGTGGGCTTAGTAACAAATATGTTAAGCATGTTAGTGGAGCAACCTTGGTTTTTGAAAAGGCAATAATAGATAAAATTAAGTTTCCCAACTTAACATTGGGAGAGGATACTGAATTTCAAAAGAAATGTATTAAGTATGGTTATCGGATTTATTCAACTAGCAGGTATAATTTTGCAGCGATTAGAGGAAATGATGTAAATGAACATACCTGGAAAATAAGTGATAAAAGACTTATTGAACACGGAGAAATTATTGCGTATACAGATGACTTTAAAAGCAAGGTTATTGAACGATCAGATGGAATTTAAATAGTAATAAAAATGCAGAGATTAAGGAATCTCTGCATTTTTAAATAAATCGGTTGGTTTATTACGTTCGCCGAATTTATATAGGATAGTCTCGACTATCCGTCTTGAAGCTTCACCATCTCCAAATGGATTTGAAGCTTGAGCCATTTTCATATAAACCTGTGTATCTGTTAAAAGTTCATGAGCCATTGAAAAGATATCTATTTCGTCCGTTCCTGCTAATTTTAGTGTTCCGGCTTTAATTCCCTCAGGTCTTTCGGTTGTGTCTCGAAGAACTAATACTGGAACACCAAGTGAAGGAGCCTCTTCTTGGACGCCGCCGCTATCGGTTAAAATTAAATACGATCGAGAGGCAAAATTGTGGAAGTCGATCACCTCTAATGGCGGAATCAAATGGATTCGTGATTGGTCGCCTAAGCTATTTTTTGCAGCTTCCTGGACTAAAGGATTTAAATGAACCGGAAAGACGACTTGGATATCCTTATGTTCATTAACCAGTCTTTTTATTGCACGAAATATATTGCTCATAGGTTGACCTAAATTTTCGCGTCTATGGGCTGTTACTAAAATAAGACGATCCTTTCCAATTTTCTCAAGAATTTCATGAGTATATGATGATGTAACTGTTAACTTAAGTGCGTCAATGGCTGTATTCCCTGTAACAAAAATAGAATCTCTAATTTTATTTTCACGAAGTAAGTTGTTTTCAGCTTGCAATGTTGGAGCAAAATGTATGTCTGCCATAATACCTGTTAATTGTCGATTCATTTCTTCAGGATAAGGAGAGTGTTTATTATAAGTGCGAAGTCCTGCCTCAACATGTCCGATTAATACCTGATTAAAGAAAGCGGAAAGACTTGCAGCAAAAGTTGTTGTTGTATCCCCATGGACTAATACAAGGTTAGGGTGTTCTAATTTAATAATATCATCTATACCGTTAAGAACTCGAGTAGTAATACTGGAGAGTGATTGGCGGCTTTTCATAATATTTAAATCATAATTAGGTTTAATATTGAATACCTTTAGAACTTGATCAAGCATTTCTCGATGTTGTGCGGTGACTGCTACAATTGATTCAATTTTATCTTTATATCTGCTTAATTCATGTATTACCGGAGCCATTTTAATTGCTTCCGGCCTCGTTCCAAAAATAGTTAGCACTTTAATTTTGCCTTTATTCATTTTTTTACCATCCTTTTTTTACTATCTTAGAAAGAACTTATTTCAATAATATGATGGTAAATGGTTATTGGTATAGGCTGGGTCATTTTAGAAAATGGATGAACAGGCAGAACCAGCTTGTTCTTTTTGGGTGATCATACAAACATCTTTTGGATAAGCTCATACAATAATGAGATAGATAAATTGTTTATTCGTTTTTTAAAAGGAGGGGAAAAATGGAGATTGGAGTGGTTCTTCCAGTTTACAATCAGAGACCACAGTATATTTATGAATGTATTAAATCATTAGAATCCCAACTATTTCGTAATTTTCAATTAGTCATTGTCATTGATGGTGCTAATACAGAAACCGTTAAAGCTGTAAAAAAAGCATCTAAAATGTTAACCATTCCTTACGAAATCATTTTTCGGAATGAGAATAAAGGGATTGCGTATTCTTTAAATCAAGGATTTTCTCATTTAAATGACTGTCGATTTTTAACTTGGGTTTCTAGTGATAATCGACATGATCCTAAATTTTTACAAACGCTTTACAAACATTTGGTAAATGCACCTGAGGAAACGGTTTTAGTCTATTCACTTTTTAAACTTATTGATCAAAATGGAAAAAATAGGGTGAATGATGAAATTCGTCGAAAAAAACTGGAAGATTTTATGTCTCGGAATAAAGCAGACATACTTCAACAAAATTTTATAGGGGCATCCTTTTTATTTAAACAATCTGCTTATGATAAAGCGGGAGGATATGATTCTAAATTCGAAAAGGTTGAAGATTATGAGTTTTGGATTCGCCTTCTAAGGATTGGTGAAATAAAATTTATCGCCCATTTTCTGATGGAATATAGATTAAATGGGGAACATGCTTATACTACCATTACACAACCAGAAGACATTAGGATAAAAAGTATTGCAGCAAGTCATTATCATCACATGAAGCAAGGAAATACTCCTAAGGTTACCGTAATGACTCGTTTTTATAATCAGCGAAAAAATATTCGACAAGCGATTGAAAGTGTATTAAATCAAACCTTACAAGATTTTCAATTGATCGTCATTGATGATGGTTCTACAGATAATCCGTGGGAAGAGATTCTCCAATATAACGATACTAGAATTATTCCAGTTAAAATTGAAAATGGCGGAAAGGCAAGAGCATTAAATATAGGTTTAAAATTTGCATTGGGTGAATATATATTGGAACTTGATGGTGATGATTGGTTAGAACACGATACACTTGAAACAATAGTAAGTGGAATGTCCAAACAACTGGACGATATGGATCTATCCTTTGGGGATAGAAAGATATATCCTAATACAAAACTAAAGTGAAAATGAAAAAACACCTCCATTAGAAACAAATGGAGGTGTTTTACATTTGTCACATATCCAGTCCATAATGCTTTTTATAATAATCTTTCGCTTCCTGCAGTTTCTCAGGCTGGCGAAGATTTGAGCTGGGAACAGCTTGCGCCTTGTGAACGGCAACTGCGTTTTTGCATACGATGGTTTCATTAATACCTAAATTCCTGCAGATAAGGAAAAAGGCTGAATCTTCTCGGACAAATAGATTAGGAATGGTTACTTCCTTTTTTAGGGCATGGCGGCAAAGGACCAAACAACCTAAAGGTCCCCAGTCCGTTACGGTATATATTCCTGAAACCGTACGATTTTCTCTCCTTTTCAAGGAGTTTCTAGTAAATTTCATCCTTGAACCTGCAATTTGAACTCTTCCACGTGAATCTGTGACAACCCCCGTATAAATAGAATGCTCTGGGTAGTCTTCAATGCCTTTCAAGATAGCATCGAACCAGCCTTCTTTAATAAGCATATCATCATCAAGAGAAATAATAATATCAAATTTTTCTTTCATTTGTTCAAATAAAAAATGACGGCCGCCTCCACACCCAACTGGGTCCTTGTTAATTTCTCCAAGTTCATTGAAGCAAAGAAGGGTGATTTCCTTGTTTTTTGATACAGGAATGACCGTCTTAATATCATCATAAAGCTGAGGTCCTGCATCATTATATATATAGATTGTAAAGGGCGAAGGGATAAACGTAACTAGGCGTTCTAAGTTCTCAATTAATACTTGTTTCCTCACACTAACGGTAGTGATCATGATGCCGATTGACTTGCTTTGCATGATTTACTCCTTTCTTAATATACAGTAGAGGGGGCCTTTTACCTTCGAAGAGAGGAAATAGCCTCTTTCATTTCATTAGCAGATTGATAGCGATCGCTTTTTTTATAGCTTGTCGCCTTTTTTACTATACTTTTTAGAGCGGGGTTACTTATTTGATTACAAGTCTTGTTAATAAAGAAAGGGGCTTTTCCATTTATTAAATATAAAAAGATACAAGCTATACTATAAAGATCGGTACTATCGTCAAGAGACGATTTACCTTTCATTTTTTGTTCGGGCGGGTAAAATCCTAATGTGCCTATCATAGGCTTGCCATTGAATTTTCCATTTTTGTCTTTCTGAACTGTGCACCCGAAGTCTATAATTTGAATGGATTTTTGATCTTTAGAGAGTAGTATATTGTGAGGTGAAAGATCACAGTGGAGCATTCCTGCTTCATGAAAAGGTTCTATCCCGTCTAGAATATTCATAGTTATTTCTATTGCTTTGTTAAGGGGATAAATATTGCCAAATTTATAGAAACCAAGTCTTTCACCGTTTAAATACCCCATGATAATAAAGGCGTAGAGCTGATTTTCATAAAAGTCTATATATTCACAGAGAAAGGGATGTTTAGGGATTTTTTTCATGATATTCGATTCTTTATTTGCCTCTTCACTTTTTATCATACGCTTAATCGCAATTTCCCTCTTGGTTGCTGTATCGAATCCTTTAAAGACCTTGCTTGTTCGACCCTCGCCTATGTGCTCATGAAAATAAACATATCTGCCGTTTTTTAATTCTTCCATTAAAATCAATCTTCGCTCCTTCGTTTATAAATATGTTTTTACCATCTTATGTATCTGGGGTATAAAAGGGTCAATAATATAATTATTTTTCAAAAATTTGGCAGCCTGTACACACCCTTCAATTCCTTGGTGCGTAAGCTAGTAAAATAAAGTGTCTCAGAAAGGAGTAGAAATGAGGTGAAAAGGCTTAAGGTAGCTATCATTACGCCAGGATCTTATCCTATACCTGGCAGTAAATCCAGTTCAGTTGAGTTGGTTGTCCAACATACATCCAAACTTTTTCAAAAAGATGTAGATGTAATTATTTTTGGAATGAAGACGAGAAAACAATTATTCATTGAAAGAAGCGGCAACATAACCTTTTATCGATATTCCTTTAAAACCAAGACTTATATTCAACAAGTAATAGAGCAACTGCAACATGATTTGCCTGATATTATTCAAATAGAGAATCGCCCCAGAATCGTTAAAGCCATTCGTCGTGCATTTCCAAATGCTAAGATAATCCTTAACCTCCATTCCGTAAAATTTATCTCCCCACCATTCATGAACGAGCAAATACTAATTAGTTATTTAAATCAGACGGATGCAATTATGGTAAATAGCCATTTTTTAAAGAATTATATAGTAAACCAAACCAATTGTAATTCAGAAAAAATTATTGTTAATCATTTGGGTGTAAACACTGAACAATTTAAATCAAAGTGGGAGCTTGTTAGTAGGTCCTCATTAGAGGTTTTAAAAAAAGAACTAGGTGTGTCCAATTATAAAATTCTCTTGTATGTAGGTAGATTAATCGAAATTAAAGGGGTGCACCATATTTTAGAAGCTATGCCAGAGCTAATTAAAGCTGACCCTTCTATTCGGCTAGTAATTGCAGGAAGCACACTTGAATTTTCTTCTAAACATACGGAATATGCTGCCCGTTTAATTAAACAGACAGAGGAAATAAAAGATTACGTTGTTTTTACTTCTTTTATACCACATGATAAGATTCATGAATTGTTTCAAATATCAGATTTACTAGTAGTTCCTTCTGCAGAAAATGAAGCTTTTGGACTTGTAAATGTAGAAGGGATGTCTACTGGTACCCCTGTCATTGCCACAAAATCCGGCGGTATGCCTGAAATTATTGAACACGGAAAAACCGGATTTTTAATAGACCCTAATAATGTGCGTGGGGAAATAACTAAATACATTCTTTACTTGTTGTCAAATTCGGCAAAAATACAGCAAATGGGCCAGGAAAGTGTTTTACGGGTAAGAAACAATTTTACCTGGGAGCATACAGTTGAAAGACTGTTAAAGCTATACCATGAATTGCAAGAAGGATAAACGGAAGAAATAAGGTCATAGGAATGAAACAAAGCAAAATAAAAGAGTTCGGGAGGAAATCTCTCGAACTCTTTTATTTATACTGGTCAAACCGGTTGAAGATCTTTTAAATGAAAAATCAGTCAATGGTTAAAACAAGTTTACCATTTCCTATACCTTTTGCCAGCTGTTCAAAGCCCTGTGATGCTTGCTGGAGTGGCAATGTTGTCCCAATAATGGGACGAAGTGCGCCGCTCGTCAGCATGGTAATTACACCCTGAATGCCTTGTATATATTCATCTTTTGGTGCGTTCCAAAGGGCAGTTGCTAAGATATCACATTCTTTTTGCATGGCAAGACGTGGATTTATTTCAATGGAACCACGATTTCCAACTATTACAATTTTACCAAATGGTGCAATCAGCTTTAAATCTGTCTCTAGATTAATATTTGCTAAAAACTCAATAATGACGTCAGGTCCATTGCCATCGTTTAAAGCTAATACATCTTCAATCGTTGCTTCGGTCACATGATCAATGACAACATCTGCGCCAGCTTGCTGAACCATTTTTTTACCTTCTGGTTTACTTGCTGTACCAATCACTTTAGCACCGTAGGATTTCGCCATTTGTACAACCTGTAATCCAACCCCGCCGCTGGCTCCATGAATAAATACAGTTTGTCCAGGCTTCAGACAGGCACGATGAAATAATGCACGATAGGCAGTCAATGCGGGAACTCCTAATGCTGCACCTTGTTCAAAAGAAACATTTCCTGGTAATAGGTGAACCGAATTGGCATCACAAACCATTTTTTGTGCAAATGTGCCTGTACTTTTACTTTGCACTAAGGATGCTATAAACACACGATCACCAACGCGAACATTTGTGACCCCTTCTCCAATAGACTCCACAATCCCTGCGCCATCTAATCCTGGTGTATAGGGCAACTGAGGTATACTAAACGCATATGTACCTGTTAATGTGTAAATATCACTCGGATTGACACCTGCCGCATGTAAACGAATACAAACCTCTCCATTTCCTGGCATTACATCCTTAACGTCTGTATAGACTAATTTCTCAGGTCCACCAAATTGTGTAACTTGAATGGCTTTCATGTTACCAACCTCCTCGTAGCTATTATATCGAAAGAATAGTATGTAAAAAAGAAAACTTACCAACCTCCGGTAAGTTTTCTTTTTTATTCTATTTCCTTTTGTTCAATCGATACCTCATTATCATGAAACGAATAAAAGCTTGTTATCAAAGTATCTAGATGTTCAACTTGTTCTCCGTATTCAATAATGGAAGAAATAATTTGCATAGTATGGTATAAATGTGGATCATCTTGATTTGTATATAATTTTTGGTGTGTCAGGAACAGATTAAATAATTCCTTGTTATTAATACAAATACTAGCCTCACTAGCTACGGGCGTAGGAACTTTGCCAATAAAACGGAGCATTAATTGCTCATGGTGGTAAATAGTACTGTCAAGCTGCTCCTGTATCGACTGTAAAAAGCTTTCAGGCAGGTGAAGCATTTCATTTTCATAACGATGAAGTTTTTTTAAAGTATCAAGTGCTCTTTTAGCCGTCGAGGTCATCTGCCTAAAAATCACTAGTTTTCTCGACTTTTTTAAACTGGTCTTTTTGAAATAAATTCTTTCTTCCTTATACATTAAGTAGTACTGTCCGATTTTTATCAAATTATCTTTCAATTTTTCAATATCTGCTTTTAAAAGATTATGATCGAAGTCATGGCGGGTACTTAACCGTATCCAGCGAATAATCTCATCAGTGGTTCCAGAGATTTTAAAATAAAGCTTCTTTTCATATTTTGGCGGCAGGAATACTAGGTTGACTACAAAGGCGGAAAATACACCAATCATAATCGTTGAGAAACGGATCCCGGCAAACGGAATAAAGTCAGTTCCAGGGGTTTCCATAATTGAAAGCAGTGTAACAAGTGAAAGTCCAATCGTATTTCCAATTTTCAACTTTAGATTAATGGTAATAACAATAATAGCTGCCAATCCAATAATGAAAATATGATTTCCGATTAGAAGGACAAAAATGACTGCGAGCAATGCACCAATTAAATTCCCTTGTATTTGTTCAATAATCGTTAAATAGGAACGATAAATCGTTGGCTGAATTGCAAAAATTGCCGCTATACCTGCCAATACTGGAGCGGGTGAGTGCAGGAGCTGTGCTAAGTAAAGGGATAAGACAATGGCAATTCCCGTTTTAAAGATGCGGGCACCTAACTTCATACTAAAATGTTTCCTTTCAAATTTAAGTGACTTATTCTTAGTTTACTCTATAATGAACATTTACGTACTATACAGTGATTAAAACATTTTATCAAGAGATATTGTATGAAATTTTATTGACACCAGTGAAAGATTTTTTGTAATGCAGAAAAGAACGTCCACTTTAAAAGCGGACGTTCCTAAAAAAATCATTCTGTAGATACAGCTGGGTCAGCTTGTTCTTTTACTGGAACAATTTGAACAAAGTGTTCTTCTGGGTTAGAGAGCAAAGTACGAAGCAGGTTTGCTTCTTCCGTCTGCCCGTCCGTTGCAAGCAAATCTGTATATTTACCTAATAGCTCTTTCACATCATTTTTACCATTTTCATTTAAATTCATGACGGATACCTTAGCGCCTTTAGCAATCCTTCTTTTAATTGCTTCGGCAGTTAAGCCGACTTCAGGCTGTTGGCGAACGTAAACAACGCCACCGGTCATACCTGCGCAAATCCATGGACCTGGATCCCCTAAAACTAATCCTCGACCGTTCGTCATATATTCAAAGGCAAATCCTTTAATGTTAGCATTGGATCCTATATTTCCAGCCTCTTTTTCCGGAATATGCTTCTTAACGAAACCTCCAATGATGATATCAGCACCAGAAAGGCGAATTCCGGCACGTGCATCCGCATTACCTTGGGCTACTAAAAGGCCTTTTTGTGCACCATAACCGAAACCTTTACCTACAGAACCATTATAGTAGTTACCATCTTTTCCTTTAGACTTAAGGATAAAGATATTTCCTCCAAAAGAAGTTTTTCCAACGCCATCTTGTCCGCCGCCGTTAACAGTGATGTCAATTCCTCCACTATTATAGGCACCTAAGCCATTACCAGGAATTGAGCCATTCTTGTACTTAAGCTGAACAGGAGGGAGCTGTTGGTATGATCCATCCAGGCGTCCGCGAACACGGTGACACGAAACTCTGCTTCCTAACACTCTTTGTTCAGAGGTAACACGATCAAACTCACGAGAAGAATGTAATTGCTCGATGCTCGCGTCTAGATACTCAGCACCTACAGCAACTTGCATTTGAACCTCTTGGAATGCCTTTGATTCTTCTGTTTTTGTGAATTGGCTAATTTCTAATGGCTTTAATAAATAGGATAAGCTAAGCTGATTGTTTCCTTTAACCTGCTCTAATAAATCAGAACGTCCAACTGCCTCTTGCAAATTCGTAATACCGATAGAAGCCGCAAGAGCTTTTAATTCGTTTCCGAAGGACGAAAACAAATTCATGATTCCATTAACAGCCAAGTCGAGCTGGCGTGGCACAAAACGACGAAGTCCATGTTCCTTAGCTTGAACCTCTGACTCAATTTGAGTAGCAATACCAACGTGACATGTATCTAAATGACATCCACGGCATGTTGTACATCCGATTGCCAGCATGGAAAGAGTTCCAAAGCCAACACGGTTTGCACCTAGAAGCATGACCTTCATGACATCCATAGCACTCTTCATGCCACCGTCTGCCCATATTTCTACTTTATTGCGGAGTCCGCTTTCGAGTAGGGCGTTATGGGCAGCTTTGACACCGATTTCTACTGGGAGTCCAACATGCTGAAGGGCATGAATTCTTGCAGCACCTGTACCGCCGTCAAATCCACTTAATGTAATAATATCAGCGCCTGCTTTAGCGATGCCGACAGCAATGGTTCCGATATTCGGTACTACGGGTACTTTAACGGCAATTTTCGCTTGGTCATTACCTGTCTTTAATTCAAGAATCATTTGTGCTAAGTCTTCAATTGAATAAATATCATGGTTGTTTGATGGCGAAATTAAATCTGATCCAAGGGTTGCATTACGAGCTGCTGCAACTTTAGCGGTTACCTTCGAACCAGGTAAGTGCCCGCCTTCACCAGGCTTCGCACCTTGACCGATTTTGATTTCTAATAGATTAGAAGAGTTCAATAGCTCAGCGTTTACGCCAAATCGTCCAGAGGCAATTTGTTGCCCTCTTGTTTTTGGATATTTACCAAGCATATCCTTAATCTCTCCGCCCTCACCATTGAGACTGACCATATTTAGGCGGTCAGCGCCTTCAGCGTAAGCTCTAAAGGCAATCTCATTTTGTGACCCAAACGACATGGAAGATATTAAAAATGGCAAATCATGCTCACCAACACGGATGTCAACATCCTCTGGTGAAATGACTTGATTACTCTTTTTTAATTGAATTAAATGTCGAATAGTTGTAGGGTTCTGCTCTTCTTGTTCGCTGATTTTATCTCTGTAGGCAGTGTAATCGCCAGTTGCTGCCACTTCACCAATCGCCTTCCAAATTCTCGGGAAAAGGTGAAAGGTTTTACCGATTCTTTCTTTTTCATTCTGGTAATCTTCAGCTCGGGAAAAAGAGTCATTCTTCATGGCTTCAAAATCATTCTCAATATCCTTTGAGCCAAAGAAGTTTACAATATTTAATACATTAGCGATATCTTCGTGTAAACCAATGCTTGAGTAAAGTCTGCCATACCCACGTAGTTCATGAATGCCGATGGTTGAAATTACTTTTTCAAGTCCTTTTGTTAAAGCACTATATAGGTTAATCAGCGGCTTATTGTCTTCATCGAGAACGGTCATAAACATATAATATGGACTGATTAAATCGGCACCTAATCCAAAAACAGTAATCATATCGTGAAGAGAACGTATCGCAGCAGACCGTATCACGAGTGAACAATCTCTTCGTAATCCGGCCTTGACTAATGCCTGGTCAATCGCAGAGGTGACTAAATGCGGGTCAATCCAATAGAAATCTTCCTGATGTGCGTTTGCATCATCGAGGACAAGTAAACTCTTTCCTGATTGGACGGCTTGAATGGCTTCATCAGAAATTCTTGTTAAGGCAGCATCAATATTTTCTTCTTTCCTAAAAGTTGCCGGAATAAACGTAACAAGTTTTTGTTTTTGGAAATACCCAATAACTTGATCAAAGCTAGGCTGACCAATGGACTCTGAACAGCTATAACCTGCTTTGCCTTCTAACAGGAGGGGGGAGGTTAATTCAAGTACCGTTTCTGTCTTTTCATTCGTGAATAAAGCAGGACGTTTGCCGATAATAACGCGTGTTGAAAAATGCTCCGTTTCACGATCGCGGTCAATGGCTGGATTGGTAACAACTGCAACGCTTTCTTTAATATAATCCGCAATGTTTTTGCGTTCAGGATTAAGTGCTGCGAGCGGAGCATCATGTCCAAGTGAGCGAATTGGTTCAACACCCTTTTCAGCCATTTGTTCAATTAACTGGATGTGATCTCTTTCCCAACCAAAAGCTTTATATTGCCCATTATGAATTTTGTCAGGGTAATTCATGGTAATTGTTTTTTCTAAAGCTGGTACCAGTAATCGAGCTCGTGCATCTTGAAGATTTAAGCGATTCGAAAAACGGTTAAAAACCTCTTGTTGGAAGCGGTTTTGGTCGTAAACTTCTAACGTACCATCGCCCCATTTAAAACCAACTTTTTCTCCAGGTGCTAATGGCTTAGGATCGTTAACATACTCACTGGAAGGAATGATCCCCGGTTCAGATGAAAATAAATAAGAAGTCTCGGTTTCAAGCATCCAAAGTGGTCGTAGACCTAAAGCATCGACACTAAAAACTGCTTCATCCCCAAATCTGGAAATAATCCCTGCTGGACCTTGTGCAAAATGCCCCCATGCCTCGCGGATATAAGTGTATAAATCTTGTAAATCTTCAGAGTAGGATTTAATTTCATTGATAATTGGAGGGAACAAAAGATCAATTGCTTCAAATAATGTATATCCTTCACGGCAAATTAATGTTTCCATTGTCCGGCTTAAATCTTGTGAGTCACTGCCGTCCTTTACAAGTGGAACACGTATCATTTTTGCTTCGTCACGAAGCTTTGCAATTGTATTTATTTCTCCATTGTGTCCTAGTACACTAAATGGCTGTACTCGGAAAAAACTTGAAAGTGTGTTTGTAGAATATCGATTATGGCCGAGCGTTACAGAGGAGGCAACGATTGGGTTGGCTAAATCTTTGTAGAAGCGTGGGAGGATATCCCCTGCACCCATTACTTTATAGACAGCATGATTTTGGCTTAAAGACGCTACATGAACCTGATCATTCACTTCTAAATCAATGATCGCGTCAAATAATACCTTTGTTAGTTCTTTCTCTGACTTTCCAGAAAGACAGGCGAACTGCCAGAAAATTGGGTTTTCTTGAATCGCAATGGGACCAAGCGCACTTGAATCGGTTACTTGAGTTGTTTCAAAAATGACTTCTAAATTATATTTTTTAAGTTTCTGAAGTAATTCTAGTTTAATAGAATCCCAGTTCACTTTTTTGCTGATAAACACATGGCCAACCGCAAAGCTCTCTTTGTCTACATGAGAGGGGTCAATACCAGCAAGTTGTAATTTTTCCTTCCATAGAGCCTTTGGAATATCAACGTGTATTCCAACTCCATCACCCTCACCGTTTATGAAGCCAGCGCGATGGTTCATTGTAACTAGGGCATCAATACAATCAAAAATATTTTTTCTAGTCGGCTGCTTGTTCTTTTCGAGACAAGCGACAATTCCGCAGGCATCGTGTTCATGTTTATGGAAATCTTTAAATTGGGAAGGGGTCCATCTTTTGGTCATTTAAATTGGGCTTCAGGGAATGATCCTCTAAAGCCGCTTCACCTCCTATAGAGCTTATTAATGTGAGATTTGTTGCCAAAAAGAGCGGGGAAAATTGAAAAAATCATTATAAAAAAATAATAAATTAATAGTATCATATGAATATTCAGAAATCAAATAAATATACAATAAAGTGGATAGAGAATTTAGGGGAATTTTGACTAGTAAAGTTGTATAAAGATGTTAATGTAAACGTTTTCAAAAAAGTCGATAAAAAAGAGAGTGTGTTTACCACTCTCTAATAGTGCATAAAAAATGAATATTTATTCGTCTTTAAGTAGAGAAAATGCATGATTAACCGCATGAAGTGTTGCTTCAATGTCTTCTTCTGTATGCGCAATGGTTAAAAACCATGCTTCGTATTTTGATGGTGCTAAGTTTATACCTTGATGAAGCATAAGCTTGAAGAATCGTGCAAATGTCTCGCCATCAGTATTTTCGGCCTGCTCATAGTTTTCAATTTTTTCATTTGTAAAATAAACGGTGAAGGCCCCTTTTAAACGGTTGATGGTAATTTGAATATCGTGTTCTTTCGCTGCTTTCAAAATTCCTTCTTCCAGCATTGCGCCTAAGCGGTCTAAATAATCATAAATACCTTCTTGCTTTAAGACTTCCAAACAGGCAATTCCGGATAAGATAGAAGCCGGGTTTCCAGCCATTGTACCAGCTTGATAGGCAGGTCCGAGCGGGGCGACTTTTTCCATAATTTCTTTTCGCCCGCCATAGGCACCAATCGGCAGACCGCCGCCGATAATTTTTCCGAGGACTGTTAGATCTGGCTGGATACCCAATAAATCCTGTGCTCCTCCATACATAAATCTGAATGCTGTAATGACCTCATCATAGATTACCAGTGCACCGGCAGCATGGGTAAGGTCATTTACTTCTTGTAAGAAGCCCGGATTTGGTTCAACAATTCCGAAGTTGCCAACGATAGGCTCTACAAGAACAGCTGCTATTTGATCTCCCCATTTTTCTAATGCTTCTTTAAAAGGCTCAATATCATTAAAAGGTACAGTAATCACTTCCTGTGCAATGCTTTTTGGAACACCAGCAGAATCAGGTGTTCCAAGTGTAGCCGGGCCAGAACCAGCTGCAACAAGCACGAGGTCAGAGTGTCCGTGATAACAGCCGGCAAACTTAATAATTTTATCTCTGCCCGTATAGGCACGTGCAACCCGAATGGTTGTCATAACAGCTTCTGTACCAGAGTTGACAAACCGAACTTTCTCTAAAGAGGGCATTGCTTCCTTAAGCATTTTCGCAAATTTTACCTCATGTGGTGTTGGAGTTCCGAATAACACACCACTTTCCGCCGCCCTTTTTATAGCTTCGGTGATATGTGGATGGGCATGCCCTGTAATAATCGGACCGTAAGCAGCCAGATAGTCAATATATTGATTTCCATCAACATCAAAAAAATAAGCACCTTGTGCCCGCTCCATCACGACTGGAGAACCGCCGCCAACAGCTTTATATGAACGTGAGGGACTATTTACTCCACCGACAATATGCTCGAGCGCTTCGTTATGTATCCGTTCGGAATTAATAAATTGCATCTTTTTTCCTCCTATTAATTATTTCCTTCCTATTTTAGCACTTTTTTAATGGACATTTATTTGTTTCACTTTTTGAAAAATTTTCATTCTCTACATATATATAGTCCAAGCTTGCATAGAAATAGACTAACTAACTCAATAGAGGTGTCTGCTCGTGTTCTATTTCTTACTTCCTATTGTTATTTTCTGTATTTTTATGAGTATCAGAACGATGTTTATTCCTAACACAGTAAAAGGAAAGTTTGTTTCAATTGAAAATGCTCTTTTTTTAGGGTCTATTTATTTAACCGTTATTCTTGGCTTTGGACTCATTTATTTGTTGTTTGAGCTAAAGGGGATATCATTGCTAGTAGAAACAAATCATGAAAATAGCTATAACCTGTTTGAAACAAGTTTTTATTTCAGTGCCATGACATTGTTTTCTGTTGGTAATGGCGATGTAATTCCCCATGGTGTTGGCAGGATGGTTGCTGTTGTTGAAGCGTTAATTGGATATACATTACCAGCTGCGTTTGTTGCTCGGGCATTGATGGATCGTGAAGTGAAAGAAATCAAATAGTTGTATTGTTGAGAATGTTTGGTTAGGCTTATGGAAGAAAATATTTTTCATGAGGTGATTTACGTTATGACAATTGAAATAGGAAAGCAGGCTCCTGATTTTGAACTGCCAGCAAGTAATCGTGAAAAAGTAAAATTATCAGATTTTAAAGGAAAAAATGTTGTATTGTATTTTTATCCTAAGGATATGACCCCAGGTTGTACGACTGAAGCATGTGACTTTCGTGATCAAAGTGAACAATTTAATGAATTAGATACCGTCATTCTCGGGATTAGTCCTGATCCAGTTGAACGTCATCAGAAATTCATAGAAAAATATGGATTGCCATTCCTGCTGCTTGCTGATACTGAACATTATGCAGCAGAAGAATTTGATGTATGGAAATTAAAGAAAAACTTTGGAAATGAATATATGGGAATTGAAAGATCGACTTTTATTATTGATAAAAGTGGGAACCTAGTAAAGGAATGGAGAAAGGTTAAGGTTAAGGNNGCGTTAATATACATAAAAGAAAATCTTATCTGACTGCCTAATTTCTATAGTAAAGGCATTTGTCCAATGCAAAGCCATCAGGTTTGAATATCATTTTATTAGGGCATACCTCCTCAGATAAAACTTGTAGGGTCGACTATCGGCCCTTTTTTTTGTCTTCATATATGTTTTTATTTTATAGACATTGGTTAGATGTTATGATGAAGGAAATGCACTGAATTTGACTAATAACATTCATAATATACATAAGATAAAATATAGCTAAAAATGGGGGATAAAAAATGAAGATTTATACAAAAACGGGTGACAAAGGAACTACATCGTTAATTTACGGACAAAGGGTTGCAAAAAATGACCTGCGAGTTGAAGCATATGGAACCTGTGATGAAACTAATTCAATGATTGGACTTGCAATGAGTTATTTACATCGTGAAACTTTTCAAAAGAAAGAATTAATCGAGAATGTGTATCATAAAATACAAACAAATCTTTTTCACGTTGGAGCAGAGCTAGCTACCCCAAAAGGAAAGGAAGTAAAGTGGTCTCTTAAAGCAAGTGATATCGAGGAAATGGAAATGCAAATTGACGAGCTAAATAAATCACTTCCGGAACTAACAAATTTTATTTTGCCTGGAGGACACTCTGCAGGTGCTGCATTCCATGTTGCTCGTACAACTGCTAGAAGGGCAGAAAGATGTGCGGTTTCTTTGGGGGAAGAAGTTAATCCACTTGTTTTGGCCTATTTAAATAGACTTTCTGATCTTTTATTTGTAACCGCTCGTTTTGTTAATCATGTGCTGGGGAGTAAAGAGCAAACGTTACACAAAGATAATTAATAAACATTTGTTTGATAATGATATTACAATATTGACAAAAGTATTAATTCCTTAGTAAACTAATTATAACAATTATAATTTAAGAATACTTTTGGAATAGAGGTGCATGACGATGACTCAATTGAAAGAAGCTTTGGAAACCTTAAAGGAAACCGGAGTACGGATCACTCCACAACGTCATGCGATACTTGAATATTTAATAAACTCAATGTCACATCCTACAGCAGATGATATTTATAAAGCCTTAGAAGGAAAATTCCCTAATATGAGTGTGGCGACAGTTTATAATAATTTACGAGTATTTCGTGAAGTGGGTTTAGTAAAGGAATTAACGTATGGTGATGCTTCAGCCAGGTTTGATTTTGTTACATCACATCATTATCATGTGATATGTGAAGCTTGCGGAAAAATAGTGGACTTTCATTACCCAGGATTAGATGAAGTAGAACATCTCGCTTCCCATGTTACGGGATTCAAAGTTAATAATCACCGTATGGAAATTTACGGAACATGCCCTGAGTGCACAAGTAAAGAAGTGCATTAATAGAAATAAAGCCGATTATTTAAAATCGGCTTTTATTTTTGAGATTTTTTATTATACGATTCATCAAACTCTTTGCCTACTAGGTTTGGATCAAGTGTCAAAGGTTCCCGACAATACATACACATATCTACTTTTCCGAGCATTTTCGTGTGTTTTCCACAGCTTGGGCATTTTACTTGTATCGTTTTAGTTGAAAGCATCCCAATCCAAAAATAAACGACCGTACTTGCAATAATAAATAAAAGACCAAAAAGCATAAAAATGGTCATAATAAGTGGAGAGTTACGAAAGTATATTCCACCATACATAACGATAAAACCTATAAATATTAAGGATAATGCAAAACTACGAATTTTATTAATTTTACTTGAATATTTAGCCATAATTCTCCCTCCTAGCCAAACTATAACATATTTACTTCTGGTGAAAAAAGGTTATGTTAAAGAATGTCGAAATATGTCTCCTCTATTTAAAGGAGATTTACTATTACTGTCGAACTTATAGTTATCGAAAAAAATGGAGGAATGATGGATGAAAGACATTCTTCGGCCCATTTATCAGGAAAGGGCTAGTCAATCTAATACTCTTGGGGTATTAATGGTAGAAAAAAGACATAAATCAAGTCATACGACAGATACTTTTGATGTGATTCTTTTAATTATTGTAAAAGTGGGAGAGCAGCCTGTATTGATTAAGCATTACACTTATAATGATAAAAAGGCTGCGATGCATATTGTTACTGAGGCCCAATTAAAAGATTGGCTATTATTAGGAACGAATCGAAAAATATTTGAGTGGCTCCAGCATGCAAAAGTATTATTTGATCGAAATGAATATATAGCAAATTTAAAAACAGAGCTTCGAGAATTCCCGTTTAATGGACGTAAGGTTAAAATGGGATTAGAATTTGCAAAGTTAATTAGAAGGTATGTAGATGGAAAAGCACTTTTTGAAAATAAACAATATTTAGATGCCTATAATTATGTTGTCCACTCTTTGCACCACTTAGCGAGACTAGCTGTGATCGAAAATGGTCTTCATCCAGAACTAACTGTTTGGCAGCAGGTAAAACAGTTAGAACCTGAGATTGTAAAATTATACGAAGAGCTCGTGAACAGTGAAGAGCCAATTGAAAAGAGGCTGGAGTTATTATTTTTAGCCAGTGAATTTATGATTCATTCTCGAACTAAAATAGGCTGTGCTCATCTTTTGGATGTTCTTAGTACGAAGGAATATTGGACATTTAATGAGATTCAAAATGAAAAAGAGTTAATTCCTTATTCTGTAGATCTTGCTGTAATGATTGAGTATCTAAATGAAAAAGGGTTTATAGATGTTGTTAGCATTGATACAAAGGGACACGGAATCTTCCATAGATGTTATAAGGTGAGTAAAAAATTATTGTAAAAAAACAATAAATGCTATTGACCTTTTGTGAAATCCTTGATATATTAATAACCGTCGCTGCGAACGAATGATTTAAAGTTTTTCGCAGGAGACGGTTTCTGTTTTTAAAAGTGTTGACATGGCTAATCAAATCATGTTATATTAATCAAGTCGCTTGCGAGCGATGAATGAGAATTTTAGAAGCTTTGTTCTTTGAAAACTAAACAAACAAGAACGTCAACAAACAATTTTTTAGCTTTTTATAAA
>NZ_JBALNQ010000004.1:0-12434 GCF_036961885.1 Neobacillus niacini | reverse complement strand
AATAGATCCCATGATGTATCCCCTTTTTTTAGTTTCTTTTAGTATTAGTATTTACTATAAATACCCTATTTAAATAAAACTTTACAAAGAATTCATCAGAACTTAAAGAATTGCTTTTATACTTAAAGTACAAAACCCATTACTTAATAGGAAGGAGAAAGATCAAGATGTGGGAATATACAATTTATGTACCATACAAAGGAAAAAAATATCAAATCAAAGTACTTGCGAATAAAAACCAATCAGAAGAAGAAATTTACCAAATTGCTAAAGAACAAGTTCTGAAACAATGGGGAAATTAAACAATGTCGTAATTTGATTAGGCAGGTAAGGTAGGAATGAGCACTAGTTAGGGGTGCTTATTTTTTATTTCCTCTGTTCAAATTTCTCACTTTAATTCAATAAAAAAAACGTCGCTACTTTTTGTAGAAACGCCCAGTAAGTGTTATTAGCTTTCCAAACACATTAAAAATCGTTATTTACTTTCTTGAAGTTCGTCGTCACTTCGATATTCAAGAATATCTCCAGGCTGGCAATTTAAAGCCTTACATATCGCCTCTAAAGTTGATAGTCGAATCGCTTTTGCCTTTCCATTTTTCAATATCGAAAGGTTAGCCATCGTGATTCCAACCCTTTCCGAAAGTTCTGTTACACTCATTTTCCGCTTAGCCAGCATCACATCAATATTAATAATAATTGCCATGGTAGTCACCTCAGACGATTAAGTCATTTTCTGATTTTAAATCAATAGCTTCTTGTAATAGTCTTTGGAGAACTGCAGCGAAGACTGCGATTACCATGGAAGCAAAGATAGGGACCATTCCGACTATGACGAGACCTGGTGCATCATCCAGATCTGCTACCATAAAAACAAATGGTAAAATGATCGCATATATTACACTAATTGTAATGGCACAGAATTTAATATTTTTTAGTGCTTTAACAGACAAATCAGAAAAGGCTTGATTCTTGTCCATATGTCCTAAAAGCTTAAAAGCCTGATACAATGCAGCGAAAAACGGTATCACTGATACATACATACCAACCACAATTGGGTACAGTATATGGGCATACTCTGGATTTGCTGGATTTTTTGGCAACCAAGTCAGGCCAAATATAGCCAAAGCAAGCACTGGGATTCCCATAAGAATAACAGCAAGTTTTAAAAACAATGTTGTTCCTTTTTTCATAAAAAGCACCTCACTAATTATTATAGATTGATATTAACATGATATTTATCGATTTACAATAAAATATTATTGAAATTTGTTATTTTATTATTGAATTTCAGACAATAAAAAATGAGCATTCCTTTTTAGAGAGAAATGCTCGAACACTTAGAGATTATAGATTAAAATTTTCTTTTCTAATTTCATTAAATCGTTTTTCATCAATTTTTTCTTTTTTCATTATCCCATCCACCCATCCGGTAAACGAGGATTCTGTTAGGCTCATGTTCCCTTTATCTGTTAGTTTGGTCATCACAGGCTTTTTATTAAATGCCGATTCTGGATGTTCAATGATGATTTTCTGTACTTCATTTAAGTCAGTTATTTTCGTAAACCGTTTAGCAGAATTAAAAGCATACCCTTTTTCCCAATCTTTATCTTTACGCTTTAACTTCATGTACAAAATGTAATCACCATGTTCACTTTCTTCTCGCACCGCTCTAAATTCACCATTACTAGATTCTACCCGCTCCCCATTTAACGGCACTGGTTTTAAGGGTAAGTTCCCTCCAAAACCAGTATCAACAAGGTAATCTTGCCCATTATGGGTAATAAGATTAGCAACATGGGTATTCCCAGTTGCACTCCATTGTTGCTTCAAAGGATCATATACCACACAGCGGATTAACGTTGTGTTAAAGTTGTTTCCGATTAAAAAAAGATTAAGAATTGCATTGAGCTCATAACAAATTCCACCTTCGTTTTGCTCAAGAATTTTACTCGTTAAGCTTTCATTAGTTATTTCAGCAGTCCTATTTTCTATAATACATAAATTCTCAAATGGAATCGTTTTGGCTGTGTTTTCAAGGACCTTGTCTATATTTTTAAATGTTATTACTTCATGATCCGGGATCCCAATTCTTCTACGGAATAGTATATTTACATTGTTCATCCCTCGTATGCCTTCCTTAATTCCTCAAGATCAAATTTCTTCATTTTAAGAAATGCTTGTGTTACACGGGCAAGCTGTTCAGGAGTACCCTTGCTCATCATCTCGTTTATCTCACTTGGCACAATCTGCCAGGATACACCAAACTGATCTTTCAGCCAGCCACATTGCTCGGCTTCAGGAACGGCAGATAGCTTTTCCCAATAGTGATCAATTTCTTCTTGTGTGTCACAGTACACCATAAATGATATCGCCTCGTTAAAACTAAATTTATGCTGATGCGCACTATCCATTGCGACAAACCACTGATTTTCTAGGCTGAAATCAGAGAACATGATCGTTCCTTCCTTGTCTGGCTCCATGCCATTTGGGTAGCGGGCGATATGTCCGAGCTTCGCGTTCTTAAATACTGTTAAGTAAAAAGTAAACGCCTCTTCTGCGTTTCCACTTTGATCGCCGACAAACAAAAGTGACGGCAGAATTGTTGGCCGCTCTTCACCTTCAGGATTGGTTAGCATTAACTGCCATGACAAGCCATATTTATCCTGAATCCAACCATACTTTTCACTAAACGGATACTTATCAAGTGGCATTAATGCTGTTCCACCTTCGGACAATTTGGTCCAAACCTCATTTATTTTTTCACTCGCATTTTTTTCTCGCGATGGATCAAAATTTACAATGAAAGATATTGATGGATTGATTTTGAAATAAGGTCCTGCACTAATTGCCATGAACTTCTGGCCCCAAAGCTCAAAAGAGACAATATCGGAGTCGCCTGAGGGGGTGTCGTGGATGGTTGATATGTTTGTAATTTTAGATTCTGGGAATATGGTAGCGTAAAACTCCGCAGCTTCTTTTGCCTCTTTGTCATACCATAAATGTGGAACGATTTTTTGATTTTTTTGGGACATTGTATATTCCTCCTATATATTCTTTAAAAAATATGTGCCATAACAGTTTCTTTTAGGTATTTCTGGCTATACGATGGTATTTCACCCCATCCGCCAGTATTTCTCGCTATCCGCCAGTATTTCTCGCCATCCGCTAGTATTTCTCGCAATTCTCCAGTATTCTCCCACTTATACACTAAGTATCATATCGTTCCTTAGCATAATTATCCAATCATTCATTGAGAGACTAATGGAAGAATAGTTAGCTTAATAACTGGCAAAGTTATTCAAAGACTTCCTATCATCAAGCATTTTTAATGCAATTTTTAAATCGTAAAAGTAAGATAAAAGAGTTCACTAAGATGTGGAGGTAAATAATTATGAATACAAAATATACAGCACTATTCCAACCCATTCTCTTGCGCAGCGGTATTCAATTAGATAATCGTATCGCGATGGCACCAATGACAACTTGGTCGAGTAACGATGATTATACGGTTTCAGATGAAGAAATAGCCTACTATAGCCGCCGCTCAAATGGTGTCGGAATGGTTATCACCGGTTGTGCGTATGTCACAGCTAGCGGAAAAGCATTTCAGGGTGGATTTGGAAGCGATCATGATGACTTTATTCCAGGTTTACGTCGGCTCGCATCTGCCATTAAAGAACAAGGTGCAAAAGCAGTCCTGCAAATTTTCCATGGCGGCAGGAAGTGTCCGCCAGAGTTAGTACCAAATGGAGACGTTGTAAGTGCAAGTGCTGTTTCAGGAGAGCCAGGTACAGGGTCCAATCCAGTTCCTCGTGCTTTGACGGAGACAGAAATTCAATCCATTATTCGTGATTTTGGCGAGTCAACCCGGAGAGCAATTGAAGCTGGTTTCGATGGGGTTGAACTACATGGAGCTAATGGCTATTTAATTCATCAGTTCTTTTCACCATACACTAACCGACGTGAAGATCAGTATGGCGGCAGTTTAGAAAAAAGGTTATCCTTTCCGCTTGCCGTTGTAGATGAAGTCAAAAAGGTAGTAGCGGAACATGCGAAACAACCATTCATCGTTGGATACAGATTCTCACCAGAGGAACCTGAAACACCTGGAATTACAATGTCAGATACGCTTGCACTTGTGGATGTTTTGGCAAAGAAAGAGCTTGATTATCTTCATGTTTCCACATTGGAGTTCTGGTCAGCGCCAAGACGAGGTGTTGAAGATACCCGTTCTCGCATTGAAGTGATTAAGGAGAGAGTTGGGGAAAGTGTTCCAGTGATTGGTGTCGGCTCCATTTCAACAGCAGACGATGCCTTAAAAGCGATTCAAACGGGTGTTTCAATGATTGCACTCGGAAGAGAAATTATTATTGATCCTGACTGGGTGGAAAAAGTGAAACTAGGAAAAGAATCTGAAATTGAAACAAAAATAAAGAAAGACGCTAAATCGCATCTTGTAGTGCCAGCTCCACTTTGGAAAATGATTATCAACAGAACTGGATGGTTTCCAATAGAAGATTAAAAAAGTTCCCAAATCGAAACCTAGTGTTTCAATTTGGGAGTTTTTTTACTTTTTGGCAACAACAATTAACGCTGGGGAATTTTCCGAATATGTACCCTTTTCAAAGTTACCGTAAGTTTCGATTGTTTGAAACCCACTTTTTTTTAGAATAGGAAGTAATTGTTTTGACGTGACAGGAAACAAAGTAGTCGTATTTGAAAAGGTTTGTCCAGCTGATGTTAAAGTAGTTGTAAATAAAACATGATCCCCTGTTACGTCATAACAGCGTTTAAATTCAAAGGTTTCCTTTCGGATGACAGGAAATGTAAAATCCTTGTTTCCTAAGACTTTCTCAAAATTAACAATTTGACAAATAAATACGCCATCAACCGCTAACCTTCTATATACTTGATGAATGAATTCGCTGATTTCCTCTAAATTATTTAAATGAACAAGTGTGTTTCCAATGCAATAAATCCCATCAAAGGTTTCTTCAAATTCATCTAGCTGCTGCATAGTTTTCGTAAATACACTAACTGAATGGTTGGCTGCTTTTTCACGAATTTGATTAGCCATTGCTTCCTCAGGTTCCGTGGCTGTAATTTTAAACCCTTCTTTTGACAAGTAGAGTGCCATATTACCTGTTCCTGCCCCAACGTCGAGCAATGTTTCTCCCTGTTTAAAGTTTGATACTAAAAAGTTAACAGCTTTCATATTAGTAGGAAAAATTTCATCATAATAGGGTGTTAATGAACGATAAAAAGTCAATGTAGTTACCAGCCTTTCCTTGTATATTCGTAAAATTCACATCAATCCATAAATATATTTAAAATAATCATTAAAATAATGGAAATTGAAAAGAAACCAATCATAAAAAATCCTATGTATCTAATAGGTTTTGGCAATTTTTTAAAATCTGTTTTAGCAAGATTGGCAGCGTTACCTTCAATCTTATTATAGTGGTCGATTACATCATTAAATGCCTTTTTTTCGTTATTCATCCAAACCACCGCCTTTTACTAAATTTTAACATATTCATTCCTATTGTTGGCTTTTTTTATTGTTTAATAATTCCTACTCTTAATGTGAATTATAATAAAAAAAGTGGTTAAATGAGGGTTCTTTTTGAAAAAACTAGCTCTGCTCTCTTTAATAAGTTTATTGTTTCTCACCGCACTAGTAAAGCCTCAGGAGGTTGTGCCATTTTTACGACCTGTTGCAAATGGTTTGATACAAAATACGAATGTTCCGGTTTTATTACCCACCTATTGGAGCGACCATCATAAAAAATCAAAAAAGCATGCGTCTGTTAAGGTGAGAGCCTATGAAAATAGGTATAGTATTTATTTTCTCTCAATGGATAAACCTTACCAAGCAAACGATCCTGCGTTATTTCAACCGACCGAGTCGAGTCGAATCGGTGAGCTATCCGGATATGTTGGTACGATAATGCCAAGTGACCGACCGAGGGATTTTATTTTTTATAAAAAGAAAGATGGCGTGAAGTTATGGATTCAACCATGGATTCGATCGTTGATATATGCAAAGCGCGGGCCATGGACCATGCGTTTTGATGGGGATAACAGGGATGAGCCGTATCAGCAGGCAGATGAACTATTTAAAGCGATGAAGAAAGCGAACTGGCTAAAAAACAAAGACATTATTGAAGGGCATATCAGTATTCTTGGCACGAGACGCGAAGCATACACTAGCTTTTCTTGGGAAACTAGCGATGGATATGTGTACGACTTTTATTATAAAGGTCCCATTAAGGAAGCTGTAAAAATCGTCGATAGTCTGGAATTTGTTCAATAAGTCTATGTTGTATCGTTTGACAAAAGCTTCATCTGCCATTATCATCAACTCAAACTTATTACGGGAGATATTAAGATGAAAATTTATGTTGATGCAGATGCTTGTCCGGTAAAAGATATTGTTATCTTTGAAAGTACAAAGGCAGGAATTCCTGTTACCCTTGTAACTAGCTTTTCTCATTTTTCTAGTGCGGAACAACCACCAGGAGTGGAAACCATCTATGTTGATTCAGGAGCAGATGCTGCGGACTATCGGATTATGAAGTTAGCTCAAAAAGGAGATATTATCGTTACCCAGGATTATGGTCTTGCTTCGCTCGGTTTAGCAAAAGGATGTACGGTTCTTCACCATACTGGGTATAGCTATACAAATGAAAACATTGACCAATTATTACAAACACGTTATTTGAGTGCCATGGCTCGAAAAAGCGGCAAGCGGACAAAGGGGCCAAAACCATTTACATCCGAAGATAAGGAGAAATTTAGGGAGCTATTTAAAAGAGCGATTTGTCTTTAAAAAGGAACCGTCCACACCATTTGTTTCCGTTTTTTCTTAAACTTAACTGCCTATGATTTCTAAAATGAGAAAAGACCAAATCCACGACGTGATTTGGTCTACAAATGTGTTCATTATTTCAATTAATGTTTATAGGCAAAATCTTCTATGATTTCGCATCCTTTATTTTTTAGTTCCCGATCAACCCAAGAACGATCCCATATACCCTTTTCAATCAATTCCATATACTCTTCCTCTATTTGATTTTGTTGTAAGGATTTTTCCAGTAAGAATAAAGCATCGTCAGGTTTGATCACGACAATTCCATCTATATCACACACCAAAATATCTCCTGGATTCACAACCTGGCCGCCTATGCTTATTGGAACGTTTATTTCCCCGGGGCCGTTTTTATACGGTCCCTTTGGCTGTACTCCTCTTGCAAAGACGCCAAATTCTAACTCTTTTACGGCTTCGACATCTCGAATGCATCCATCCACGACAAATCCTTTAATTCCTTTTGACATTGCATATCTCATCATGACCTCACCGGTTAGTGAATGATTCATACTGCCTTCACCATCAACGACGATGATATCTCCTTCTTGAGCCATATCTAATGCTTTATGAAACATCAGATTATCTCCTAGAGGTGCTTTTACGGTGATTGCCGGGCCTACCATCTTTACTCTATTAAAAGGCTTGATTCCTGTATCCACACATGAGATTCTTCCCATATTATCCGCAATATTTGCGACAGGAATATGTTTGAACTTCTCCATCAATTCACTCGGCGGTCTATTTACTTTTGTATATATTCTAAACCCTGGCTTCATTTTCTTCACTCCTATTGACTAACTCCTCTTTACCAACCAAATACTTCTTTTAGTTCAATCATGGATGCTTCTTGCTCTTTAAGGAATTCGATATATTCTTTCCCTTTAAGCCCGTGAATTTCCACTCCCAGTTCTGCTAATTTTTCAACATGTTCAGGATTATTCATCGCCTTTTCCAACGCTGCGTTTAATTTTTCTAGAATAGCCGGATCAACACCCTTTGGAGCAGCAATTCCTCTACTTAATAGTTTTTGAATTTTTGTATCAAAGACTTCATTAATTGCAGGGACATCTGGTAGTTTAGAGAATCGGTCAGAACCAAAGACGGCTAACACTTTTAACTCTCCAGATTTGATCAAATCCTTTGATGAAGAGTAGTCAAGAAATCCTACATCAATATGTCCGCCTAGGAGTTGAGCAATCGCTTCTGCCCCTCCATTTCCATGAACAAAACGAATATTCGTACCCAATTGGTCATTCATTTGCACTCCCGCAAAGTGTGGAGCAGATCCAACACCACCACTGCTGCCAGCGATATCATTTTTCTTTGCATAGTCGATAAATTCTTCAATCGTATTAAATCTAGATTCATCACCTTTTACAACAAGCATCCCAGAATCCACATGATGACTCATTAAATACTCAAAACTATCAAACGTTTCCTGTCTGTTTGCTGTCGGGTTTAAATAGCCTGTGAAAATGTTCGGAAAAACTAAGTAACCAAGTGTGTATCCATCTGGCTGACTAGTGGCTAAATCGCCCCAGCCTACCCAGCCACCGCCGCCTGTTTTATTTTCAATAACAACGGAAACACCTAATTCTTTTTCCAAATAAGGCTGCAGCGTTCTTGCTGCTAAATCCGTACCTCCACCAGGAGCAAAAGGTACAATAAAATTAATCGGTTTCGTCGGCCAATCAATACCTTTAGCTTCCTTATTTCCCTCTGTTTTTTCTGTTGCAGTGGTTTCCCCTTGTGCACATCCAGCAATAAGAATAATAGACAATAACACGAACAACATACTCAAGAATTTCTTTTTCATACAAACCCCTCCGATTTTTGTGAATATTTTGAAAATTATATAGATATAACTATTTGAAACCATTTTTTTAAAAGAATTACATTTCTACATCACCAGTTGAAATTCTTTTTCCCCGGATGGATGAAATAATGCTAAATAGTATCGAGATAATTGCAATGCTTAAAATAGTTGCTGAAATGGGTCTTGTAAAGAATTTAGAAAATTCACCTTCAAACATGGTTAACGACTGGATTAAGGTAGTTTCTAACAGGCTTCCTAAAACAAAAGTCAAGATAATCGGAGCGAGCGGGAAGTCAGCTTTTTTAAGAAAATAGCCCAAAATCCCAAAGAAAATCATCACTCCTACATCAAATAAACTATTTCGAATGCTGAATGTTCCGAGTATAGTAACCATCAATATGATCGGTAATAGCACTTTAAATGGAACCATTGTTATCTTTGCCCACATACCAGCTAATGGCCAATTCATGATTAAAAGTATCGCGTTTCCAATAAACATACTGGCCACGATTCCCCAAACCACCGTTGGGTTGGTTTGAAATAATGTTGGACCTGGTGTTAGACCATGCATGATAAAAGCACCTAGTAAAATAGCAATCGTAGGTGAGGTTGGAATACCTAGCGTGAATAATGGAATCAGTGCTCCACCAGAATATGCATTGTTTGCTGTTTCTGGACCAGCCACTCCTTCCATCGCTCCCTTACCAAAACGCGATGGATCATTTGATAATTTCTTTTCCAATGAATAACTGAGAATGGTCGGTATGACTGAGTTTAAACCAGGTATTAGCCCAAGAAAGAATCCCAATATACTTCCACGGCCAATAGCCTTCATGGATGGGCCCCATTCCTCTTTATTTGGCAATAATCCTTTCACCTTTAGCGGCTCCTCTGCTTTTTCACGAAAGCTTTTTTCTGCGTTAAAAAATAGTTCAGAAAGTCCGAATAAGCCCATAGCCATCGTAATAAATTCAATACCATTTGTTAAATAAGTTTCACCAAAATTAAATCGAATGAATCCAGAACTAGGATCTTGCCCAATAAAAGCTAGGGATAATCCAAAAAGAGCACCTAAGATTCCTTTCAAAAGGGAAGCTCCCATTAAGGCAACCAACAGCGTTAATCCTAAAACCAGTAACGCAAAGTATTCAGGTGGACCAAATTTTAACGCTTGCCTGGCAATAATCGGTCCTATCAGGACTAAACCCGTAATGGAAATGATTCCTCCAATAAATGAACCAATGGCAGCAATTCCAAGTACAGCACCTGCGCGTCCTTTTTTAGCTAAAGGATAACCATCCAAACAAGTAATAACCGATGCAGCTTCACCTGGTGTATTAATTAACACTGATGTGATGGTCCCACCATACATGGACCCATAATAGATTCCAGCTAACATAATAATGGCAGTAACCGGCTCTAGTGTGAAGGTTAGCGGCAAAAGGAGTGCCGTTCCTGCAGCTGGTCCAAGTCCAGGCAAGACGCCAACGAACATCCCAAACAACACACCGATTGTACAGAATAATAGATTTTGCCATGTAAGCGCCGTTTCAAACCCTTGAAGTAAAAAGCCAAATGCTTCCATATTCCCCTCCTACCAACCTAAGACATTTACAGGTAATGGAACCCGTAATAGCGTACTGAAGACCAAAAATAAAAGGATTGATAACCCGACAGAATACCCCAAACTCCAATACCATTTAAATCCTCGAATAAAAAGGATGAATAATGTAATCATGCTAGCGATTACAAAACCGGTATATGGGATGAGAATTAAAAACAGGATAGGTGCACCCATTGAAACCAATACATTGATAAACCCTTCTCCTTTTGGAAAGACTTTAGAAAGCGCGATATCACTCTTCATTAGAGTTATGAATAAATACAAAACCGCTAAAATAATCAGTATCCCATTGATCCATAAGGGAAGAAATCCTGGACCTGGTCCATACTCACTGTAGTACCCCATTGGTAATGCTTGCCAAAACATAATTCCACTGATTATGAGTATGAAAACAGCTAAGAAAAAACCTAATCCTACACGTTTCACAGTTTTCACATCCTTACGTACATTTTCGAAGGTTGTACAAAACGCTGATCACTAAGTAACAATGAATCAATTTTTATGACTACTTTTTTGATAGATTCAGATTTTCCCACATGACAACAAGGCCGATGGATATCTGTAGGAAAAAATATAGCAAACATATCTGGTTTAAGTAGAATGAAAGATTCATCTTCTACTGAGTCGTAGAAAGCAATATCCTTCGTTTCAAAGTTGTTAGTGGAAACTATGCTCTTTTGATTCACTTTGCTTACCCCGATGATTTCTTCACTTCCATTAAATAGATAATGAATATCAATGTAGCGTGCATGTGATTCAGGTTGAGTATCAACGATTGACTTCGTATTAACCTCCTGGATTTGAGCGAAAATTTCTTTTCCTTGAATTTCATATTTTCCGGGGCTAAGACTACCAATATCAGTATTTATTATGTACTCCATACCTATCTGAATGGCAGAATGAAAAGCATATTTCTCCAAATTCCAATTGTGCAGATCACATACAATCATTTTTTTACTCCCCCTTTTCACCGCATGATTTTCTTATGATTAGTTTGGGTTCAAAAATCGTTGTTTCCGGTTCTGTTTTGTCTGTGTTCTTTATCAATTCTATTAATCGTTTCGCAGCCTTTTCCCCCATTTCATATGCAGGTTGATAAACAGATGTTAATGGGGGATCCACCAATTCTGCCCAAGCAGGATCATCATATCCTACAATAGCTACATCCTCAGGAATCTTTAATCCCGATTCTTTTACCGCTTTCAATATTTCTAAATTCAGAATATTGTTGGTTGAGATAATCGCATCTACTTTCTTCTCTTTAAGGACTTCTATTATTTTTTGTTTTGCCATTCCAGGTTTCTCATCTACAATCTCAACCCAGCTTTCTTGGTTACCCTGTGCACTTAACGCCATATTAAACCCTGCAACACGTTCATATCTTGGACTGATTTCATTAGGAGGGTAGACGACTAACATAATCCGTTTTCTCCCCAGCGACAATAAATGTTCTGTTGCCATCCATGAACCCTTAATATCATTCATAGCTACTGCGTTTAAAGATACGTTCGGTGTTTTACGGCTTACGGCAACAATCGGATAAGAACGCTCAATCAGTTCTTCATAAAAGGCTTTATTGTGAATGGTTGGACTGACGATCACCCCGTCTACTTTTCTTTGCATAAAACTCTTGATTTGTTCAACCTCAAGTTCAGGGTCGTCTCCCGTATTGGAAATCATCAAACTATATCCTTGACTCCGGCAAGCATCCTCAACCCCTTCAAGAACTGCAGACCAAAACGGATGGAGTTTAGAAAGAACAATCCCTATTACATTGGTTGTTTTCAGTTTCAGTCCTTGAGCCAATGTGTTAGGTTGATAATTTAATTCTTCTATGATTCTTAACACCCGTTCTTTCGTATCTTTATTCACCTTTCCATAGTTTCCATTTATGATTCTTGAAACAGTGGTTTTCGATACATTTGAAAGTCTTGCAATATCTGTAATGGTTATTTTCTCCATTTTCATATTATCACCTCCAAAATTATTCGTAATTTTTAAGAATAAACCATTTTCATACTACTTTTAACCCTTTTACTTACGATTCCGCACTCAATGTGAGCGGTTACAAATATTGCAGTGTTTTGCTTATTCGTGGAATTTTTTGGTTAACCGGTTTCATA
>NZ_JBALNQ010000039.1:0-61528 GCF_036961885.1 Neobacillus niacini | reverse complement strand
TTATGAAAAAGATTGAAAAAAGGCTTTCCTCTTCATGTATTAATCATAGCTTGTACTAATGAATAAACTATGAACAAAGGTTTAAAGATTTATTAATTATGTGATGAACAGCGTGCCATAAGGGCGGTTCTACTAGCTTTTTTTGACCAGAGTTACCCACTATGAACCATAAGAACTGTCCTAGTGATACTCCCCTTTCATAGCTATAAATGGTATATTTCAGAGAGTGCATTTTAGATGATAACAAAAGGGGCTTGTATGAAGGAGATTACGAATAAATTAAATAAAAGAATATATTATATTGTCGTGTGGATCGGAATAGCCATTATGATTTCTGGTTTGTTAATTGATAACCCACGTATTGGTGAATTCGGATTTGCTTACATATCCCACAGCATACTGGTGTTCATTCTGTCTGTTTGTTTCCTGCTTTATCCCAAGAATCGTACTGCTATTCTAAGATTGACCATCCTAATCGTCGCATCAGTTTATTCTTATGCGCTTTTTCTTTTTTATCCAGATACGTGGTCCACGTTTATTTTTCTATGTTTTATTCCAGCACTTTCCATCTTATTTTTTGATTCAAAGCTTTTTTACTTTTCCTTGCTATTAAACGCTATATTAATCATGTTTATATTTGGATATATCCTGTTGATTGATCGAGGATTGAAATATCCCTATATCGAAGCGGATCCAATAGGAAATTTCATTAACTTTGTTGCGAGTCAAATCATAATCTATTTTATTTTTTACTTAACGAATGAACGAATGAAAAAACAACAAACATATTACGAACAAATACAACATTCTGAGCGTTTGAAGACAACCGGTCAGCTTGCAGCAGCTGTTGCACATGAAATTAGAAATCCTCTGACCGTTGTGAAAGGTTTTTTGCAGCTATTTGAGCAAGATTCTTCCTTTACCGATGAGCGAAAAGGACATTTTACTTTAATGATTGATGAATTAAATACGGCTGAACAGGTTATTTCGCAATTCTTATCGATTGCTAAACCAGACAAAGAGAATGTAACTGAAAATGTCGATGTAAATGTTGTTCTTCAGAGTGTAACAGATTTGCTTCATTCCTATGGACTTTTACATGATAATCGGATTGAACTAAACGTAACGGGAGATTGTACGATCTCAGCTAACACCATAGAGTTTAAACAATTACTCATAAATATTATAAAAAATGCCATTGAGGCTTCCAATATTGGTGACCTAGTTCATGTAACTGCTGGAAGGGAAAAGGAATTTGTTGTTATTCAAGTCATTGATTATGGACGAGGAATGTCAGAAGAAGAAGTTGCATCTTTGGGTACTCCTTTTTATTCTTTAAAAAGTAAAGGAACAGGATTAGGGATGATGATATGCTTTAACATCGTTGATAAATTTAAAGGCACGATTGACTTCCAATCCTCTATAGGTCATGGAACTACAGTCACAATACGCTTTCCATCTTCCAATCCTGTATAGTATTCATATTGTGAATATATTAACTAGAGGTATAAAGAGAAGCAATATAATAAAAGGGCCATTCCTGCTTATTTTCGTAGCGGGAATGGCCCTTCTATTTTAAGTTCTATTAAAAGGAACAATCATTTATGGATGGGCTCATCAGTCTTTTTTCTGCCTTTGATAAACCTTGGCAGGCCGTTCAAAAAGGCCTGCATAAGATTCGTTTGCATGATTCCTATTGAATAGAAAGGAGGATCATTTTCTGACCTCTTTTTGCTTCGAGAGTTAGGGTTACTTTTTCTCCTTGATGGTCGAATAGTTCGTTTATCATGTTGCCTTCTGCCTTTGCGGTGTAGGTGCTTCCGTTGGACGTGATAAATCGGAAGGTTCCATTCGGTTGGACACCTCCAATGTAAGCTGTCTCCATTATTTGATTCGCAGTAGAGACTGTTGCTACAGGGACTTTGATTTTTTGTCCGATTTTTAGCCTGGTTGGCTCCAAGGCTGGGTTGAGTGCTTGTATCGTTGAGGCAGGGACCCTTAGGGCTTTGCCGATTTTTGTAAAGGTATCACCGCTTTTAATCACATACATAGATGAACCAACTGTTGAGCTGCTGTTGTTACTAGTCGCATTTGGTGCAGGAGCTGGCTGTTTTTTTGTTAAAAAGGTTTCACTCACATAAGCTGTTTTTCCATGGAATTGAATCTTGGCCCACCCTTTTGAACTGGAGGTTAAAGTTACACGATCATCTAATTTAAATGAACCTAGGACAGCACTGCTGGTAGTAGCAGCTGCACGAACTCTCAAGGAAGTTGCAGTTACATACATGGTTTTCGTTTGAGCTTCGACTGTAGATTTGCCTGTTTGTGCAGGTGCTTTTGTGAGATAGTCAGCGCTTACGAAACAAACTCGCCCATCGATCAGAATGCCAGCCCAACCTTCTTCGATAAATGCAACCTTCACGACATTCCCCTTTTTATAGGTTCCAATTATACTGCTTTCCGTTGTTGGCTGTGAGCGGATATTCAGTGTGGTAGCGATTACCGTTCTGTCTTCTACTTTTGGTAAAAGAATTTTTTTGCCGTCAATGGAAGCCAGTCCATTGGCCTCTAAAATTTCTTGGGCTGTGACACCATGCTGTATCGCGATGGTTTCAATTTTTTCGCCGCTTTTTACCTGATACGTGTATTCTTCAATAAAGGCTGCATTTGCCGTGCTGGTGTATAAGCCAAGGACAACGGTAAAAATGCCGGTCACTATCAGTTTTTTTACAACATTTTTTTGAATCCATTCGTGAACCTGTGATACATATGTATTCCAATCAGTGCGTATATCCTTTAAAAACCCTTTGATGTCAAGTACATTTCGTATATCAAAATGGATACTCTTATAATATTCTCGTTTTTCCATCCTTGTGGTGAAAACAGGTACACATTTTGCTTGCTTGCCTTTTCCGTAGGTTTCTTTCCTGCTAAGTGTCCATTCACCATTTACATCTAATTGTGTTGTCAAAATAACCATTTCCCCTATTCTCTCTCTAAATTAACTCATACTCTGTAATATTCGTAATACTTCCCCATTTTCTGTCCCAAAATTGTCATAATAAGTCGAAATAGTTAAAGGTAGAGATCGCTTGCGGCGGTCTTTTGTTGTGTAATGAAAAAATTTTTCCAATACTCTTGCATTGCAAGGTATATACTCTTATACTTGATCTATACCTTGCAATACAAGACATTGAGAGTGGTGAGTGAATGTCACAAACACAAATGATGAAGGGAATAATAGATGGCTGCCTCTTAGCGATCATCGCGAAGAAAGAATGTTACGGATATGAGATGGCTGAGAGCTTAAGTAAGTATGGTTTTGATACGATCAGTGAAGGTACCATCTATCCATTATTGATGAGGATGCAACGTGAAGGACTTGTCACTTCTGTTCTTAGAGCTTCTACAGCAGGCCCTAAGAGAAAGTACTACTCCTTAACGAACGAGGGACAGCAAGCATTAAATGATTTTCTAAGTAGATGGGGCCAACTTGAAAAATGTGTGAATGCGGTAATTAAACAAGAAAATTAAGGGTTGAGGTGGAGAATGTGGTAGAAAATCAACTATCTGTAAAAAGTGAGAAGTTTCTTGATGACTTAAGGGTATATTTGTTTTCAAGCGGGAAAAACGACCAAGAGATTAAAGAAATTACGGAAGAACTTGAGGCTCATCTATATGAAGCTGAACAAAATGGTAAATCCATTGATCAACTTGTAGGCGCCTCCCCAAAGGAATATATGATGACTATTTCAAGTGAGATGAAGACGGACTATCGATCTTGGGCGAAATATATTCCACTCATTATTATTGGTTCCATGTCATTTACTATTTTTGGAGACCTTATACAAGGTACGTTAAGCTATAGTTTATTCAAAATTATCGGAACGCTTGTATATAGTATCCTGTTCTTTGGAGGAGTAATGTTTGCTTATCGCTATGTAGCTAGAAATCAAGTATCGAGAATAATGGAGTTTTTCATTTTATTATTGCCGATTATCCTTAGTATGCTTATTTTCGTAGGAGTACTATTCGTTGATTCTATTTATAAAACGCCCATGATTGATTTTGGAATGATAGGCAGTTGGGTCATTGGATTGTTTCTTCTATGTTTTATTATCCTATTTTCTGTTTGGGCCAAGACTGCCATTTTGCCTGTAACATTACTAGCACTTCACCTGCCGACATTTTTATTATCTTTTACTACTTTTACTGTAATAACACAGTTAATTACGAGCATGGTAATCACGTATGTATTAATTGGACTATATTTATTTTACACGGTGAAGAAGGCTAAAAGGAATAAGGAAGTAATCGACTAGAGCCGGGTGCCTGTCACCGCTCGTGGACAATTTCCACCTCAGGTGGACACTCCTGTCTGTCTACCAGAAACATCCTGCGAAAATTTTACAGGTAATTATAGAAATTAGAATTAAATAGGTTTACCATATAGAACCGGGTGCCTGGCACCATTATTTAATGAGAGCCCGAGAACAACGAAAAGAAGAGAGAACGGTCACTCGTAATAAGTAATAATCTTTATTTTGAAAAAGTAATTGCTTTTTTGAAAAAAACATCGCAAAAATAGTAGTGTTAAGTACCACGAGAAACACTCCCTGTGGCATTCTTGTGGTAATCTACTATTTCCAACGTGTATATACACTTAAGAACAATTCGTGAACATACCTGTTATTTAAAAGAAAAAATAAAAAATAGAGGACAGATGTCCTTTTGATGAAAAAATTCTGTCGATATAATTTGGCTAAAGGAGGAGATAAAGTATGGAGGATATAATCGCAGCAATCGGTATGGCACCACAGCCTCAACGGGAATATTTGCAGCAATTATTTAAACACATCCCCATATCTAGTCGTTCCTGTCATGTGATAAAAATGAAAGCGGATACTAAGTTTGTATCTGCGAATGAACCCTGCAATACAATCTGGATTTTAATCGAGGGGCAAGTTAGAGCAACTGAAGAGCAAATTTCAGGTGATGTTTATGTTTTTACTGAGTTTCAAGCACCAGAGTTGTTCGGTGAAATGGAAGGGTTATCAGGTATCACTTATTACAAAGTAACGTTAGTAACGTCTACAGATTGTACGTTTATCACTTTGTCAATGGATAACTACTTAAACTGGATCCGGCATGATGCGGAGGCCTTGTTTTTACGGGTACGAGCTATTATGAGTCATGTTCTGGTAGAGTCGAAAAATGATCGAGCCTATTTGTTCCTTGACGGAATCGATCGCCTCGTGCTTTACATGACAAACTACTACCAAGAGCATGCAAAAGACAAACTATGCATCATCCAAACGAAACGTCAACAAATTGCAGAACAAACGGGCTTCAGCGTGAAAACCGTTAATCGATCAATCAAAAAGCTTTTAGACGATGGCCTGATTTCAAAGAAAGAAGGAAAAATCGTCATCTCTGAGAGACAATACGAAACACTTTTAGAATTAATGGATAATAAATTAAGTAAATGAAAGGGGGTTTTTAATATGGATACAATGATGTTAATTGAAGAAGCAAAGAAAGCAAGGGATAAGGCATATGTACCGTATTCAAACTTTAAGGTTGGTGCTGCTTTATTGACAGTAGATGGGAAAGTGATTCATGGGTGTAATATTGAAAATGCGGCATATAGTGTGGCGAATTGCGCTGAACGGACGGCTTTGTTTAAAGCCTATGCTGATGGGGATACCCAGTATGAAGCATTGGTTGTTGTCGGCGATACGAAGAGACCGATTACCCCTTGTGGAGCATGTCGCCAAGTGATTTCGGAGCTTTGCAACAAAGATATGAAGGTTATTTTAACAAACCTTAATGGTGAGATTAAGGAAATGACAGTCGAAGAATTATTGCCAGGAGCATTCTCACCGGAAGATTTGCAATATTAATATGCATCAACTCTATGAATATAGAATTTAATAAAAATCAAAAAGGGAGTGTAAAGATTGAATCACGTTTTAGATATTGTTACATCGAAAAAACATACCTACGAACAAAAAGTAATGGCACTTGCACATGCGGCAGAAGATACTTTGTCTATTTTAAATATTCCAGAGAAAACGAAATATTATTTTGAAATAAATGCAATCGATGATCTATATGAAGGACATGCACCTTATCGTCCACGTTATATTATGCCTGATTATGAAAGGTTTGTAAAAAACGGCAGTCAGTTTTTACAGATTGAACCACCGAGCGATTTGGATGAATTGTTGAACTCCTTGATGATTCTCTATAAGCATGTTCCATCGATCACTGGATTCCCAGTCTATCTTGGTAACATTGATAAGCTGATTGAACCGTTTTTGGATGGTGTAAGTGATGAGGATGCAAAGAAAAAGCTTCGTTTATTTCTAAACTTTCTTGATCGGACGATTACCGATTCTTTCTGTCATGCGAATATCGGACCGGAAGCCACTCGCGCCGGAAAGTTGATTCTAGAGCTAGAAAAAGAGCTGCAGAATGCTGTTCCTAACTTTACGCTGAAATATGACCCGGATATTACACCTGATGATTTTGCTGAACTAGGAATTTACACGAGTCTTTTCTGTGCGAATCCTGCTATGTGTAATCATAAGGTGCATATGAAGACCTATTCAACTGATTATGGAATTTCAAGCTGTTATAATATTTTACCGATTTGTGGCGGCGCTTATACGCTTTCGAGATTAACTCTTCCTGGGCTTGCAAAGGTTGCGACTTCTACCGAACAGTTTTTAAACGAGCTTCTTCCTGATTGTCTAGAGTCATTAGGAAATTATATGAATGAACGGATAAGTTTTTTAGTCGAGCAATCTGGCTTTTTTGAGACGTCTTTCCTTGCTAAGGAAGGTTTGATTCATCCTGACAACTTTATTGGCATGTTAGGAATTACTGGATTAGCCGAGTGTGCCAACATCCTATTAAGCGACAATGGTAAGCGCTATGGACACGATGTCGAGGCTGATGATCTTGCTGATCAAATTATGACGATTATTTCAAATTTTGCAGCACAGTTCCCTGCTAAGTATTCAACTATTTCAAATGGACATTTAATGCTCCATGCACAGGTTGGTATGGACTACGATATCGGAATCACTTCGGGTGTGCGGATCCCTGTAGGTGATGAATTACAGAATATTTACGACCACCTAAGACATAGTGCGCGATTCCATAGAGAAATTACGACTGGATGTGGAGATATTTTCCCATTTGAAACCACTGGCCGAAATAATCCTAGTGCGATTCTTGACATTGTCAAAGGAGCATTTTCAGTAGGTTCAAAGTACATTAGTTTTTATGAGGAGAATAGCGATTTGGTGCGTATTACCGGTTATTTAGTAAAACGCAGCGAGATGGAAAAATACAGAAATGAGCAGGTAGTACTGCACGATACGACACATCTTGGTGCACCAAACTACGATCATAACCGCCTTAAAGATAGAAAGGTGAGAGGGGTATGACGAGAGCTCCAATCAATAAGATTATCCCGTTAAGCCTTGTAGATGGGCCGGGGAACCGTACTTCGATCTTTTTGCAAGGATGTAACCTGGCCTGTGCCTATTGCCATAATCCGGAAACGCAAAGACTATGCAACCACTGTGGTATTTGCGTGAGTGGCTGCCCATCGGGTGCACTCTCCATCGCTGGGGGCCGTGTAAACTGGGATCCTGCAGTATGCATCTCATGTGACCAATGTATTACCGTTTGTCCGTCATTTGCCTCGCCGCGTGTGAGAAATATGACTCCAGACGAGGTCTTCGAGGAGGTTCAAAAGAATATTCCATTTATCCGGGGGATTACGGTATCGGGTGGTGAATGCACTCTGTACCCTAATTTTATAAAAGAATTGTTTGCAAAAGCTCGAGAAAATGGACTTACCTGTTTGATTGACAGCAATGGAACGACAGATTTCACCCGCTTTCCCGAATTGATGGAGCTCTCTCAAGGGGTCATGCTGGATGTGAAGGCTTGGGATGAAGAAGTATACAGAAAGCTTACTGCAGGGTTAACTAATTCTGTCGTTAAGAAGAATCTTAAGTATCTTGCGGAGTGCAACAAATTAGAGGAATTACGAATTGTCTGCTTGCCTGGCGAGGTGGACGCGGAAGCTGTCATCAGTGGAATTGCTGACACCATTGGTGAAAAGGTAAAAAGCGTAAAATTAAAGCTGATTAAATTTCGACGTTATGGGGTAAGGGGACGCTTGCAAAATACTCCAACACCGGATGACGCATATATGCAGGAACTTTTGAAGTTAGCGAGCGGAATGGGTTTTGAAAAGGCTATCATCGTTTAATCGTTAGTTGTTCTGGTTTAAATGGTTGATAAGGTCTACAGTTTGTAACCATATCAATGTTATTACCTATTGGATAAAATAATTTACGGAATATTCTAAAAAGTAGCTTCAGAAAGAAGCTCATGGGAGGAAGCAATGGCTGTATTATCGAGACTTAAAATTATGATGTTTCTTCAGTTTTTCATTTGGGGAAGTTGGCTTGTTACATTTGGCTCGTATATGATTGGTACTTTGCAATTTACTGGTACACAAGTAGGAATCGTTTATAGCTCAGCAGGGATAGCTGCACTTTTTATGCCAAGTCTTGTCGGTATTATTGCGGATCGTTGGGTAAAGGCAAATCGTCTATATGGTGTCCTTCATTTCCTTGGGGCGATAGCATTATTTATTGCCGCAAAGACTTCAGATCCCGGTATGATGTTTTGGGTGATGTTTTTTAACGCAATGGTTTATATGCCCACTCTTGCTTTATCCAATACCATTGCCTATTCTTCCCTAGAAAAAGCAGGGTTGGATACAACGAAAGACTTCCCACCTATTCGTGTGTTTGGAACTATTGCTTTTATTCTTGCTATGTGGTCCATTAGTCTTGGTGGATTTGAGTTAAGTAACATGCAGCTATACATTGCCTCTGGCGCTGCCTTCTTACTTGCACTGTTTTCATTGTTTCTGCCTGACTGTCCTACTTCAACAGTCAAAAAGGACAAGTCATCGTTGGTTAGTCGGATGGGTCTTGATGCTTTCGTGCTTTTTAAACAAAAGAGAATGGCGGTCTTTTTCATTTTTGCCATGCTCTTAGGTGCTGCACTACAGATTAATGTTACATTCGGCAACCCGTTTTTACATGATTTTGGATTAAATCCTGAATATACAGATAGCCTTGTTGTGAAATATCCAGCCATTTTATCATCCATGGGGCAAATGTCAGAAGTATTCTTTATTCTTGCCATTCCATTTTTCTTACGTAAATTTGGAATCAAGAAGGTCATGATCATGAGTATGGTGGCATGGGTATTACGATTTGGTTTCTTCGCTTACGGTAACCCATCTAGCGGCGGCTTTATCTTATTGCTATTATCTATGGTTGTGTATGGTGCTGCTTTTGACTTCTTTAATATTTCTGGATCTATGTTTGTAGAAAAAGAAGTAGACACCCGGATGCGTGCGAGTGCACAAGGGTTATTTATGACAATGGTTAACGGAGTTGGAACATATTTAGGCGCCGTTATTAGTGGAGTAATCGTAGACTATTTCACTGTTGATGGCATCATTAACTGGCAAACCGTTTGGTTAGTGTTTGCAGCGTATGCAGCTATACTCGCTGTCATTTTTGCGGTAAGTTTTAAAGAAAAGAATAACCGTGTTGAAATGAAGAATGATACAAAATTAAGTGCATAAATTAAGACTCAACGTCGAAGTAGAACCCGGTTACTTCGACGTTTATATTCTTGGCAATGCATGAACAATTGGGTAAGAAAGTAAAAGGAGTTTTTTATGATGAGAATGATTGATATTATTGAAAAAAAACGCGACGGTTTTGAATTGACTAAAGAAGAAATCGAGTTTGCTATTAAAGGCTACACAGATGAGAGTATACCAGATTATCAGATGTCGGCTCTTGCTATGGCGATATATCTTAATGACATGACCGCTTCTGAACGTGTGAATTTAACGATGGCAATGGTGGAGTCTGGTGATCAAATAGATCTTTCAGCCATCGAAGGGATTAAGGTCGATAAACATAGTACAGGCGGGGTTGGTGATACAACAACACTGATCCTTGCTCCACTTGTTGCCTCTGTAGGAGTGCCTGTTGCAAAAATGTCAGGTCGTGGACTTGGTCACACTGGAGGTACGATTGATAAATTAGAATCCATTGTTGGTTTCCAAGTGGAAATGGATAATGATACCTTTAACCACCTTGTTAATACGAATAAAGTGGCTGTTGTTGGTCAAAGTGGAAATCTAACACCTGCTGATAAAAAATTATATGGGTTACGTGATGTCACAGGAACAGTGAATTCTATTCCACTTATTGCTAGTTCGATCATGAGTAAAAAAATTGCATCAGGTGCAGATGCCGTTGTGTTGGATGTTAAGACAGGATCTGGAGCCTTTATGAAGGATTTAGAGGGAGCAAAAGAATTGGCGCAGGCAATGGTCCAAATCGGTAATGGTGCTGACCGTAAAACGATCGCTGTTATTACTGATATGAATCAACCGTTAGGGTTTGCAATTGGGAATGCGTTAGAAGTTAAAGAAGCGATTGACACACTAAACGGTAACGGACCTAGAGATCTTCATGAATTATGCTTAACACTCGGCAGTAAAATGGTTTATCTTGCCGGAAAAGCAGCAACTACTGAAGAAGCACGGGAAATGCTAGAGGATTCAATCAAAACAGGAAACGCCATTGAAAAATTTAAAACATTTATTACTGCTCAGGGTGGAGACAGCAGTATTGTGGATGATCCTACTAAACTTCCATATGCTTCCTATACATTTGAAGTCGAAGCACAGGAAGATGGGATTGTTTCAGAAATTATTGCAGACAAAATCGGGATTGCAGCAAGTCTTTTAGGGGCTGGCCGTGTAACAAAAGAGTCTGAAATAGACTTAGCAGTAGGACTTGTTTTAAGGAAAAAAATAGGTGACCAAGTAAAAAGAGGCGAATCACTTGTGACGATTCACAGCAATAAACAGGAAGTAACAGAAATGAAAAATCTAGTCTATGCAGCCTATACCGTTTCACAAAATGAAGTTCGAGTACCGCCGTTGGTTTATGGTGTAATTGATCTGTAATATGCGGAGATTATAACTAAAATTAGAATGGTGTTCAAAAAAAGTGACGGCTTAACTCAACTCGAATTAAGCCGTTTTTCATTCCTAATACACAACAACTGGCTGATGCACACTAAGATGATCATAGACAGCTTTCATGACACTAGGGGTTACGTTGATACAGCCGCCGGAGCCTGCCGTTAAATAGGCAGTACTGCTCCAGTTTGTCCGCCAGCCCGCATCGTGGAAACCTTGGCCGCTGTTTGTGAAGGGTGCCCAATAACTGACTGGAACGGAATAATCGGCTTTGCCGACGGCGCTTCCTTTAAGTGTGTAAGGTGTCCGTTTAAATAGGATATACCACACTCCTGGAGATGTATCTTCCCCAGTGCTGTGTTTACCTGTAACGACATTGGTGGTCAGGACTAGCTGTCCGGCTTTGTAAATCCAAATCCGCTGTTCAGCAATCGACACCTCCGCATAGGTATCGCCAATCCCATTGTTTGTTGTGGTTTCATAGCCATAGCCCTCTCCACTCCAGCCATTTCCATGAATAGTGGAAGCGGAAATTGATGTTTCTCCTTTTTCGAATGCTGCATGAATTTGCAATGTTTCTTTTTCCACATCGAGCGCCCAGCCATACCCTTGCCCTTTCACAGATATAATGGAACCGGAATGGGTCTTGAAGCTAAAATCCTTCCCCAATGTGGACTGGGTATCATTAATTTCGGCGATTTTATTTTGAATCGTGCTCGGGTCAATCGAAACCTTCAAATCCTCAGAAATTGTTGCATTTTTTATAAATTCGCTGCCGCTTAATGTATGTACTGTATCCTGTACTTTATATTCAACGGAATGTTGAAGAAGTTCCTGCAGTTTTTGTTCTTCTTTTTTTACCTTTTCGCTGTCTTCGTTGAATGGAAGCAGGTAGATAGGATTTAGATGAATCTCACTCGTATATCCATGCTTTTCGAATTCCTCCAGTAGACGAGCGACATCATATTGATTCCCGTCCACACTTTTCGAGACAACGATTTCTCCTTGTACCAGGGACGCATGTGCATGAACAGGAGCAGTTAAGCTCTGATTCATTGAGGTAAGTTTTTGTTCCAGTTCGTTTTTAAGTGTTTCGCTGCGATATTGATCCTGCTGGTTAGGCGTTAAGGTATACTCTTTTTCCTTAAAAGAGGGAAGGAATGACCACTGGTCTTTTAAATGTCTTTTGACTTCCTGCAAGTCGTCATTGGCAAATTCCATCTTCGTATCTTTTCCATCTACTATTTGTTGATCACCCACGTAGATTTCATTTGATAAAACAGACGTTTGTAGCTTTTCAAAAGCCTGGTCTGCCGTCATGCCACCAATCTCGACGCCATTAATCCTTATGTTGGTATTAAAGTGAGTGGCTTGATAATAGCAGATGGCGGCAAGAATAAGTGTAATGATACTAATGGTACTTAAGGTGATAACCTTCCAATTTTTGAACCATTTCTGTGAAGGGAGATTTCCTTCAACTTTTTTTTCTACGATGCTGCCCATGTATATTCCCCCCACAACCTGCGACATTCTATTTTAAACCTTTGTCTACTATATTTTACCAGAGTGGGGATTGTAACTTTGTCGATATTTGTAGGTTGCATCGAATGTGGAATTTGTAGAACAAGCAAAGAGATTGGTAAATGAGGTAGGAAAAGAGCTAGCAACGCCTGAAGAGGCAAGAGAGATTTTATCACTAAAATCGGTCATTCAACATAATTAGTAGGATGTTTTTTAGAAAAGGCTGTGTCAATAGATACTACTAACCGGCAGAAAGTTTAATAAGACTTACGCATTTTTAGGGGCTAATTCAATCGAATTGGTCCTTTTTTTACTTGACTAAGTATCCCCTAGGGGGGGATACTTACATTGAGGAGTGATAATTTATGAACACAGATAATCATCAACATAACCACGAGCATAAGCAAAGAAAAAATGTTATTAATCGGCTTGCTAGAATTGAAGGACATGTAAGAGGAGTTAAACAAATGGCAGTTGATGGACGTGATTGTCCAGATATTCTTCTTCAAATTGCAGCCATAAGAAAAGCCCTAGACAATGCTGCAAAAATTATTTTCACAGACCACATGGAGAATTGTCTTGTGGACGCTGTACAACAAGGAAATGAAGAAGAAGTTTTACAAGATATTAAAAAGGCATTAGATAACTTCATACGATAAGGGGGTTGGAATTTTGAAGAAAAAGAAAAATACTGCAATGCTTTGGGCAGTTCTGGCGGCTGGCCTATATGCTATTAGTGCGCCATTTTCCAAAATACTTTTAAATGAAATTCCTCCAACTATGATGGCAGCACTTTTATATCTTGGTGCAGGTATTGGAATGTCCATAATAGGTTTGTTTCGTTACAACACAGGACAATTGAAAAAGGAAATGAGATTAACAAAGAAAGAAATGCCTTTCACAATGGGTATGGTTCTTTTAGACATAGCAGCACCTATTTTCCTTATGATAGGGTTAACAATGACTACTCCTGCAACAGTCTCGCTTCTTAACAATTTTGAAATTGTTGCCACTTCATTGATTGCACTTGTAATTTTCAAGGAAACGATCAATAAAAGATTATGGATAGCAATTGGTTTGATTACAGTTGCAAGTATTTTTCTTTCAGTAGAAGATTTTAGTAGTATCTCTTTTTCTTTTGGTTCTCTTTTTGTTTTGCTTGCAGCTATTTGTTGGGGACTAGAAAATAACTTTACCAGAATGTTGTCGGTAAAAGACCCATTAGAGATTGTCATTATTAAAGGATTTGGTTCAGGTTTAGGTTCTTTACTAATCTCGTTTATTATTAATGAAACTACCACTAATGTAGTTTATATACTTGCTACGCTTTTACTGGGATTTGTGGCTTATGGGTTAAGTATATATTTATATGTATACGCACAACGGTATCTTGGAGCAGCCAAGACAAGTGCATATTATGCCATTTCCCCTTTTATTGGCGTTGGACTTTCGTTTATTATGTTTCTTGAGATACCTACATTGTCATTTATTATTGCCTTGCTAATTATGATAGTTGGGACCTATTTTGCATCTACAGACAATCACGTCAAGAAGGATTAATGTTTTTTGTGTTGAATTGGATAGATAAATAACATTCCCATAAATGGAAGGTTTCTATTATTTAATCGTATAGGAGGAATGACATTGTCTTTACATGTAGGCGATATCATAACATTTGAACGGACTTTTACAATAGAAGATGTTGAATTGTTTACGAGGATTTCAGGTGATGAAGGTACACACCATACAACTCCTGATGAACAGGGAAGACTTGTCATACAAGGCTTGCTGACGGCGACATTACCAACAAAAGTTGGAGGAGATAACAATGTACTGGCTCGTTCTATGAATTATGAGTTTTTAAGACCAGTTTTTACAGGAGATAAAATACTATGTGAAGTAACGATCGATAAATATGAAAAACAAGATCATAATAGAATATCAATTGCAGCATCTTTCCTATGTACAAATCAGAATGAGAAACAAGTATTGATAGGAAATTTTACGGGAATCATCTTAAATGATAGAAATGAATAAGTTTGGACTAACCTGAATACGTGAGACAAAATAAACCTCCTTCGTAACAAGCCCAGAGTGTTTTTGCATTAGCTAGTTATCCCAAAAACAGTGCCAGAATAGCAAGGAATATGCATATAGCAGCTACAGCAAAGAAGAGAATTGATGTTAATCGATTCATCCTAAATTTAAATCCATAAGCACCAAAAAAGATTGCAGCAGCTAATTTGCTAATGCCTTGATACAATAGGTTATTTGAAAAAAAGGAACTGCTAAAAATAATCGAGGCAAGTAAAGTTAAGCAGATTAGTAGTTTAAACCACAAAGGCTCATTTAAGAAAAGTTGAATCATCCATTTTATCCTCTGCATGTTGGAAAACTCCCTTCAAGTAAACATATGATTGGATTTCTAAATTTGTTTTCATCACTCTTCATTATATTCGCCGTTTTACTTTTATTCCCTTTTTGGGAAAAAACCTTACAAAGCCTTTTTCTTAGCGAAATAATAATTCCGATTGGTATAATTGTATTGTGTAAATTGTACTAAAGGTGGAGAGTAGCATGATAAAGATTATTTCGGACAGTTCGGCTGATTTACCAGTAAATTTATTAGAAAAATATGATATTACATTAGTGCCTTTGACTGTGACGATTGAAGGACAGGATTATTTAGAAAAGGTTGATCTTTCCCCAGAGGAATTCTTCGCAAAAATGTTTTCGTCTGAGGTGCTTCCGAAGACGTCCCAACCCTCGCCTGCCTCGTTTGCCGACGCGTTCTCCCTTTTTGGCACTGACACGGAAATCCTCTGTTTTACGATTTCATCCGGCCTCAGCGGGACTTATCAATCTGCCTGTATTGGCAAGGATCTTTCCGGCGCAAAGGTAACTGTTTTTGACACACTTGCAGGCTCACTCGGGCATGGGCTCCAAATTATCCGTGCGGCAGAATTGGCCCAACAGGGGCAAACAGTGGATGAAATTGTTGCTGATTTAATGGAGTACCGTGAAAATATGAATATACTCGTCTTATTAAATACATTAGAGAATATCGTAAAAGGCGGACGACTTAGTAAGTTCCAAGGCTCGTTGGCAAAACTCCTCAATATCAAAGTGCTACTAGAAAGAGTTGAAGGCGGGAAAGTAGAGATTTTTGAAAAAATCCGCGGTAAAAAGAAGTTCCAAAAGAGAGTGCTAGATGTGATTCAAGAAAGAGGAACCGATTTTTCAACTACTATATTTGGAATTACTCACACCGGAAATGAAGAAGAAGTAGAAGCGCTGAAACAGGAATTGACAGAGAGATTTCATCCAAAGGATATCATTGTCAATTACATGGGCGCTACAATGGGGACCTATGCAGGTAAAGACGGGATGATTATTTCTTTTTAAGAAAGATCTGGAAGACCTATTTAGCAGGTTTCCAGATTTTTTTTGCCTACATTGAAAAAAAGTGGTCGGTACCCCATGACAAAAAAAAGATCCGGCCAGTTGCCGGATCCAAAAGAAATCTATAAAAGGGGGTTATGGAAGAGAGAATTAAAAAGGTTGTCCTCTTCATGTATTTATCTTACCGTTAAAGTATGAACAAACTATGAACAAAGCTTTAAGGTTCTATTAATATTAAAATGCCGCCACCGGGTACGACTAGCCCTTCATGCGTTCGGGAAGATTTTGAATCGATTGGACCACCATATCTAGCTTCGACTCAATCCGGTATAGCAAATAGAGGGTGACGACGATTGGAAATCCTACCTCACTGATGAGAGGGATCATTTGCTCCACGAAAATCCACTCCTTTCTTTATTATAAATTTCAACCTCTAATAAAGACCGGATTCCATTGGAACCCGGCCTACTGTTCGATTACACCATTTCATATTGGGTTACATTGCGATCAATTACGCGTGCTCCTTTAACAGAAGCATAATTACCGTTTGCAGATGTGAAAACTCCAGAAGCAATAATTTCCTCCATTGCCGCCTTCACCACTGCTTCCTCAATCGGTTCCTTAGGATTTTCTACCGAAATTCGGGTGGATTTTCCTAGCTCAGTTACGAACTCCAATTCTAGTGTTTTAGCCATTTTATTCACCTCCTATCCTAGTTATTTTTCTATTAAGCTTGTAAATCGGAATTGTCGACTCTCTCGATGCTGCTGAGAGCATCGCTGGACAAACCAATAATGGCTTGCGCTGCTTGTAAAAGTTGATCAGGTGTAGCAGATTTCTGGATATTACTAAAAGTCTTCGCCTTCAAAAGCGGTTTACCGTCATCGTCCATGCCCACTTGGAACACTAAACGTAACTTAGATGTTGCTAATACTGCTTGTGCCATCGTTATCACCTCCTTTCACCCTTAATATAGGAAAAAGCAGGTAAAAAGGACATGGTATCGAAAAATAAATAAAAAAGAGACCAGCTAAAGTTAGCAGGTCTCTTACGGATTAATTTAGTTGGGCTACTTTTTCATCAAAATATTCATTCATGCGTTTAGCTAATTGGATAGATAGACTTACATACTCGGAAGTGGAAGGTCCCGTTTGATTATATAATTCGCCTAGTTTTATTTTTAGATTGATTATGTCCATTAGAAGGTTCGTGTTTTCAACGTGAATAAATTTTTCTGCTTCCATCATACACCTCTTATATAGTATTGATCATGGTTTCGATAGGATGATCCTAAACCTTAGTGATAGTAACATAGTTCTATCACGATGTGAACAGCCATTTAAATAGTAGAAAAATTAAAAAAAGGGTAAATAATTTTAGGATAGTTTGTATGGAGGATCGTCTACCTAACTTGCTATCATTCGTATTCGTGAAGGTGGGGAACATGTTATTTTGTAATAACGTCTAAATTTTTACAATGTGATCCGATCCCTTTTGTAACTATGTTGAAAGCAATGTTCTACCCTGTTTTTTAACCGGTGAAAGATATGATTTCAGCTGTTCAACGTTCCGTCAAAACATTTCAAACAAACTGTGAACTTAACACTATACCTATGTTAATAACCATGAAAATCCAATATAGTAAAAGTATAGAAAACAAGTTAAATTTGAAAGGCGGAATGCTTTATGTTTAACAAATTTTTAAGAGAAAATAAGGTCGCAGCAGCTATACTAACTGTTATTCGTTTGTACCTAGGATACGCTTGGTTCACAGCTGGTTTTCATAAAATCACAGACGGATTTGACGCATCAGGCTATTTAGGAAATGCAATTGCTAATCCAGTAAAAGGCCCAGACGGCAACATGGTTTACAGCTGGTATGTTAACTTCTTAGAAAGCTTTGCCCTGCCAAACATTGATTTATTCAACTTCATCGTTCCTTGGGGCGAAACACTAATTGGTTTAGGTCTTTTACTTGGCTGTTTAACAACAGCTGCGATGTTCTTTGGTCTAGTCATGAACTTCAGCTTCTTCTTAGCAGGAACAGTATCTCATAACCCGACAGACATCTTCTTAGGCGTCATCATCTTGGCAGCAGGCTATAATGCAGGAAAATACGGTTTAGACCGCTGGGGGGTTCCATTCATCCGCAAAACAGCTAAGACTTACATTAAAAAAGACAAAGCAAAAGCAGAAGCATAACTTGTAGTAACACAAAAAGACGATTCGTTCCCCCGCGAATCGTCTTTTTGATAGTAAAAATGACCCATACTCATCGCAGAATGGAAGCAACAAAGTTTCCGCCAAACAACTTGAATCAATACTAAGAGCCTAATTCCAAAACGGAATTAGGCTCTTAGGTAGGTTTTATAGCAAATTAATTGCGGATAAGATAATCGAATGCACCTAATGCTGCAGTCGCACCAGATCCCATTGAAATAATGATTTGCTTATAGGCACTATCGGTACAGTCGCCAGCTGCAAATACGCCAGGGACGTTTGTAGCACCATGCTTATCGACAACGATCTCACCGAAGCGCGTACGTTCAATGGTATCGCCTAACCAATCCGTATTTGGTACAAGACCGATCTGAACAAAGATACCATGTAATTCGATATGCTTCTCTGCTCCGGTTTCACGGTTAATGTAGGTAATACCATTAACTTTGTCAGTACCGGTAATTTCTTTTGTTTGAGCATTCGTAATAACTGTAACGTTCGGCAGACTATTAAGTCGGTCCTGCAGGACAGAGTCAGCTTTCAACTCTGGTGCAAACTCAAGAACTGTGACATGATTCACAATACCTGCCAGGTCAATGGCTGCTTCAATACCGGAATTACCGCCGCCAATAACAGCAACGTCTTTTCCAGCAAACAATGGACCATCACAATGAGGGCAGTAGGCTACACCTTTGTTCTTGAACTCGGCTTCACCTGGGACGCCAACATTACGCCAGCGGGCACCCGTTGAAAGGATGACAGCTTTACTTTTTAAAATAGCGCCGTTTTCAAGTTCGATTTCAACGAAATCTCTCTTTTCCAACGTTTTGGCACGCTGTAAATTCATCACATCAACGTTGTATTCTTTAACATGTTCTTCAAGACTTGCAGCGACTTTCGGACCTTCTGTATATTTCGTACCGATAAAGTTCTCAATCCCCATCGTGTCCATTACTTGTCCGCCGAAGCGTTCAGCAACAATACCAGTACGGATGCCTTTACGTGCAGCATAAATAGCTGCACTAGCACCGGCTGGTCCGCCGCCAATGACAAGCACGTCGAATGGTTCCTTATCAGAAAGCTCGGATGCATCTACACCAGAACCCATCTTTGCAAGAATTTCATCAACCGTCATACGGCCGCCGCCAAAATTTTCTCCATTGAGGAAAACCGTTGGAACAGCCATGATGTTTTTGCTTTCAACCTCTTGCTTATAAGCTGCACCATCAATCATGGTATGCGTAATTCCAGGGTTGAGAAGGCTCATTAAGTTAAGGGCTTGGACAACATCTGGACAGTTGTGACAAGTCAAGCTGATGTAGGATTCAAAGTGATAGTTACCTTTAATGGCTTTAATTTGATCAATGACTTTTTGATCCACTTTAGGGGCTCTTCCGCTAACTTGTAAGAGAGCCAAAACTAATGAAGTAAATTCGTGTCCTAGAGGTATACCAGCAAAAGTTATGCCAGTATCTTCGCCGATACGATTTACACTAAAGCTTGGTGTTCTTTGTAATTCTGTGTTCTCAACCTTAATGTGGGAGGACATGGTAGCTAATTCGTCTACTAAAAGCAGCATGTCGCGCGATACTTCATCGGATCCAGCGCTGACTTTTAGAAGGACATCGCCCTCCATCAAATCTAGATATTGGGCTAACTGTGCTTTAATATCTGCATCTAGTAACATTTTATCTACTCCTTAAATTTTTCCTACAAGGTCAAGGCTTGGCTTAAGTGTTTCTGAACCTTCTTGCCATTTAGCTGGGCAAACTTCACCTGGGTTGTTACGAACATATTGTGCTGCTTTAATTTTGTTTACAAGTGTGCTTGCGTCACGGCCGATACCGTCTGCATTGATTTCCATAGCTTGTACAACACCATCTGGATCGATGATGAACGTTCCGCGTTGTGCAAGACCTTCTTCTTCATCAAGTACATCAAATGCACGAGTAAGTCTTTGAGATGGGTCACCAATCATCGTATATTTAATTTTGCCGATAGCAGGTGAGTTGTCGTGCCATGCTTTGTGTGTGAAATGAGTATCTGTTGATACAGAGTAAACTTCAACACCAAGATCTTTTAATGTTGCATATTCGTTTTGTAGGTCTTCTAATTCAGTAGGACAAACGAATGTAAAGTCTGCTGGGTAGAAGCAAACTACACTCCACTGACCTTTAAAGTTTGCATCTGAAACAGTGATAAAATCTCCATTTTTGTACGCGTTAGCTGTGAATGCTTGTACCTCTTTACCGATTAATGACATAATCAATTTCCTCCTAAGTATATGTTTTGAAATTTTTTCCTCAAATAAAGTAAAACTTAAATTAGAATAATTCTAATACAATTATTATTATCGTATATTACCTGTCGATTTGTCAACTCGAATGTCTCTTTTTTTTTATAATTTGTTTCAGAATAAGACAATTTGTTCTATTAATAATAAAAAATACCCATTATCAATAAGAGAAATTAGGTGAAAAGAATCGTTTTTTAGAATTCTGGACAAAAGATGACATCTTTAATCGAAACTTGTCCATGAACATGACAATTATTGAAAGGGGGTGAAATCGTGCACTTCCGCCAGTTTCTTATATCTGTGCTAATGGCTGGGGCGGCGATGTTTTTTCCTGACCTTGCTTTTGCTGAAAAGAATGTACCAAGTTCTCAAAAGGGGGAGGCTGCTATTCCAGTAAAAAGTGAAAAGGAAGAAATAAAGATAGCCGTTCCGCCAAAATCCCAAAATGCAAATCTACAGGAAAAAGCTGCATCGGCACATGCTACTGTAACTGAAAAATCTTCAGTACCCGAACATGCTGCAGTACCTGAACATGCTCAAATCAATAAAGCTGAGGCGAAACAGCAGACATCCAAAAGTATTCCAATCCAAGCTGGGGCTAAAAATTTGCCAGATCAGGCAAAAGGAAACGTTAAGTCTGATCTAAATGAGAATGAAAAGATTCTTAAGGAAACAGGAACAGAAACGGCAGCTGTTAACTCAGATAGCCAAGGTCTAAAAGATAAATCGATGGATACAACTTCCTTATCAGCTACTAATAAAGTAGTGAAGGTTGAAGAAGCTAAACCAGCGATATTGGCAGATACGGCCAAAGTATATAGTGAAATTTCAGTGATAACAAAAAAAGAATCTGATGGGCAAGAGCAAAAAAAGGGTCCTGCTAACAAGGAAGAGATTCCAGAGGTCAACCAGCAGAGCCAAACCCAGCGAAGCAACAGTTCAGGGGGTCAATCAAATGATCGACTCAGCAATGGATTAAGTAATATAAGCGTATTGGATAAATGGTTTGAATGGAATAACCTGTTTGAAAGTAATTTAGTCCAGCCCTACATTTCCCGGCAGGCTTTATTGAATACTCAATGGGTGAATGCTCCACCAGCACCACCACCGCAGAAACTCCTTTATTAACTAATGTTACCCGCAGCTAAAAGCCACGGATTATGATAATAAAAGGAGCGAATTAAAAATGAAACATTACTTAAACTCAAATAAAATTGCAAAATCTTTTGTACTGGCAGGAGCATTATCGTTTGGACTTTTTGCTGGAGGACAGTTTACCGAAGCAGCAGGACCGGATCATGCTAAGTCTGAAAAAACCGTTCAAGTTAAAAATTCTAGTCGTGTAAATGAGAATGTAAAAGCTACACCAGTAGTTCCAGTGGCATCAAAAGAGAAAGCTAGTAAATCCCAGGCAAGTGTGAATGCGAGCGAAACGGCAAAATTGCATGCTGCTCCGAACTCAGCTGTTCTTGGCAAGGGAGATAAGGCTGAAGATGTGGTTGTTGAAGAAGTAATACAGGAAGAAGCGCCAGTAGAAGAAATTCCAGTTGAAGAAACTACCGTTGAAGAAACTAAGGTGATTGATACAGAAACGGAAGTGCCAACTGAGATACCGGCGACTGAATCAAATATTGATGCGGATTCTGAAGCAACTGTAGACCTTAATGATCAAGATGCAGCTGTTGAATCAGAAGATGATGAAAATGCAGCAAAAGAAGAGGAAGAAGACACAGATGTTGATTCTGATGTAGCTGTTAAAACGGAAGATGAAGATGATACTGATGAAGATTCAGACTCTGAAACTATCAATTTTGAAACCGATGCAGTTGTAAAAACGGAAGACGACGAGGTAGTCGAAGCTGTTGAAGATGAGGACGATTCTGAAAAAGTAAACCCATCTGCAGCAAACAAAGCGAAGTCTCAAGCTAGTGTAAAAGCAAGCGCAACTGCAAAAATGCATGCAGCAGCAAATTCAGCTGTATTAGCGGGCGAAGAAGTTACGGAAGTGGAACCTGCTGAAGAAAATGTTCTGGAAGAAACTGAAGTTGCATCTGAAGTTGCTGCAGAAGATGTAGTCACTGAAGAAGAAGCAGTTGAAGGTGAAACAGAAACAGAAGAAACACCAGTTGTAGAAGAAGAGTCAGAAGTAACAGAAGAAGCTCCTGTAGTTGAAGGTGAAACAGAAGAAACTCCAGTAGCTGATGAAGAGACAGAAGTAACAGAAGAGGCTCCAGTTGCAGAAGAAGTGGTTGTAACCGAAAAAGTAAACCCATCTGCAGCAAACAAAGCGAAGTCTCAAGCTAGTGTTAAAGCTAGTGCAACAGCTAAAGCACATGCAGCAGCAAATTCAGCGGTATTAGCTAGTGAAGAAACTACTGAAGAAGTAGCTGTAGAAGCAGGAACAGAAGCTCCGGAAGTTGATACTGTAGTAGAAACTGAAGAAACAGTAATTATTGAAGAAGAAGTGACTGTGGAAGCTGAAATAAAATAATCGTTTACTAAAATGAGACCGGGGGATTTTTCCTTCGGTTTCTTTTTTTGTTGCTAACAGGAGTATTGAGTCCTAGATTACTGATTAGGAAGTGCCATTATGTCTATTCAATACGAAGTTAACATAAAATCCGACAAAATTTTACATTCACTTTACAAACCACGAGTAGAATATAGGTAACTAAATAAAGTAGGTGCAGGCTATGTATAGTCAAATAAATAGACAAATACATTCAAATATAAGGACTAACCACTTTTATTCCTATCTTATGTATTTAAATAACAGAAGAAAAAACGATATTTTATATTTTAAGAGGTTGAAGGAACTACAAAAAATTATAAAAAATGAATCCTTGAATACGTTTTTTCAGCCCATCCTTAAATTGAATTCAGGAGAAACGATAGGATATGAAGCCTTAAATCGTCCTGCTGCAAACAACCTATTTTCGGACACGGAAATATTTTATGATTTTGTCGGACAAACGAATCAAGTATTCTTTTTTGAATGTTTTTGTAGAAATCTTTCGCTTAAACGTTTTATTGAAAGATACAAAGTGAATCAACAAGATCAAACTTCATTGATTTTTATTAATATCCATCCCCATGTCTTACTCGACTCTACCTATCATAGTGGAGAAACACTCCAACTATTATCTGGACTTGGGATTGAACCAAAACAGGTCGTTTTTGAATTAACTGAGAAAAGTGCGGTTACAGATTTTAAACTGTTTGAACAGGTTCTTTCTAATTATCGTGAACAAGGGTTTCGAATTGCCATTGATGACGTAGGGTCTGGATATAATAGTCTAAAAACATTAATTTATTTAAAACCTGAATTTATCAAACTAGATAAAGCGCTAATTCAACATATTGATCAGAATAAAGAACAGCAGCAGCTGGTGAAACTTATTATTGATTATGCCAAGCAGTCATTTACGGAAATTATTGCAGAAGGAATCGAAAGAATCGAGGATTTGGCCTTTCTATGTGAACAAGGAGTCCATTACGGTCAAGGATATGCTTTAGGTAAACCAAAACAGGAAATTAAACCGGGGATAATCCCACAACACTATAGTCATCATCATGAAATTACTCCGAGGAATTTATTGTTAAAAACAGTGTAGTAGAAAGAAGATGAGGACAATCGTTGCATATATAGGTGATCTCGTAGAACAGGTACCTTGTATTCCTCCATTTGAAGTAAATAGTGCTGTGGATAAACTATTTAAAGAAAATAAAAGAATACAAGGGATAGTCGTCGTAAATAACGAAACCCCAATTTCTCTTATATCTAGAACACATTTTTATCAAAAATTGGGAACTCAATATGGTTACCATCTCTATATGGGGAGACCCATTGAATTAATCGTGAATTCTGATTCTCTTATTGTCGATTACTTTCAATCGATAACAGAGGTTAGTAAACTAGCAATGGAAAGGGATGAAAAGGATCGATACGATTATGTCATTGTGACGAAAGAGAATAAATATATCGGGGTTGTAAGTATTCAAAGATTACTAATGAAGTTAGTTGAAGTTCAAGTTGAATTTGCAAGCTTTTTAAATCCTTTAACCAGACTGCCAGGGAATCATACCATCGAAGAAAAACTAAAAGAAATCATCCATCAGGAAAAGTTCAGTATTTTATATTTCGATTTAGACCATTTCAAAGCCTATAACGATACATACGGTTTTAAAAAGGGGGATAATCTTCTCCAATCGACTGCAGAGCTTCTTAAAAGAGAATTTACTAATAAAGGTTCATTTTTAGGACATATTGGTGGAGACGATTTTATCGCTGTCGTAAATCATCATGATATCCGTTCTATTTGCGAATCGCTCCTTACTGATTTTGATAAGATTATTACTGACTTTTATACGGCCAACCACCTCTCACAGCATTATGTAATTGCAGAAAATCGGCAGGGTGTAATTGAAAAAATAGCACTGGTATCATTGTCTATTGCGATTGTGACCAATCAGGATCAAGCCTTTGAAAGTGTGGAAGAGCTTATTGAATATGCAGCCGTGGTTAAAAGAAGGTGTAAGAGTATTAGCGGCAGCTGTTATTTAGTCAATATTTAGGGGGGCGACCATAATTATCTGCCGTTCAACGATCCGTCAAAACATTTCAAACAAACTGTGAACTTAACACTATACCTATGTTAATAACCATGAAAATCCAATATAGTAAAAGTATAGAAAACAAGTTAAATTTGAAAGGCGGAATGCTTTATGTTTAACAAATTTTTAAGAGAAAATAAGGTCGCAGCAGCTATACTAACTGTTATTCGTTTGTACCTAGGATACGCTTGGTTCACAGCTGGTTTTCATAAAATCACAGACGGATTTGACGCATCAGGCTATTTAGGAAATGCGATTGCTAATCCAGTAAAAGGCCCAGACGGCAACATGGTTTACAGCTGGTATGTTAACTTCTTAGAAAGCTTCGCCCTGCCAAACATTGATTTATTCAACTTCATCGTTCCTTGGGGCGAAACACTTATTGGTTTAGGTCTTTTACTTGGCTGTTTAACAACAGCTGCGATGTTTTTTGGTCTAGTCATGAACTTCAGCTTCTTCTTAGCAGGAACAGTATCTCATAACCCGACAGACATCTTCTTAGGCTTCATTATTTTGGCAGCAGGCTATAACGCAGGAAAATACGGTTTAGACCGCTGGGTGGTTCCATTCATCCGCAAAACATTCAACAAGAAGGCTGCAGACAAGGCAAAAGCAGCGGTATAACTAGCAGCAACAAAAGGACGATTCGACTCCCCCTCGAATCGTCTTTTTGTTAGAAAAAAACATGATGGAAAATGGAATCCGTTTTTTAGTAACTAGGTAGATAGTCTCCTTTTTTCCAGTTTAGAATTTGGGATACTTGAACAATCTACTATGATCGGTATATACTGCGAGGAAGTAAGCTCAGAATTTGAAGTAAAACGCACTAATGATGAAACAGATGATGATTTTTAACAGTAAAAGGTGAGTGAGCAGATATGACAGAACTTGAAAATAAGACATTTCTAGAAATCATCGAAATAAAGGAAATTGGCGAAGGAATGCGAGTTTGCGTTGACTTCGTGGATATTTTAGAGAAATCGGATGGGATGTTTGTCGGGAACACTGGTCATGGATATGTGAAAGTCTTATCAGAAAACCGCCATTCAGAAGGTTATCCCCCACGTCCATTTCGAATTAATTGTGGATCGTTTCATCAATATTTATTTCAAAATGGAAAAACATTCTATCTTCATGAAATTAACCCAGGTGTACAATTAACGGTTAACGGGGAAGAGGCTGAAAAATCCATCCCAGTTGGAAGAGTAAAAATAGAAAAAAGACCGTTTGTACGAGTAGAATGCTGTGGTGAAGAGGGAAATATCTCGGCAACCTTACAAAAGTCCTCTAGCGTTTATTTAGTTGAGGAGCAAAAAGGTGAAGTTTCTATACTTGATTTAAAAGCAGGAGATCGAATCATGTGTATTCAGGACAAGCCTGGACGTCATCTAGGCGAAGAAATTGATGAAATCATTGTGGAGAAATAGCACAGCTAAGATTTACAGTGGCAAAGTTAGAGCAACCACAAGCATAATTAGCAGATCAAAAAGACGATTCATATCCCGAATCGTCTTTTTTCAAATTTCTTATATAAACCGATTACGTCCGGACAGCATTCCAAAAATCATAACGATGGCCGAAACGATGATGAGGGTAATGATTGGAATGGTCCACAATTGGGCGATATCATATAAAGAGCCTATAAACAAAGGGCCAACTGCTGCAAGGAGGTACCCAGATGATTGCGTCATCCCTGATAGCGCCGCTGCTTGATTTGCATTGCGAGCACGAAGTCCTATATAGGTTAGAGCTAAGGGAAAACTTCCTCCCAATCCCAGTCCAATAAGAATAATACTTACGATTAAAATCGGATAGGATGTGCCTAATAGTAAGCCGCTGTACCCAACAATTGAACACATACCTAACGTGAAGGCTAGCCATATTTGTGATTGAGCACGTCCAGCAAGAACAGGAATGATAAAACTAGCTGGCAAACCCATTAATTGGGTAAAGGATAGTAGCCATCCCGCGGCTTCCATACTCAATCCATGACTATGCAAAATTTCCGGTAACCATGAAATCGTTACATAAAATAAAAACGACTGAAATCCCATAAAGATGGCGATCTGCCAGGCAAGAGGGTTGCGCCAAAGTCGATTAGTGCCAGCGCCCTGGTTCTGTTGTCGTACTTTGTTATCTTTTTTATTATTCTTATGAAGAAAAAGCCACACTAGGATTGCCACTACGGCTGGTATCGCCCATACAGTTTGGGCTCCCTGCCATCCAAGGTTTAAATCAATGGCTAAAGGAATACTTACGCCTGATGCTAAGGAGGCGATCAGTCCCATTGAGGTTGAATAAACACTGGTCATTAAACCGAACTTCTGTGGGAACTTATCTTTCACCACGGCAGGTAAAAGAACATTGCCTATTGCTATACCCAATCCCGCTAAAAGGGTCCCAGTGAAAAGGAAGAAAGTCATCGGAATCGACCGAATGATAATACCGATAAAAAGAGCTGTTAAACCGATGATTAACGTTACTTCATTTGTTAGCCGATTGGCTATTTTCGGTACAAGAGGAGACATGATTGCGAAAACGATTAAAGGCAAGCTCATCAATAAACCTGCACTCCAATGGGCAAGTCCGACATCCTCCTGGATCATACCGACTAAAGGTCCTAATGAAGTAATCGCGGGACGTAGATTAAAGGCCACAAGTACAATCCCGGTTATAAACATAAATATATACGTTGATTTCGTATTGGCTTTTGAGTCTAAAAACTGCAAAAGAAGATACCCCTCTCTATTAAAAACAAACCTCATACAGTATAGCATAAACAAGAAATGGTGCGTTATTAAAGAAAACACTCCTCAAAAAGAAGCGGCGATTGTCAGAAGGTCTTATGCACAAGTAAGACAGGTCTCCGATTTAAATGAATAACAGATGATCTTTTTAACATCACCATATTTGGAAATTTCCAGTATGTTTTTATGGTTTCCCGACTATTCGATATGGTATAGTTAGCTCGTTAAAAGAGTATCAAGATTAGAGGGAAAATAATGAGAAAAGAATGGTTTCTTCGCTGGTCATTTTTTGTTTTTGGACTGCTCGTTTTAGGGTTGGGTGCTGCCTTAACGATTGAAGGTAAGTTATTAGGAGCAAGTCCTTGGGATGTGTTTCATTATGGGATGTTTCTGCAACTGGGGCTGACGATTGGCACATGGTCGATCATTGTAGGATTTCTGTTGCTAACAGCTGCCTCCATCGCGACGAAAAAATCACCTAAAATCGGTGCCTTTTTAAATATGCTGTTACTTGGTTTATTCATAGATTTCTTTATGTGGCTATTGCCCAATACCGATAGTTTAATAGGAGCCCTATTATTCTTTATTTTAGGAGTCATTTTAATGGGGTATGGTGTAGGACTATATGTTTCGGCTGATTTGGGTTCTGGGCCACGGGATAGCATTATGCTCTTGATCATGGACAAAACTGGATGGAGTATACAATGGGTTCGGAATGGAATGGAAGCTCTCGTACTCATTCTAGGTTGGGCATTAGGGGGGCCTGTTGGGGTTGGATCGGTGATGATTGCCTTTTTCTTAGGTCCAATCGTAGGCTTTTCCCTGCCGCAATGTAAAACACTCCTAAAGTATTTACTTGTTAAGAAAGAACAACAAAAACTTACAGCTTAAAAAGCTAACCTCTCTATTAATAGAGGGTTAGCTTTTTTTATGATTCATCGTTTGATTGAATCATGCCTTGTTTTTAATTTACTTGAACTTCACTCATTAACGCATGTGTATTGCCTTCGCCGTCTTTGAAAAACGCCATCCAGGTTTCAGTTTGTCCTATTTTTGCGATGAGATGGGGTTCATCGGTAAAGGTAACTTCTTTTGAGAGTAATTCCGCATAGCTTGCATGAATGTCCGCTACTTGAAAATAAAGAATCGAGCTGGCAGTAGCAAATTCCTCACTTTCAGGAAGGCTCAGAAGAAGCCGAGTTCCATTGCTTTCAAAGAAAGCTAAATTCCCTGCGGTAAATAAGTGCGGAAGACCTAGCTTATTCTTATAAAATTGAATTGCACGCTCTAAATCCTTCACTGGTACCCCGATTTGACCAATTTTTTGAATTTTCATTGATAAATTCCCCCTTTAACCATCATTCTTCTTTATCATAATCGAAAACAATCTGCTTTTCTTATTTTTCTATCTGGGAGAGGAAATTCATCGAATTTTTGCGTATTTATGAAACTTGTCCACACCTTTTACACACATTTGAATAAGCAGAACCATCGAATGGTATCAAAAAAACCATGTTGAGAAATAACATGGTCTTTTTTGGTACATAGTCTAGTTAATCAATATTGTAATATCCACAAACGACTGCTCCAACTGCTTTTGCTGCGACTAAAAGAGCATCTTCATCAATATCAAATTTAGGATGGTGGTTGAAGTATGGTTTTTCAACCCCTTTTGGTGTACAGCAAATGTAGAAGAAGCATGCTGGGAATTTTTTTGCATAATGCGCAAAGTCTTCTGATGGCGACATTGGAGGAAATTCTTTAACCTCTGCAATGTCTTTGTCGTTTGCCTCTTTCAAGTAAGAAGCTACCATTTCTGTCACTTCAGGATCATTATAAAGTGGCGGATAGTCTGGAGTATAGGTTACCTCGCAAGTAACATTGAATTCTTCTTCAATTCCTTTTGCAATACGGCGAATTTCACGTTCAATCGTTTCCCGCGTTTCGTCCGTCATAGCGCGAACGTCGCCCTCGATTTCAACGCTATCTTTAATGACATTAAAGGTGCCCTTTCCATCAAATGAACCAATGGTGACAACACCCATATCAAATGGGTTTAACCGGCGGCTCACCACGGTTTGAACAGCGGTGACAAAGTGTGCCCCTGCAACAATGGAGTCATTTGCCAAATGTGGGGAAGAACCGTGTCCGCCGACACCTTGGACTTTTATTTTAAAGTAGGCGCGGCCTGGGAATACATAGCCGCTGTTATATCCTACTAAACCAGATGGTCCTAGTGGTAATAAGTGAATACCGAAAATATTGTCTAAATCATCTAATAAACCTGATTCGAGCATGCCGATGGCTCCGCCAGGCGGAACTTCCTCTGCAGGTTGATGAATAATTTTGATCGTACCAGGGATTTCAGCTTTTAATTGAATCAAACAATCGGCAAGAACGAGCAGGTAAGCTGTATGACCATCATGTCCGCAGGCATGCATGACACCAGGATTTTTTGATTTAAACGGTACATCTGTTTCTTCAGTTATTGGAAGGGCATCAAAATCTGCTCTGAGACCAATTGTTTTTCCAGGTTTTCCGCCTTTAATGGTGACAATCAATCCATGGCCGCCGCCAACCTTTGTATCAACCTTGACATCCTTGCCCTTATAAAAATCCTCAATATATTTGCTCGTTTTTTCTTCTTTAAAAGAAAGCTCAGGATTTTCATGAAGGTGACGACGTATTTGAATGATTTCATCTTTACGGTCTTCAAGCATCTGCATTAAATTATTTTTCATTGTCATTACCTCCAAACAAATTATGCGGCCTTATTTCCAAGTTCTTGATCTTCTTTACCTGCATTTTTAGGAACCATAAACATGATGGAAAGAAGTGCTAATATACCAAAGATCACATTGGTAATGATTCCCCAAGTTGCACCAACCTCTAGGCTATTTGCTGACATGATGCCATAAATAGTAGCTGAAATTGCCACCCCAAAAGCGCTGCCTAGTGAACTTGCCATTTTATAAATCCCTGCCGCTTCACCCACTTTATTAGATGGAGCATTTGATACTGACGTATCAGTAGATGGTGTGGCATAAATCCCTAATCCTAGACCGAATAAGGCGTATCCAATAAACACAACCACTGTATATGGTAAATCAGGCAAGAAGGTAAAGCCCATGATCGCGACACCAATGGTTGTAATAATCGTTCCCCATATCATCGGCTTTTTAGCACCAATTCTTTGTAAAATTTTCTCTCCGACACGAATCATCGCTAAAACGGCCACTAAGTAACCAAGTGATAACATACCTGATTGGAAGGCACTAAATCCTCGACCTACTTGTACATACGTATTGGCAACAACCATTGTACCTGCAATCGCATTGAGCAAGAAGTTTGAAAATGTTGCACCTGCATATGGCTTATTTTTAAATAAAGAGAAATCGATCAGTACTACTTTTTTACTCTTTTCGACTTTAATAAAGATTATTGCCCCAACAACGGTTACTGCAGCCAACATCATGGAAGTTGGGCTTGTCCAACCTAAATCAGTTCCGTAGTTGATTAAAACGTTTAATGCGAGCATGACAATAATAAAGATACCTAAACCAACAAAATCGAATTTGAATTTCCCTGAAGTTTCTGCTTTGCTTTCTGGAGTATCTTTAATTAAAAACAAACCGAGAAGGGCAAAAACAATCGAGAAAATGAAAATCCATCTCCAACCTAAGTAGGTAGCAATTAAACCACCGGCAAATGAACAGACACCAGATCCACCCCAAGAACCGATTGACCAGTAACTAAGGGCACGTTGACGATCGGCACCTTCATAATACGATTTTACTAAAGCAATCGTTGCAGGCATTATACATGCTGCTGAGAAACCCTGAATAATACGACCAATAATGAGAAGAGTTGCACCATTCGCTAAAACTAGACAAAGAGAACCGATGATACTTAAAATCAGCCCAAGATTGGTTATCTTCTTTCGACCTATTTTGTCAGCTATACCACCCATTGCTACAATAAATATACCTGAGAATAATGCGGTTAAACTGATACCTATGTTTAATGTCCCAAGGGAAACTCCTAAATCTTTCTGGACTGCTGGGACTACATTGACGAGAGATTGAGCAAATAGCCAGAATGTGATAACACCAAAGACAATCCCTGTGAGTAATTTATTTGTTCCTTTATAACTGGTTTCCATATTTCCTGCCTCCTGAATTGAGCGTTCTTTTCTTTTATAATTCCAAATAAGAATAAAAATTAGACCTTGAAAAGATTAGGTAACTACTGGTGTTTTTCTTTTCGCTACTCATTATAAAAAAAAACCCCTTTTAACAAGAGGCTTTATTTGTTGTATTTTATTCATCACTATATAAAATTCTTAACACTTAGAAAAAGGAGGTGAAAATTGACTACATTTTTTTTACCATAGTGGGGTCCAGATTAGATGAATACTTTTCGTATTTCAAAAAAGTGAATGGCATTTGCAGTTAAGTAAGAATAAAATGACCATTCCCCGTCAATTGTTTCATCAAAGACTTCGAGTGATGGGTGACTTGATTGTGTGATATAGTCAATAATTTCTCGATCGATCCCAAACTGACTGTTATTTTCCCACCACAATTTATATAATGCTCCATGATCTTTATCAAAAATAAATTTTCGAATTTGATAGGTCCCGCTAGGAATACCGTTAATCGTGACTCTGATTTCTTTTATTAATTTTTGAAGAAACGTTTCCTCAATTGATAAGAAAGGGTTGATAATCGTTGAGTTCATAAGGACAAGCTGATAACCTATTTCGTTTTCTGTCATAATAAACAATGGTCCTTTAGCGATAATATTCCCCTGTAACCTGTTAAAAAATGACATCGCAAAAAATACCGGACGTTTGCCATTAAAATAATGGAACATTTCCATCCCCTCTAATGGAATACTATTCAGATCTAAACTCTTTTCATGGGTTTCCGTGTTGATCCAGAAACCGAGCGTTTCAATCGTATCTGAAATACTAATTGCATCGTTAAAAACCAATGCCCCGCGAAAAAAAGTACCATTTGTATAGCGCGTATTACCCGAAACCGTATTCCACGTAATTAAGTGAAGTGGTTTCTCTATAGAATAATGTTTTAAATATCGTTTTAGTTTCTCCGTCTTTTCTTTAATGAAGGTTTTTGCTAAATCAAAGTTCGTGTCTTCAAGTTCTTTATAATCAATGACTTCATGAATGTTTGCCTGGAAAGCAATATAATCAATATAGTCACTTTGCTGCAGGATCCAATGATCATGACTGTTTATAGTCGATTTTTTAAATGAGAAAGGTAAATGAACGCCTATTTTAAGGTTAGGGGTCATGGATTTTAGTAATCTGTGTATTTTTAAATAAAAAATTTCTAGTTCCTTTTTATTCGGGTATTTATCTAAAGCCTCTGTAACCAAGAAGCACCATGATTCTACATACCTGTATCCAAACACGGTTATACAGTGTTTAATGAATCTCTGAAGTTTTGCTAAATATTCCTCTTGCTCTGAAGCAATCCGATTATATCTAACATGAACATACAATGATAACTGATTAGCTTTTAAAAATTCAATTGCTTCATCTGAATTATAATAAGGTGACGTTGTCGGAATTAATTCATCCGTTTCTACGTCAGGAGCAATGGTTCTTCCTGTTAGCAGTTTATGTATCCCAATATATTTGATTTGCAATCCATTTTTAGCTAATAATACTTGATTTCGTACACTTTCTTTCTGCAGTTCTCTAAGTTCACCGATCATCAATAAATTATCTGGATGATATAATTTTCGTTTAGTAGGAGATTGGATATCAATTTTTATGGAGTCAAAATTTGTTTCAATCTCACTAATCGTTTTTGTATCTTCCCCTTGTGCGATTAATAGTCTTAGTTTTATCAAAATTTCAGGGGAACTTAGAAGTGCTTCTTTATCGTCAAAATGATAATCCTGGACTATATGAACATGCTCTTTTGCATTTTTTTCACGATAGGAAACAGGTGTTTCTCCATAAATCTCTTTAAATAAATTTGTAAATGCCTTTGCGTTTGGGAACCCATGTTTCAGGGCGATAAAAGTAATGGAGTCTTTTGTATATAGTAAATCCTTTAAGCTGTGCTTTAAGCGAATATTCATCATATATCGGGTAAACCCAATACCTAAGTGCTTTTTAAAATAACGCGAAAAGTAACTAAATGATAAATAAAACGTATTTGCTACCTCTTCTAGCGTGAGAGGCTCATCATAATGCTGTTCAATGAAGGCAATAATTCCTTTTAATCGATCATCTTCCACATTTACATCGATATCCATTGTTTCATCCGCTTTAAATCGCCTTATTAGGATAAGTAAGATTTTACAAATCCTTTCACTCATCTCTAGTTTGTACCCTTCTTCTTGACGAAAATGGATGACCATCACTTCGGCTAGGAGCTTTCTTAATTCTGTAATTGTATTTTCTTTCCCTCTGTCAATTTCGGGGGAAAATAAATTGAATGTATGGAAGCGATATTCAGGATAAAAGTGGGATAGAAAAGAGTCTGGAATACCAATTTTCAGTACTGTATTTTTTTGGATACCGCTAATTTCATAAAGTTGGTTACGATTGATCACAAATAAATGACCTTCACTTAGCTTGTGCATAGAACGATCTGTTTCAACAACTAGTTCACCATCTAATACAAGGAGAATTTCAATACCAGAGTAAATGGTAGGGGATGAATACTTTATATTCTGTATCCGCAGCTGAATATCACTAATCGATGTCATGTTTTTTCCCTCCTAAAGATAGTTTAGCTATCTAAACTATCATTTAAACACCAACCCTGCCCGATGTCGAGTCAACAAAAAGACGATTCGCTCCACGCAAATCGTCTTACACTTCTGATTCTTTATTCTTGAAGATTACTTTTTAGTAGCGGCTACTTCACCTTGCGCTTTCTTTTGTTTATTAAAGTGGTGAACAACGAATGTTCCTAGGAATGCTAAAATTAACAAACCAAAGAAAACGAGGTGATGTAAATGGAATCCAAAAACACTTGCAAACATTTTGGCAGAAATAATCGCAATTAAGACAAATGCCGTAGTTTCAAGTTCAGGTACCTTATCAATTAAAACCAAGAAAAATTTAGCAACCGTACGCATCATTAAAATCCCAAGCATACCGCCAATTAATAGAATCCACACTTGTTCGGATACGGCAAAAGCAGCCAAAATACTATCCGCAGAGAAAGCCAAATCCATTAACTCAACTGAAATAACGGTTGCCCAGAACATTCCAAATGTTCGAACTAACCAGCCTTCCTTTTTCATTTCTTCGGCGTCCTCATCCTTCTCGCCCAGCCAGAAATGCTTGACAACAATCCACGCTAAATAAGCTGCACCAAGGACTTTGATCCACCAAAACTTAATGAGAAGCATTCCAAGACCAATGAAAATAAAACGGAAGAAATAAGCTCCAAAAAGTCCGTAGGTTAATGCCTTTTTACGCTGCTTTTCAGGAAGATGTTTAACCATTACTGCTAGAACCAATGCATTATCAGCAGATAGTAATCCTTCTAAGATGACGAGTGAACCTATGTACCCCCAAGAGACCGGGTCGGATAAAACTTGAACCCACATCCCCCAGTCGAAAAATGAAGCGTACGTTGCCAGTACTTGATTAATGATGTCCATTATGACATTCTCCTTCTATAAACCAGAAAATTATTATACTTTTAGTCCGTAGTTTTTACATAAAGCAGCAAGTCCGCCAGAGAAGCCACTTCCATCTGCATTGGGTTTCCAATCATTTCCATGGCATAAAGCTCACAAACTTTTGTCAGGTCAATCCGTTGACCTTTTGATAATTGAATTCCTATTATAGTAGTCACCTTCTGATTGAATTTGCTGACAACATAGAAGACAAGAGGGAAATTCCCCCCTTGTCATTGTATGTATTAAACTTGTAAACCAAAATCTGTTGCGATACGGGCTAGTCCACCTTGATATCCTGAGCCAACTGCTGAGAATTTCCATTCACCATTGTGGCGATATAATTCACCAACAACAATCGCTGTTTCAACTGAGAAGTCTTCACCAAGATCATAACGAATAACTTCTTGATTCGTGTCTTCGTTTACAATACGACAGAACGCATTCGAAACTTGTCCAAAGTTTTGTCCACGTCCCTCAGCATCATGAATCGTGATAACAAAGGAAATTTTTTGAACGTTTGCAGGAACATTCGCTAAGTTTACCTTAACTTGCTCATCGTCGCCGTCGCCTTCACCAGTACGATTATCCCCAGTATGTACGACTGAGCCATTTCCACCTTCTAGCTGGTTATAAAAAATGAAGTCGCCATCTGTAGCGCACTTTCCAGTTGAATCTAAAAGAAAAACACTGGCGTCTAAATCGAAATCTGCTCCTCCATCATACCTATTTGTGTCCCAGCCTAGACCTACTACAACTCTTGTAAGACCTGGATTTGTTTTTGTTAAATCAACTTTTTGACCTTTGGATAATGATAATGCCATTGTTTTTACCCCTTTCATTAAGTAAATCCTTCTTCTACTATAAGTTTACGAGAATATACATAAAAAAAACAGACCGTAAATATATTGATTTTCGACTTATTTCGACGTGTTTTTCAAAACCCTTCTTTATATGCGAATTTGTTGTGTTCAAATTTCCGTCAAATCATTTCAAACAAACTGTGAACTTAACACTGTACATATGTTATTAACGCTCGGAATGAAATATAGTGTAAGTATCAAGAACAAGTAAATTTGAAAGGCGGAATGCTTTATGTTTAATCATTTTTTAAGAGAAAATAAGATCTCTGCAGCTATTTTAACTATTATTCGTTTATATCTAGGTTACGCTTGGTTCACAGCAGGACTAGGAAAAATACAGAGCGGTGCATTCGACGCTTCTGGTTTCTTAAAAGGAGCTATAGCTAATCCGGTAAAAGGTCCAGATGGCAATATGGTTTACAGCTGGTATGTAAACTTCTTAGAGAGCTTTGCGTTACCAAACATTGATTTATTCAACTTCATCGTTCCTTGGGGCGAAACATTAATTGGTTTAGGACTTATGCTTGGATGTTTAACAACTGCAGCCATGTTCTTTGGCTTAGTAATGAACTTCAGCTTCTTCTTAGCAGGAACAGTTTCTCATAACCCAACTGACATCTTCTTAGGCTTCATTATCTTAACAGCAGGTTACAACGCAGGCCGCATTGGTTTAGACCGTTGGGTAGTGCCTTTTATTCGCAAAACTGCTAAGACTTACATCGGTAAAGACAAAGCAAAAGCAACTGCATAACTAGAAATAATCAAAAAGACGATTCGACTCCCCCTCGAATCGTCTTTTTTTGGGTTAGAAAACACGTGTCGAAAATTTCCTTTTTTGGGTAACTATATAGGTAGGGGTGATTTTGTGGAAGAGTTGAAATTTCTAAACCCGACCGAGCTGCTGGAAAAAATCTATGAGACACTTTGCTCCGAGTATGAGGATGAAGACCATTATGACAAAGATCAGGATAAACTAGATATAGAGGTTACGAAAAAACGGTTAACCAAAAAGCTATTTAACGAATTTATTGTTGAGGATGAGTATTTTCTTACAATGGATTCAAAAACATTTAAAGACCGGTATCATTTATTTGAAAAAGACTTCTATAAATTAATTACTGAATGCAGCAAAAATAAAGTTCCATATCAAAAATTCGTTAAAATCATTGACGACCTGCTGGCATGTGCCCACTATCGACTTAATGCCTTTGAGCAACTAAATGAAGAAATTGCTAGAATAAAAACAGAGAGAGAACAGGAAGAAGAGACAGAAGAAACGAATAAGGAAGAAATTGTCGAAGAGGAACCCACATAATAAATATACAGTCATGTATAAATGGTGCCTGTCAACAGAATCAAGCGGGTCCGCACTTATCGATTAGGTTTTTAGTTAATCACCCGATCTGATAAATAGACGGACAAATTCCGCTTAATTAGTAATTCTTATTAAAAAAGGCTTAAATAGACGGAGAGATTCCGCCTATTGACCCGAAAAATACGAAAATGGGAGATTTTTCTTTGCATAACCGGAAAATTCCGCTTATATACCCCGAAACGAGCTCCATTCTACATTTAACCGGAAAATTCCGCTTATTTTACTTTTGCTGGTTACTCGAGTAAGGACAAGACATCTTTAATACCTCACTGCTTCCGCGAGCAAATCTACAATATGAACCGCACGCATTTTATCAGACAAGCCTTCGCGCTCGATGCCAAGCTGCATTTGCAGCAGGCAGCCTGGGTTGGCCGTGACAATCGTCGTCGCGTGGGTCGCTTTGGCCTGGACCATTTTATAGTCGAGCATCACCATCGACATTTCGGACTCGACGATATTGTAGATTCCGGCGGAACCACAGCAGCGATCGGCTTCTTTCATCTCTTGGTACTGCACACCCTGAATAGATTGTAGCAGTGTTCTAGGTGCGGATGCGGTTTTCATCACATTTCGTAAATGGCAGGAATCCTGATAGGTAACTACTGTTGCCGGAAGTTCTAATTTCACTTTTTTATGAAAAGAAACAGCAACGAGGATTTCAGAAATATCCTTAATTTTCGATTTAAAAGTCGCTGCTCGTTCGCACCATACCGGGTCATCCTTCAGTAAATGATCGTAATCAACGAGAAATGCACCGCAGCCGCCGGCATTGGTAATAATAAAATCGGCGCCTAAATCTTCGAATGCCGCAATGTTTCTTTTGGCAAGCTCTTTCGCTGAGTCCTTTTCGCCGCTATGTCCGTGCAACGCACCACAGCAGGTTTGCTCGTTAGGGATCACGATCTCGCAGCCAGCCAACTGCAGCAGTTTCATGGTTGCGTCGTTTGTTTTCATGAACATCGTATCCATTAAACAGCCACTGAAAAAAGCGACCTTATGAACTTTCTCCGCTAAGGCAGGCAGGTGCTCAGGTCTATTTTTCATTTCCTTCATCGTTGGGACTTTCGGAAGTACTTTTTCCATCGTGGCTAAATTGTCAGGCAGCAAGCCTAAATACCCCACTTTGCGGGCAAGGGTTTGAATCCCCGAACGCTGATAAAAGCCAAGCAGACCAACTAGCGTACGCATCCGGTTTTGGTGTGGGAATACCCCTTCAAAAACCGTTTTTCGAATCGCTCTCACACGCAGCGGGTGCTTTTTGTTTTGGTTGATAATATCCCTTGCTTCTTCTAGTAAGTGACCATAATTGACGCCAGAAGGGCAAACTGGTTCACATGCACGGCAGCCAAGGCAGAGCTCGAGAGAACGCTCAAAATCCTCATCGGGTTCGACGATGCCGTCGACGACCGCTTTCATCATGGCTATTCTGCCGCGAGGCGAATGGGATTCTTTAAAGCCGGATTCAATATAGGTTGGGCAGGTTGGCAGACAAAAACCGCAGCGCATACAGTTTAACAGTTCATCCTCGTTCATCCGCTCTTTAAATTGTTCTTGAATCTTTTCTTGTTCGAGTAAGGTTGTCATCTTGTAATCACCACTCGTTTCTTGCTGTCTTTCGCAAAGACTTTCCCCGGGTTCATGATGTTATTGGGATCAAATGCCTTTTTAATTCCCATCATGGCAGCAATCCCTTCTTTCTTCAGCTTCCACTCTAAGTAGGGTGCCTTCATGGCTCCGACTCCGTGTTCCCCAGTAATCGTTCCGCCTAATTCAATGGCTTTTTCAAAAATTTCCGCAAACGCTTTTTCTACACGTTCCATTTCTTCGTGATCGCGTGCATCGGTTGCACAGGTAGGGTGGAGATTGCCGTCACCCGCATGACCAAAGGTACAAATCGTTAGCTGATATTTTTCAGTAATTTCATTGATCGCTTTTACCATATTGGCAATTTCGGAGCGTGGAACGGTTGCATCCTCAAGGATGGTCGTCGGTTTTAACCGTGCAACCGCGGAAAGTGCTGCACGCCTCGCTGTTCGGAGTGCCATGGCTTCCTCTTCGGTTACGGCGATTTGAATGGATACTGCCTGTTCCTGCTTACATACTTCTGCAATTCTTTGAATATCGCGTTCGACGACTTCCGGAGGACCATCCTGCTCGATTAGCAGAACAGCTTGGACATCTGTCGGCAGCCCAATTTGAGCGTAATCTTCTACTACCTTTAAGGTAGCTTGATCAAGGAACTCCAGAGTGGTCGGGATGATTTTATTCGCAATAATCTTTGAAACAGAACGAGCGGCAGCACCTAGGTCTTGATAAAGAGCCAGCATCGTTTTCCGGGTTTCCGGCATGGGAACCAGCTTCAAGGTGGCTTCGGTAATCACCACAAGTGTTCCTTCAGAGCCGACAAATAAACGGGTTAAATCATAACCAGCTACATCCTTTGCCAGCTTTCCACCCGTTCGGATGATATCGCCGTTCGCTAATACTGCTTCAAGCCCAATCACATAATCTCGGGTTACACCATATTTAAGACCACGTAAGCCGCCTGAGTTCTCATTGATATTGCCGCCAATCGTGGAGATGGTCATTGAGCTTGGATCTGGTGGATAGAAGAGACCTTTTTCTTCAATTGCATGAATCATATCGAGGGTGATGACCCCTGGCTGAACGGTGACCGTTAGATTTTCTTCGTCTATCTCAAGAATTTTGTTCATATGTTTAAAAAGAAGGACAACACCGCCCTCCGTTGGGCAGGTTCCTGCACAAAGGTTGGTTCCAGAACCGCGCGGAACAATCGGAACCTTATATTGATTGCAGATTTTCAAAATTTGCGAAACCTCTTCTGCATTTCGCGGGCTGACGACGGCATCCGGCATCGATTGGTAGTTCGGTGTGGCATCGTAGGAATAGACTAAACGTTCAATTTTAGAATCATCGAAGTTATCTTTGGTTACAATTGCGATCAATTTTTCTTTTACTTCATTAGAGAGCATGTTATTTCCTCCTCTGTTGAAATTTCATTTCAATATTTACTATAATTATAATGAAATAAAATTACAAAGGGGAGAGTTTTTTGAAATATAAATTATTAGCGACTGATTTAGATGGAACATTATTAAATGAGCAAAGTGAAATTGATGTGGAAAATATAGAAGCGATTCATGAATTCCGTCAAAAAGGGGGGAGGGTGGTCATTTGCAGCGGTCGTTCACCGCTTTCAACACGCTGGATTGCCAATACGATTGGGTTAAAAGGGGAGCCAATCATTGCTTATAATGGAGCCATCATGCTCGATGAAAGTGGTGAAATCAGTGAGCAGTCCGTTTTTAAGGAGGACCACCTTCTGAATTTCTGGGAATTATGTGAAGGGGAAAGCATCTATGCCCATTTTTACGAAGGGGACACATTGTTAGTTCCGCGTGTCACGAAATGGAATGAGAATTGGATTGAGAGAAATATTCTAACACTTGAAAAAACAGGAGGAAGACGAGACGAACTTGAACAGTTTCGTGGGCAATGTCAGGTGAAAGTAGTGGAAGATTTATATCAATATGTGAAGAGCCAGCAGCCGAAGATAACGAAAATCGCTGTGTTTCATGAACAGGGCAGCCTTGCTGATTTTTCAAAGGTAATTGCTGAAAAAATGGAAGGGCTGGAAGTAAGTAGCAGTCTTAATTATCTAAACTTAGAAATTTCACCTTCAGGAGTGAGTAAAGCATCCACCTTGGTAAAACTGAGTGAAAAATACGCTATTCCGATTTCTCAAATGGCTGCAATTGGGGATAATTATAATGATTCTCTTATGCTTCGTGCTGCTGGGCTTGGAATTGCAATGGGAAATGCCCCTGAGGAAGTAAAGAAATGGGCAGATGTGGTGACCGGGAAAAATGATGATGCGGGTGTTGCACAGGCTATCCGCAAGTATTTACTAGAGTAGGTTATGAAATATAATTTCACCTTTTTAATAAAAATATTGAATTATCATTTCAACAGTATTATACTGTGAATATAGTAATCGCTTACAGCTAGAAAAACAATCAGGAGGAGAAGGAATATGATCGAAGAAAATCTCGAACTACTAACCACCGAATCCCGAAATAAAAGTTCCATGCACATAGATACGGCCGCGGCCCTCGATATATTACGAATCATGAATGAACAAGATCAATTGGTAGCACTCGCTGTCAAAGAGGTGTTACCTGAAATAGAGGCGGCGGTTCAGTATGTATTTGAATCCTTTAAAAAGGGCGGCCGTCTGATTTATCTAGGTGCCGGTACGAGTGGAAGATTAGGGGTGTTGGACGCCGTTGAATGTCCGCCTACTTTCAGCACCGATCCTGAAATGGTCCAGGGACTTATGGCAGGGGGAGAGGGCGCCTTTTTGAAAGCAGTTGAAGGAGCCGAGGATAATCTAGAACTTGGTGTAACCGATTTAAAAAATTTAGAACTTACAGAGAATGATACGGTGATTGGGATTGCTGCCAGCGGTCGGACACCTTATGTGATTGGAGCCCTTCGCTATGCTCGAAGCATTGGTGCTAAAACAGTTGCCCTTTCGTGTAATAAAAATGCAGCGATTAGTAAAGAAGCAGACCAGGCCATTGAGGTCATTGTCGGTCCAGAGGTGCTTACGGGTTCTACACGCTTGAAATCAGGTACGGCTCATAAAATGATTTTGAATATGATTTCAACCTCATCGATGATTCTTATCGGTAAAGCGTATGAGAACTTAATGGTGGATGTAAAGGTTAGTAATCTAAAGTTGAAGGAACGTGCCATTGGCATTATCCGTAAAATCACAGGTGTTTCCTATGAAGTTGCACTAAAGACTCTTGAAAAAGCTGACCTGCAAGTGAAAACAGCCATTGTCATGCTTAAAGGAGAGACGACCAAAGAGGAAGCAGAGAAATTATTAGAAGAAGCTAATGGTTATGTGAAAATGGCAATCCAAAATGTTGAAAAATAAAGGCTGTTTCGTAATGATTGTTGTTAAAATCTTAAAGCCGATTTTAACGTGGAAATAGTTATTTTGTGCTTTAGAATTTAGTTTGCAGCTCTTTTCTTAAGAAAAGAGCCCAAATAAAAGGTGGAATTCGGTGTGTCAGCAGGCGGGTTAAAAATGCTTCAAAACATGCTTGAACAACTTCCGGCGTCTGAACGGAAAATTGCCCATTTTATACTTGAAAATCCACGCAGTATATTAGACAGTACCGTTAACGATATCGGCATCCAAGCAAAGACAAGCGGAGCAGCGGTCATTCGCTTGTGTAAATCACTTGGTTTAAATGGATTTCAGGATTTAAAGGTTCGAATTGCTGGAGATTTGGTGAAATCGGTGGACCAACAAGGATATCGGGACATCGAACCTGGTGAATCCTTTTTCTCCATCGCTCGGAAAACAACGAGTAATAGTATTCAAAGCATCCGCGATACAGAGGAAATCATCAATTACGAAGAATTGGAACGAGCGGTACAGACATTGCTTGCCGCCCAAAACGTCCACTTCTTTGGAATTGGTGCCTCCAATATTATCGCAAAGGACGCTCAAATGAAGATTCTTAGAATCCAAAAAAATGCAACCGCTTTTACCGATACCCATCTTGTGGCCACCATCATTGCGAATGCAAATAAAGAAGATGTTGTATTTTGCATCTCTCATTCTGGGGAAACAGCAGAGGTTATTAAGGTGATGTCACTAGCGAAAGAGCGGGGCGTCAAAACGATTAGTCTAACAAAATACGGCCAATCGTCCGTCGCATCGGTAGCAGATATAAAACTTTTTACCTCTTATTCAGGGGAAGCGGCTTTCCGAAGCGGGGCGACGTCCTCACGGCTAGCCCAGCTATATATGATCGATATTTTGTTTTTATCGATGGCGACCGTTCAATATGAGCACACGATTCAAGCGATCGATCAAACAAGAGAAGCGATTCGCTTTATTAAAGAAGGCAATTAGACTTGCAGGAGGTGATGTGAACACTGTTTGCATCGTGTTGACTGGGAAAAGCATTAAAATACAACAGAGAGTAGGGGAAATGACATGGCTGGAGAAAATAATAAAGTTTTAGCTGAAAAGATTCTTGAACAATTAGGCGGCTCCACGAATATTGGCAACTATACACATTGTATGACTAGACTTCGTGTTACACCAAATGATGAGTCCGTTGTTGATAAGGCTGCTTTAAAGAAAATAGATGGGGTTCTTGGAGTGGTAGAAGAAGAAACACTTCAAATCATCCTCGGACCTGGAAAAGTAAACAAAGTGACTGAAGAGTTCGGAAAGTTGATTAATGCTTCAGGTGGAATCAATTTAAAAGAAAAAGCAGCGAGCACGAAGGCTGAAATCAACAAAAAAAATGCAACACCTTTTAAGATGTTTTTACGAAAAATTTCTGGGATATTCATTCCGTTAATCCCGGCACTTATCGCATCAGGATTAATTACCGGAATCACAAAAGCAATTGTTCAAGCTGGCTGGCTAGCAGGTGATTCACAGCTTGCGACCATTTTATCCGTTATCGGCGGTGGTTTATTCGGTTATCTTGGAATTTTAGTGGGTACGAATGCAGCAAAAGAATTTGGCGGTTCACCAGCACTTGGTGCAATTGCGGGTATCTTAATTATTAACCCTGCGGTTGCGGGCATTCATTTGTTTGGTACAGATTTACTTCCTGGACGCGGCGGATTAATTGGTGTTCTATTTGCCGCCATCTTTATCGCTTTAGTTGAAAAACAAGTTCGCAAGTATGTTCCAACATCTCTTGATCTATTTTTGACACCAACGGTTGCGTTATTGGTTACTGGTATTGTTACTTATCTTGTATTTATGCCGCTTGGTGGTCTCGTTTCAGATATTATCACAAAAGGTTTAACTTCTTTACTTGATATGGGCGGTATAGTCGCAGGATTTGTTCTTGGTGCAACCTTCCTGCCTCTTGTTGTGACTGGATTGCATCAAGGTTTAACACCAATACACTTAGAGTTAATTAATACAATTGGTGATGACCCACTTCTGCCAATCTTAGCAATGGGTGGTGCAGGTCAAGTAGGTGCAGCATTTGCTATCTATGTTAAAACAAAGAAAAAACGTTTAAAACAAGCTATTGGCGGTGGTCTGCCAGCAGGAATTCTTGGAATCGGCGAACCGTTAATCTTCGGTGTTACGCTTCCATTAGGCCGTCCGTTCTTAACTGCGTGTTTAGGTGCTGGTATCGGTGGGGCGTTCCAAGCTTACTTTGGTATCGCAACGATTGCTATCGGGGTATCTGGTTTACCACTCGCGTTCCTTGTTGTCGCTGGCCAAGTTGCCCTTTACTTAATCGGGGTGTTAATTGCCTATGCAGCTGGTTTTGCCTTCACGTATCTTTTCGGTTTTAAAGATGAGATGGCTGGTGAATTTGATTGATCGGTATTTCCTTCTATCTAAATGATCCATTAGCAGAAGAGCGGATTGAACGTGCAGGAAAACTGGGTGTGAAGCGGGCGTTTACCTCGCTTCACATTCCAGAAGAATCCGGTGATTTAGCTAGTCGGGCGATGGCGCTGCTTCGCTGTGCGAAGGAAGCTGGGATAGAAGTTTATGCGGATGTATCATTAAAAACACCTGGTCACCTAGGTTTAGAAAGCTTGTTTGCGTTAAAATCACTAGGAGTCAACGGCCTCAGACTTGATGATTTTTTTGAGCAGGAGTTGATTTTGAAGCTTGCAAAAGAGTTTAAACTTGCTCTTAATGCCAGCATTTTATTTGAAGAGGACATTCGGGCTCTAGTGGATGGAGGATTAAAAGCTAGCCAGCTGATGGCTTGGCATAATTTTTATCCAAGGGTTGAGACGGGATTATCCGATTGGTTTTTTCAAAGGCAAAATGAACTTTTTAAAAAATATGGAATTCCGGTTAGTGCTTATATTCCGGGTGATGGAGAAAAGCGTGGTCCGCTGTTTGAAGGACTTCCAACACTGGAAGAACACCGCGAGTTGGACCCATTTGTATCAGCATTGGAGCTGTTCCGTTTTGGAGTTGAGGATGTCTATATCGGAGATCCAGGGGTAAGTGAGGAGCTTCTAACGAAATTAATCGACTTTGATCTTAAGGGTAGTATTGAAATTCGTATTGAAGGGTTTCAAGAAGGAGAGTTCAGGCTCCGTCCTGATTTTTCCCGTGATGTTCTTAGGTTCTTGGACACGAGAAGTGTGGATTCGGTCGTTCCTGAGAATACTTCGGAACGTATCCTTGGAAGTATTACGAGAGATAATGATCGATATGGCCGCTATCGTGGTGAGGTTCAAATTACACTCTGTGACAGGCCTGCCGATGATCGTGTTAATGTCTTGGGAAGAGTTGTCGAGGAAGATATCGTGCTTCTTTCATACCTCAGACCTGGTCAAAGTGTAAAATTAGTACATGCCTAAAATGGCTGCTTACATTACAAATGACGTGTGAATTCACACGTCATTTTCTATGCATTTCTTGTATTACGGGTTATATTTCTTTGAATTCAATTAAAAGAAGGAGTGCCCCAATTCAACAGGCACTCCTTTTGCTATACCCATATTTTATGGCAGGATATTCCCTGCAGCCCGATAAATGCTATACCATTCTTCACGAGTCAGGTGAATTTCACTTGCCTTGATGCAGTCCTTCAACCTGTCCACATTCATGGTCCCAATAACTGGCTGCATTTTTGCTGGATGACGGAGCAGCCATGCAATCGCGATCGTGGTATTGCTCACTTCATACTTGACTGCAACTTCATCGATCTTCTGATTTAATTCTGGGAACTTATCGCTGCCAAGGAAGACGCCTTCAAAGAAACCATATTGGAACGGTGACCAAGGCTGGATGGTGATATCATTCAGTCTGCAAAAATCAAGAATACTGCCATCCCGATCAATTGCAGATTCATTCTCCATGTTTACATTCATGCCATTTGAGATCATGTTGGTGTTTGTGATACTTAATTGCAGCTGGTTAGCAACAAGCGGCTGCTTTACGTATTTCTGCAGCAGTTGAATCTGCATGGGCTTTTGGTTGGAAACGCCAAAATGCCTTACCTTACCTGAAGATTCAAGGATATCAAATGCCTCAGCAACCTCTTCGGGCTCTACCAATGCATCCGGGCGGTGCAGAAGTAATGTGTCGAGATATTCGGTGTTCAGTCGTTTCAATATCCCATCTACTGAATCCAAAATATGCTCTTTTGAAAAATCGAACATTCCTTTACGAATCCCGCATTTTGATTGCAGGAAGATGTTCTCACGAATATTAGCGTTCATATGTATCGCGTCAGCGAAAATTTCCTCACTTGTGCCATCGCCGTAAATATCAGCATGGTCAAAGAAATTTGCGCCTTCCTCTAAAGCGGTTTGAATAAAGGTTTCGGCTTCTTTCTTTTCCAACGACTTCATGCGCATGCAGCCGACGGCAACAACCGGGACTTCTAATGTGCTGCTTCCTAGTTTCATCGTTCTCATTGTATCTGACCTCCCATTTTAAAATTGAGTACAATTTGTTATCAACATTTATTTTGACATATTCAAAGGATAGTAGCAAAATTTTACAGAAAGATAGCGATTTTTTCATGTACTAGAGTCAAGTAATCGTTAAATGCTATAATGGGTTATTCCTATTTATGAATAATTGTAAGGGTTTTCGCGTCTTCTTTTAAAAGGAGGGTAACATGCTTTTTTCAATACGCAATCGTTTATTACTTATTTTTACATGTTTGCTAACGATTCCATTTGTTATTCTATCAATCATTATTCCTAGCTTTTTTACGTCTGAGATCCGCGAGCAGACACAAGAATTAACCATAGAAATGATGGATCAGTTTTCGCTTTATGTTGATTCTATCACGACACAGGCAGAGGATTTGGGCAAACAGGTGCTTGTGAACCAGACGACACAAGAATGGCTGAGATTAAATAGACAAGGTGCTGATAAGGAAGAACTTGATTCAGTGATGAATCAATTAAAACAAGAGCTATCCTCGATTATGATTAACAATTCTAATGCAATGTCGATTTCGGTGCTGCTTGATGATGGCACCGGGACTTGGGGGATAAATTCCTCATTCCATGAAACGGATTGGTATCAGGACTATATCCAATACAATCAAAGCTATGCAAAGTCGCATTTAGATCCTTTTCAGCAAAGTAATGAAATGCAAGTCAAGAAGATCAATAGCTATATTCTTCCTCTCATTGATACTAATACGATGATTTCGGCAGGGGTTATAAAGGTGAATTTTCCTTCGGCATTACTTGAAGCCTCGCTAAATAAAATATCGAAGGGACAAAATGAGCATACCTATTTGTTAAATCAGCATGGTGAAAACATGTTGTCTGGGAAAATAAAGACTCCTAATTCGGTCTTGCAGCAAAGTTTAAAACAAATCACCAGTAGCAATGAACAAGAAGGGTTAATTGAGGCTGCTTATCAAAAGGAAAAATATCTAGTTTTCTTTCAAAAGCTGCCGGTAGGTGATTGGATCTTAATCAGTGAAGTGACGGAGTCTGAATTGTTCGCAAGGGCCAATCATTTGCAACGGAACCTTCTGTTAACGAGTGGATTCCTTTTTTTCATAACGATTGTGGCTTCGTTTATTATGTCTAACAATATTACAAGTCCTTTAGGAAAACTAGCAAAAGCGATGGGGTTCATCGAACGGGGAGATTTTTCAGGAGCCAAACGGTTTATCCCGGATATTAAATCTCAAAATAATGAGATTGGTTACCTAATCAATGTAACGAAACATACGATTGACCAATTACAGAATTTAATTGAAACGGAATATGAAGCAAATTTACGCCGGAAAGATGCGGAATACAAGGCCTTATTACTGCAGATAAATCCTCACTTTTTAAATAATACGCTTGAAATTATTGGAAGTTTAGCGCTTCAAGAAAAAAATAAAGAGGTCATGAATGTTAGCGTCTATTTAGGGAAGATGTTGCGGTATTCATTAAATACAAACAGCAATATTGTTTCTTTAGGTGAAGAATTAAACTATATCAAAAGTTACACGAACATATTAAAGTTAAGATATGAGGACATGATCACGATTCAAATCGATGTAGCCCCTGACACGGAAATGCTCCCTGTCATTAAGTTCATATTGCAGCCACTCGTGGAGAATGCTGTGAAATATAGCTTCAGTGAAAAGACATTTGCAGATATATTTATTAAAACTGAAAAGGTTGGTAATCAGATTTGCATATCCGTGGAAGACAAAGGCATTGGGATGTCAAAAGAGATGATTTCAAACTTACAGCAAACGGATGAAACAATGAGTGTGCTGGAAAGTAAAGGGAACAGCATAGGTCTCAGAAATGTACTTGGACGATTAAAGCTTACCTATGGATGTAACTTTTCCTATCGAATTGAATCTATTAAAAATGAGGGCACTAAGATTACACTACTAATTGATGTGAAAAGGGGGGATGGACAGGATGAAGGTGTTAATCACGGATGATGAGATTCAAATTCGTAAAGGATTACGCTTAAAAGTGGACTGGGAAGAAGAGGGTTTTCAACTTGTGGAAGAAGCGTCAAATGGGAAAGAAGCTCTCGAAATCCTCCAAACCAAGGATATCGATGTAGTGATTACGGATATGCGAATGCCTATTATGGATGGAGTAGAATTGGCAAAACGTTGTCATCATGAGTTTCCTCATGTAAAAGTCATCGTCCTATCAGGTTATTCTGATTTTGATTATGTGCGGAATTCACTGCAACAAGGCGTAAAAGACTACTTATTAAAACCTGTTGCCCCTGATGAATTAGTGGAAGCATTAAGGAAGATTCGAAAAGAAGTAGAGGAAGAGAAAAGAAAACAAGTTGAATTCGCGCAAATGAGCCGACTCGTTCATTCTCATTTACAAGAATTGCAGGAACAATTTATCCTTCATTTAGCAAAAGAGGAAGTATTACAGCTTCCGATTGTATCGGAAAGGCTACAGCAGCTGCAGTTAGAAAGCCTGGCTAATGAAAATGGAAAAGTACAGTTTTTAACAGTGGAAATTAGAGAAAGCCACAATTCAAATCGTCTAGAGGAACTAAGGATTCCATTTCAGATGCTATGTAAGGAACTTGCTCAACAGCAGCCAGCGACCTATGTATTTACGGATCCAAGCTATCCTAATATGGTTCAATTTTTACAGCTAATGGGTTCGGATTCTTCATCAACCGATCAACTCGTTCAACACATTCAACAGAACGTTAACAAGTTATTAAAATTAGAAACTGTCATTGGTATAGGTGCTGTTGTGAATGGGCTATCAGAATATAGGAGCGGATATATATCAAGTTTACTTGCTTGGAGCCAAAGCCAATTGGGATCGAAGTCTCAGATTATGGACCAAACTGCCACAAGCGAGGCGGTGTTTGATCTTTCTCCAGATTACGAGAAACGGATAACGAATTCAATTGAAAACCTCGATTTTGCGGCTTTTAAAGATAATTTACAGAGGGTTCTTGAAGGTTCCGAAGGTCGGTCGGTTATGTCGTTTTCATTTGCGGCCAACCAAGTGTTATTTATATTAGGGTCATTAGCCAAAAAGTATGATATCGAGACGAAAGACATTCAAAATACGATTTGGAATTGCCAACAAAATATTTGGAAGCTTTATTCTCAACATAAAGTAAAAGAAGATTTGATTGAATTAGCACAATTAATCATTGAGAAAATACGCCTTGCTCGTTTTTCTAATAAGAAATTAATCGAAAGTATCCGCCATTATTTGGACCAGCACTATGCAAGTGAAATATCCCTTACCACGTTATCTACTTTATTTCACATTAATAGTGCACATTTATCGGAAACCTTTAAACATCATGTCGGCCAGAACTTTAGTGATTATCTGGTTACCTTACGAATGGACAAGGCCAAACAATTACTGAAAGACAAACAGCTGAAAATTATTGATGTCAGCAACTTAGTTGGTTTTTCAAACTCAGGGTATTTTAGCACCGTCTTTAAAAAGCATTTTGGACAAACACCGGTTGAATTTCGTAACACAATAGAGGATTAGGTCGGTTTTGAAGGGAGAATGAGATTCAGGTGAAGAAATGGTTAACAGTCATCATTCTTTTTAGTATAGCAGGTCTTGCTTTGGCCTATTTTTCATCAATAACAAGTGATCGTCCAGATAAAGAGAAAACAGAAAAACAAGTCGAGCTGACTTTTTTACGAAATTTAGGCAATCAAGCATTTAATCAAGCTTATGAAGAGGTAGTCACTGCTTTTGAAGCAGGACACCCCAATATTAAGATTAATATGCAATCGATGCACTGGGGAAATGAATACGAATTAAGGCTGCGGACTGAACTGGCTGCAGGAAACCATCCTGATATTATGGCCATCGACAGTCCAAACCTGGCTCTTTATGCCAATTCTGGTTCGCTCTTATCGATGGATTCCTTTATGAAAGAGGAAGGAAATATTGACGATATACCTGAGGGAGTCCTAAACGGTTTAACTTATAAAGATGAAATTTACCTTGCTCCGATTGTGGAATCGAGTATTGCCTTATTTTACAATATGAATCTTTTTAGGGAGGCTGGAATCCCTTTTCCATCAGGAGATCCGAACAATCCCATGACGTGGGATGAGGTGTTAGAGATTGCTAAAAAAATCAACAACCCAGCAGATAGTGTGATAGGGCTTGACCCTGCCCAAGGCTTTAATGTTGGAGAAGGTCCTGCTTATTTTAAAATGCCGATATTATGGCAGTTTGGGGCAGAAGTAATAAGTCCAGATGGAACAACCGCAGATGGATATATCAACTCTAAAGAAGCATTAAGAGCTTTACAATTTTATCAAGATTTATATTTTAAGCATGGGGTAGCGGCGGTTGATATGCCTCCGACTCCTTTTGAAACAGATAAGCTCGGGATGACGGTATTGGGTTCATGGGCTATTTCGGAATTGCAACAAACTCCTGGTTTTATTCTAGGAGAAGATTTTGGGATTGCTCCGCTTCCTAGGGGTCAAAATCAGGTTGTTCCGAATGGCGGCTGGGCCCTTGGGATCTCATCGAAAACCAAATATCCGGAGGAAGCCTGGGAATTTGTGAAATTCGCTACAGGGTACGAGGGAGCTAAAATGTTCGTCGGAATCTCAGGTGATTTACCTGCTAGGTATTCGGTAGCTAAAGACTTTCCCGAACTCAATGAATATCCCAAAAACATTTTTGTTCAACAAGACCAAAACTACTCGAAAAGTCGACCGGTAACTCCAGCCTATCCCATTATCAGCGAAGCCATTAAAGATTTGTTTGAGGATGTAGGTAAAGAAGGTAAAGATGTTGGAACCGCTGCGAATCAAGCAGCGGAAAAGATTAATAATGGCTTAAAAGATATCAAAAAGCCATAAAATCCTCTAGTTGACTAACTAGGGGATTTTTTATGTAAGTTTGAATGGATACTGTGTGAAAGCGATATCAACTCCCGAAAATATTAAACTACTTCAACCAAAAAAATTAAACTCTTCTTTTTTACCATTTTGATATATTTAGTTTGTTGAAAGGGGTTTCAAATTTTTAAAAGGGAGGGTAAGAGATTGGATGAAGTAGTAGTAAAAACAGAGCAAGTCATGCCGGTTCATACAAGTAAACCAACTAAATTAAGCAGGAACCTTCAATATATCAAAAAGAACTATATTCTTTATTTGCTTATTGCTCCTGCAGTTATTCTTACAATTATTTTTAAGTACATCCCCATATATGGGGCGACTATAGCTTTTAAGGATTTTAGCCCGATTCGAGGCATTGCGGGGAGTGAGTGGGTTGGGTTTAAACATTTTACCAACTTCCTAACATCACCAAATTTCATGGAAATCTTGATGAACACGATTAAATTAAGTTCATTTGAATTACTGATAGGATTTCCGATTCCGATTATTTTAGCTCTGATGTTAAATCAGTTAAGAAAATCGAGTGTAAAAAAGAACATTCAATTAGCCCTTTATGCACCGCATTTCATATCCGTGGTTGTCGTTTCGGGAATGGTCTTTCTTTTTCTATCACCGGTTGGACCGATTAATGCTATGTTATCAACCTTTTTAGATAAGCCAATTTCGTTTATGTCGGACCCAGACTATTTTAGATCCATCTACATTTGGTCGGGAGTATGGCAGGGAGCAGGATGGGCATCGATTGTATATGTTGCTGCACTTGCTAACGTTGACCCGCAGCTTCATGAGGCCGCAACTCTTGATGGGGCGTCCCTATTACAACGGATTTGGCATATTGATCTGCCAACGCTTAAGCCAGTGATGGCGGTATTGTTTATTTTAGCTGCTGGTGGAATTATGGGAATTGGCTTTGAGAAAGCATATCTCATGCAAACACCAATGAATTCACCATCATCAGAAATAATTGCCACTTATGTATATAAACGAGGATTACTGGCAGGGGATTACTCGTTTGCTACTGCTGTTGGATTATTTAATGCTGTTGTGAATGTGTTTTTACTCGTATTTGTCAATCAAGTGGTTAAAAAACTAAACGAAGGCGAAGGTCTCGTCTAAGGAAGGAGGAAAACGATGAACAACAAAATCAAGCATCCAAAGGGAGATCGAATCCTGCTTCGTATCAATAATATCCTGTTGACCATCATTATTATAGCGATTGTAGGACCACTGTTGTATGTGTTTCTCTCTTCTTTCCTAGAACCGAATGCCATCATTCGAAAAGGACTTTTGCTAAACGCTACGGATTGGTCACTAGAGGGATATAAGCGAATTTTTACGGATGACACAATTGTAAGAGGGTTTATCAATTCAATCCTATATTCAGTTGGATTTACGATTGTAACCGTAACGGTCTCTATTCTTGCAGGATATTCGTTATCTGTAGACGGTTTGATTGGAAAAAAGGCATTTATGATTTTCTTCTTATTTACGATGTTTTTTGGAGGAGGCTTAATTCCAACGTATTTCGTCATCCGCGATTTAGGAATGCTCAATACGATTTGGGCAATTATCATTCCTGGAGCCGTCAACGTCTGGTTTATTATCCTTGCCAGAACGTATTTTAAAGCGGTTCCGAATGAACTAAAGGAAGCAGCTAGAATAGATGGAGCGTCAGATTTAAGAATTTTTCTAAGTGTTATTTTGCCATTATCAAAACCAATCATTTTTGTTCTTGCCCTCTATGCCTTTATTGGGCAATGGAATGCCTATTTTGATGCAATGATTTACCTGGATGACCGAGAATTATATCCATTGCAATTAGTTCTGCGTTCAATCTTGATTCAAAACGAGGTCCAGCCAGGAATGGTTGCAGATGTCCAGGCTCGGAACGAATTGATGAGAATATCAGAAATGATCCGCTATTCTTCGATTGTGATTGCGAGTTTACCATTATTGATTATGTACCCATTCTTCCAAAAGTATTTTGAAAAGGGAGTTATGGTTGGTTCACTAAAATAAAAAAAGTGAGGGTTTATAATGAAAAAAAGAATTCTAACAACTGCTTCAGCGCTACTTCTTTCAGGATCACTCATACTTACTGGCTGTAGCAGTAAAAGCGGCAGCAGCGAGAGTTTTTCTTCGAAGGATTATGGACTAAAAGACGTAACGTTCCCATTAAAAGAGGAAAAAACATTAAAAATTATGACATCCAGTTCGCCTTTAGCACCAGAGGATCCAAATGATAAGTTGATTTTTCAACGCTTAGAAAAGCAAACGGGTGTAAAAATTGATTGGAGAAACTATACGGGTGATGTATTTGGTGAAAAACGAAATCTAGCGATTGCTAGTGGAGAGCTTCCAGATGCAATCCTTAACGCTGCCTTCAGCGACTATGAATTATTAAAGCATGCGAAGGATGGAGTTATTGTTCCGGTTGAAGATTTAATCCAATATATGCCGAACCTACAAGCAGTCCTTGAAAAAGCACCGCAGTACAAGGCAATGATGACAGCTCCTGATGGACATATGTATGCTTTCCCTTGGATTGAAGAGCTAGGAGAAGGAAAAGAAAGTATTCACTCTGTTGACGCTTTCCCGTGGATTAATATGGAATGGCTAAACAAATTAGGATTAGCAGTACCGAAAACAACAGAGGAATTAAAACAAGCTTTAATCGCTTTTAAAACACAGGATCCAAATGGAAATGGCGAAGCGGACGAGATCCCAATGTCTTTCATTATCAATGATGGCGGTCAAGATCCACATTCTTTATTCGGCGCATTTGGTCTAGGTGATAACTGGGATTTCACGGTAGTAACGAATGACGGAGAAGTAAAACTTACAGCTGCGGATGAAAGCTATAAAAAGGCAATCAGCTGGTTCAACGATCTTTATAATGAAGGCTTAATCGATATTGAAGCATTTGAACATGATTGGAATACGTATCTTGCAAAAGGCAGAGACAAAAAATATGGTTTATATTTCACATGGGATAAAGGCAATATTACAGGAATGGGCGACGACTATGATCTTCTTGCCCCGTTAAAGGGACCTGAAGGACATCAAAACGTAGCAAGAACAAATGGAATGGGCTTTGATCGTTCTAAGATGGTTGTTACCTCAGCAAATAAAAATCTAGAATTAACAGCGAAGTGGATTGACCAGCTTTATGATCCTGCACAATCTGTTCAAAATAACTGGGGTACGTTTGGTGATGAGAAGCAGCAAAATATTTTTGAATGGGATGACAGTACAAAAATGTTAAAGCACCTTCCATTAGAAGGTACGGCACCGGTTGAATTGAGAGAGAAAACATCTGTCGGCGGACCGTTAGCGATATTAGATAGTTATTATGGAACAGTGACAACAAAACCAGACGATGCAGCTTGGAGATTGAACTTAATGAAGGAAGTTATGGTTCCTTATATGGAAGCAGAAAATATTTATCCTAAAGTATTCTTCTCCATTGAGGACCTTGATCGACTTTCAACCATCGAAACGGACTTATTTGCTTATATTAAAAGAAAACGTGCGGAATGGATTGCCAATGGCGGCGTTGAAAAAGAGTGGTCTGAATATCTAGCAGAATTAGACCGACTCGGACTACAAGAATTCTTAGAGATTAAACAGAAAGGTTATGACCGAAACCAAAAATAAAATGAATAAGGCTGTACAGTGCTTGCGCATTGCTACAGCCTTTTCACTTAAATAAGGAGCGAAAACGATGACACAAAGATATAAGGAGCTGTACCGACCACAATTTCATTTTTCACCAGAAGAAAAGTGGATGAATGATCCGAATGGAATGGTCTTTTTTAATGATGAATACCATTTGTTCTATCAATATCATCCATATGGTACGACGTGGGGACCGATGCACTGGGGGCATGCGGTAAGTAAGGACATGATTCATTGGGAACACCTACCGATTGCATTATTCCCTGATGAGTTAGGTGCGGTTTTTTCAGGAAGTGCCGTTGTCGATTGGAACAATACCACTGGCTTTTTTGACAAAAACCAACCAGGATTAGTTGCAATTTATACAAGTGCTGGCACTTATCCAGAATCTGACCGTCCTCTTCAGCAGCAGAGCTTAGCGTATAGTAAGGATAACGGCAGAACGTGGGTGAAATATCAAGGTAACCCTGTTCTTTCAAATGTATCGATAACTGATTATCGGGATCCAAAAGTGTTTTGGCATGAGGAAACCCAAAAATGGGTAATGGTATTAGCAACTGGTCAAACCATTACCATTTACACTTCGCTAAACTTAAAAGAATGGGAATTTGCTAGTGAGTTCGGTCATACCGCTGGTTCGCATGATGGTGTGTGGGAATGCCCTGATCTGTTTGCCTTACCTATAGATGGCAAGGTTAAGTGGGTAATGATCGTTAGCATTGGAGATAATGGTAAGACTGCTGAAGGTTCAAGGACGCAATATTTTATTGGTCAATTTGATGGAACGACTTTTATCAATGATTACGCTGACACCACTGTATTATGGTTAGATTACGGGCGGGATAATTATGCAGGTGTATGCTGGTCTGATATTCAAGATGGTAGACGTATTTATCTTGGCTGGATGAGCAACTGGCGCTATGCCAATCAAGTACCCACTGAAGTGTGGCGAAGTGCGATGACGTTGCCAAGAGAATTATCGTTAGCTGCAACAGAGGATGGAGTTCGCTTATTCCAAAAGCCGGTGGCTGAAGTTTGTACGATTAGAAAAGAAATGAAAATTTATACGAATGAAGCCAGCACAATTCCATTAACATTTTCCTTAATGGAAATAAATATTGAATTTGAAAAAGGAAGTTCAAACCAGTTTGGATTTGTCATCAACCATGCTGAGGAAGAAAAAACGGTGATTGGATATAATGTTTTAGAAGAGAAATTATTTGTGGACCGAACTAAGTCTGGCGATAATAGCTTTTCGACATCCTTTCCAGCCATACAAGAGGCACCAATGAAGTTGAATCATCAACGGTTAAAGCTCCAGGTATTCGTGGATACTTCATCCGTTGAGGTTTTTGCCAATGACGGGGAGATTGCGATTACGAGCTTACTTTTCCCAAGTGAGGGAAGCAAAGAACTTCTTTTATTTTCGCATGAAGGAACAACAAAGGTATTGAATTTAACGTTAACTGAACTTAATTCAATTTGGAAATAACCATTTGATGCTCTAATCGTGTAATTGGTTAGAGCTTTATTTTTATAAAAGGGTGGTGTTTAGAATGAATTCATCAATTATATGTATCGGTGAATTATTAATCGACTTTTTCTGTACAGATGTCGATATTAATTTAAGTAAAGGCGAAAATTTCCAAAAGCAAGCAGGGGGCGCACCTGCAAATGTGTGTGCCACGATCGCAAAACTAGGCGGTACAGCTCTATTTTGTGGGAAAGTTGGAAATGATCCGTTCGGACATTTTTTAAAAAAGACACTTGATGATGCCAAAGTTAATACATCAATGATTGTGCTCGATGATGTACATCCGACCACATTGGCTTTTGTATCATTACAAGCAAATGGAGAAAGAGATTTTATTTTTAATCGCGGTGCCGACGCCTTTTTACTAGAAGAGGAGCTGGAAGAGGATAAGCTGAATGATGCTGCTATTCACCACTTCGGATCGGCCACAGCTTTATTAAATGATCCGTTTCAAACGACGTACTTCACTGTAATGCGAAATGCAAAGAATAAGGGAAAGTTTATTTCGTTTGATCCTAACTTTCGAACCGACCTTTGGAAAAATAAGCAGACTGAATTTATCGAATTAGCTAAAAAGGGGATTGCGTTAGCTGATTTTGTAAAAGTAAGTGAAGAAGAATTACACATCATCACAAGAATCAGTGATTTAGCTGAAGGCACGCAAGCCTTACATCAAATGGGTGCAAAAATAATCGCAATAACCTTGGGAAGTGAAGGAACTTATCTCTCTAATGGTTACCAAAGCGAAATCGTTCCTAGTGTAAAAGTAAAATCCATTGACTCAACCGGTGCTGGCGATGCCTTTGTTGGTGCAACGCTTTACCAGTTCGCCAATGTAAAACCAGCATTAGAAGATTTTGAAGTGCTTAAAAAAATTATTTCATTTAGTAATAAAGTAGGTGCGCTTGTTTGCACCAAGGTTGGGGCGATTTCTGCCATCCCAACCTTAGACGAAATAAAGTGAGTAATGGGATGTCCTAATGTTTTATTAGGATATCATTTTTTTTAGACCTGAATTAAAGCTTTACGTTACCAAACCTTGATGTATTCAACTTCATCGTTCCTTGGGGCGAAACATATGCTTGGATGTTTAGCAACAAATTAATAGAAAATCTTGATTTAAAAATAAGTTTTTTTGGCTTTATCATTAAGTTTCTGTTAATAGATACTGAATATCACAGATAGTTATAAAATTCTATAAAAAAAGCCCGATGTTAAGAGGATATAGGAATATCTACTTAACACCGGGTCTAAGGTGACTCACTTACTTTTCTTTAACATTCGTGATTGAAACAGTTTTCAGTACTTCATTTCCAGCTGAGTCTTTAGCATAAATGGTATATATCCCGTTGCTTTGCACCATTAAATATGGGTTGTTTAACTTAACAGAATTCCCGGCGTCTGCAAAATAGAATGAATCTTTTTCCCCATTAGCCCATTTAATTTCAGTAATTGTATTTCCAAGACCAAGCGCTTTTGCGGATATATCTACTTTTACATTTCCAGCAGTTTGTCCATGTGGTTTGGTTGTTTCCGAGAGTACAGGACTATCTAAATATTGAATTCCATCTAATCCCCAAACCTCAACTTCATCCATAAATGTCCATTCAGCATCTTGAATAATATCAATCTTAATATATCTAGCATACACAGCAGATGTATCCTCTTCTCCAGGAACTCCATCGGAGGTACCGTCCCAGGTCATCTTTGAAGTAGAATCATTACGTGATGGTTGAACTTCCTTCAACGGTATCCAAGTGAGTCCATCTTCTGAATAAGAATAAGTGATGGAATTAGGAAAAGCTATTCCATAACCTCCATTACTAAAATTACTATTGATCTTTTGAATTGTATTAATTTTACCTAAATCGAATACGATGGATGCTTCAGGTGTATATTGGAATTTCGTCCAATTTCCACTCCAAAGACTTCCGTTATACACTCCATCGGTTAATCCTTGTTGATCTAAAGTCGCCTCAGGAGAAATCGTATAAGCTAAGCCTGATACCAGGTTGGTATATCCCGCAGGAATTAACGTGGTAACCTCGAAACTTCGTACTCTTTCAATACCAAGGCTGTCTTTAACATAAATGGAGTAGGTTCCATTTTTTAAGACAGTGAATTGGTTATTCGTTATCTCTACTCCATTAGAATGGAAATACGCAGTATCCCGTTCACCCTCAGCCCATTTTATGGACTCAACATGATTACCCTCACCAGTTAAGGTTACTTCCACGGTAAAAACAATGGGTTCACTTGTAGCTCCACTAGTGGAAGGTGTAAGTTCAATGATAGGTCTAGGTTTATAACTACCTTTTACGAATTCATAGAGTAAATCGTATGCCATTCTTTGCTCGGCTCTTTCGCCATAGGCAGCTCTTAGGATAGTATCGTTACCTTGATAATAGCCCTTGAATGTATTTGTCATATACCCATACTGAACGCCGCCGTTTAGGTAACGCAAGTAACGTTCAAAGTAATTTGGATCAGTCATTAAGCGCTCATCAAATTCAATTTCTACACCTGTACCATAATTCTTGGCGCGATGTGCTCCCCACTCGACCCGATATTCAGTGTTATCATAGAAGAAATGGTTGGGTTGCATTGCTACAGCATCAAGGCCAACTTCCTGCCACTCATGAATCTCATTGGTATACCAGTTTGGAATCCAGAAGAATTTTAACTGTTCTTCATGAACTAAATTACTGGTGTACTCAATTATTTCTTTTTCAAAAGGAACGTCATTTTCAATGTTTTCGTTCATCCAGTAAATACCACTAAGTTCCAAGTGAGAAAAGTTGGCTTCTTCCCAATTCGAGAAAATTTGATTTAAATACCAGGTTACCACTCTCTGTTTTCCTTCATAAGTACTCAAGTTTTCAGAAAGACTGTCACCATCAACATCGCCAAAGTCTGTTTGATACATATTCGGATAGGGGACGGTTAATACGACTTTTACTTTGTGGGAAGGGTCATTCAGTTCAACGCCTGCATCCTGCACAGCTTGATTCAGCTCTTCGAGATCGCCATTTCCAGCAAATGTTTTGTCTATATACCATTGCCAATCTTCCTTATTGGAAGGGTTGGCAGAAGTTAGTCCTCCCAAATTATTGCCGCTCTGTGCGGTGATCGCCAGATAAAGGACCCCATCGTAAAGCCAATCCAGCGCTTTTCCATTTTTGTCAACATAGGAGACATATGGTTTGATTTCATCACGTGTCCAATCTCCCTGTGCATTTGCATAGTTTCCATTATACAACAAGACAAGATCACTGATTCCTCCGGTTGTTTCTTGAGACGGAGTCGTAAATGTCGAAGGTGTATAAGGGATTTCTACTGCTCCGGATTTCAATTCGTCATATCCCCAAATCTCAATTTCATCAAGTAAAGACCAATTCTCCGGGATAAACTCCACCTTCACATAGCGGGCATATACAAAATATGCTTCCGGATAGTTGGTAACACCATCTAGTTGGGCATTCCAAATCGTATCGTCTGTTTCGGCAGGTCCAGCACCCCATAAGGTATTTTTAGGACTTTGATTCGAAAGGACACTCCAGTCGTTCCCATTATTGGATACGTAATAGGTGATCGCAGCTGGATAAAAGACGCTGTTAGCCGAATCACGAAGAAAGTTGGCTGAAATTTTTTCGATTGATTTTTTGGAACCCAGATCAAAGGTGACGGATAAAGGTACGCCTTTAAATCCGGTCCAGTTGGCATTGTTGCGATCCACTCCACCATAAAGCCCATCTGTTAACTCTTTACCTGCCGCATCACTGTGTGGGTCAATCGGAGACCGAGATAAAGTATATTCGAGTCCTGCGGCTAGGTTCTTGTAACTGATATCTGTGATATTTGATACTTCAATCTCTTTTGCTGAAATAATCGAACCTCCTGGAAATTGCATAAACATCATGGCAAAGATAATCGTCCATATAAAAACGTACTTTTTTAACATGAAATCCCTCCCGAATATTTAGGTGTATTTAGCAAATAAATAAAAAAGGATACGAACACCAACAAAAATAAATGAAACGGAGAATAAATCCACCTTAGTCAACGCTTTCATTCTATCATTAACAT
>NZ_JBALNQ010000038.1:20389-22683 GCF_036961885.1 Neobacillus niacini | reverse complement strand
TTTAAAATCTTTTGCTTCAGCTATAGAGGATATTTTTCATCATAAGGGGAATTGAATAAGTAAGGATAAAATTTCAAAATTCTATGGAGGTGAACAAAATGAGATTAGTCGATGAATTATTTCAGATGTATCGCGATAAGCTTACAGGTGATGAAGAGGATATTGATATGTTAGCATTCGCCTTCTTAGAAGAAATGTCACATGAAGATCTTCTTCATTTGATTAAAGAGATGGATAAGCAGGAATTATACGATTTAATGGGACTTTATTTAATTGAAAGCTTGAAAGGAAAATTTGCACAGGAAGAGTACGGACAGCAGCGTACCCATAATTACCATCCAAGGAATATTCATTAATAAACTACATACCACGGTTAAAGGAACTGCAGACTGCAGTTTCTTTTTTTGTTAAAGTCGAATAAAATCATGGTAAAATAGAAGGTAAAAGGAGAGGAATAAAATGTATACAATATTTGTGGTAAGCATTATCATTATTATCGTTGTGCTGTTATTGGCAGTTATTACTACTTCAAAAGCCTATACTTTTAAACACACTGTCGATCCAATTGATGATAATCCCTATTTAAAGAACGAAAAACTAGAAGATGAGAATAAATAAGAAATTCCTATTCAACTCGAATAGGAATTTCTTTTTTTCTATGCAAAAACTTGTTTTAAGTCTTCTTTACTTTGCTCCAGCCAAAAACGCATTAACCGCTTTGCGCCTTCTAAATCATGGAGCTTCGCTTGACCGCATTGTCTTTCATTTGCTGCAGGTATTTCAATAATTTCAACTGCATCCTTCATAGTATCTTCTAGAAGGTCAATAATTTCTTCAACGGTTGGCTCCCCACTGACAACTAAATAATAACCTGTTTGACAGCCCATTGGTGAAATATCGATGATATCAAAGTGATCATATTTTTCTGAATGTGCACGAAGATTGAATGCAAGTAAATGTTCTAACGTATGAATGACATCTGGCTTCATGGCCTGTTTATTGGGCTGACAAAAGCGGATATCATATTTATTAACAATACCGTCACTTCCTACCTTATGGACCCCACAATGTCTAACATAAGGGGCTTTAACAGCATTATGATCTAAATCAAAGCTTTCTACTGAAGGCAATATTCTCCACTCCCTTTTTTACATCTATCAATTATCATACATTAAATTCCGAGTTTTTTCATCTACATAGGCATATTTAACAATTTAGACGTTTTTTTCTATCTATGATATCTTTTAAGTAATCTGATTGAGAGGGGTGTACCTATGCTAAAAAAAATATTTATTTCGATCATTCGCTTTTACCAAGTTGTGATTTCACCCATAAAACCTCCAACCTGCCGTTTCTATCCTACCTGTTCACATTATGGATTAGAAGCCGTTCAACGGTTTGGTGCTCTAAAGGGAGGCTGGCTAACGCTTAAGAGAATTTTAAAATGTCATCCCTTCCATCCAGGTGGGCTTGACCCTGTTCCAGAAAAAAAAGAACTTTAGTGATTATACCCATCCACAACCAAATCAAGCTTTCCTGTTTTAGGGTCAATAACTAGACCGTGTACAGGTACACCTTTTGGCATAAGTGGGTGATTTTTGATTACTCCCACACTATGCTCCACACTATCTGTGACGTTGTCAAATCCATGCAGCCATTTATTGATATTAATACCCGAATAGGAAAGGGTATCTATCGTTTCCTCTGTTACCCCTCGATTCTTCATACTTTCTATCACCGGTTCAGGCTTTAATCCACTCATCCCACAATCATAGTGTGCGATTACGAGGACTTCCTCTGCCTGAAGCTGATAAACGGCAATAAGAATACTCCTCATGATACTTCCAAATGGATGTGAAACGAGTGCCCCTGCATTTTTGATTGTCTTTACGTCGCCATTCCCTAAGTTCATAGCCTTAGGTAATAATTCCAATAGTCTTGTATCCATGCAAGTTAGAATAACTGTTCGTTTATTCGGAAATTTTGTTGTTTCATACTTCTCATATTCTCGGCTTTCAACAAATTTTTGATTATAATCCAGGATTTCATTTAGTAATTTTGAGTCATTCATGTTTATCCCACCTCATCTTTGTTTTTACTTACTTATCATACATAAATTTTTAATTGATGTATAAAAGTTATGCTTGCAATTAGGGTAATTTTTTTGTAAGATACATAAGGAAATCGTAATCGTTACGTATTATATTTTTTTATAAACTTAATTCTAAAAATTTTTCAAATATAAATCGTAATAACTCCGGTTTATTAACATAAAGCTGTGTTAAACTTGGCTG